>JAKAQM010000161.1 GCA_021822565.1 Actinomycetes bacterium | reverse complement strand
CTGTGCGTGGGCCGGGGCACAGATGAAGGCGGCGTCGGCCGACGCCGTGAAGTCGTCGGGGTCGAAGTTCGGATGGCGGGCCGACTCGAGGGCGGCCTCGGATCGGTAGGCGGCGAGCACGCCTGCCGCGGTGGAGAAGATCCCGGACCGCTCCCGGTCCTCCGTTGCCGCCACCCCGGCCAGCACGGACATCGCCATGTCGTGACCCTCGGCCTCGAGCGCAGCGAGCGGCTCGCGCACGTCCCGGGAGAGCACCCACCGGCACACGACGCCCATGTCCCGTCCACGGCGGGCGGCGACGAACAGCAACGGGGCGAGGAGGGCCTCGGCCCGCTCCACCCAGTGGGAGGCCTCGCTCATGGGTGCGAGTGGACGTCCGGCGGAGGCCAGGGCGTGGGCCCGGGCCACGGCCGTCTCGAACTGGTCGCAGCCGATGACCGGCGACCACCGCAGCGGGAGTGCTCCGTCGGGCAGTGGGACAGCACCGGTCGGATCGAAGACGAAGCAGTTCCCGAGCTGCCGGCGCCATCCGACCGTGGCGGCCAACACGTCCGGCTTGGTCGACGTCGAGACGACCGCGGCGGGAGCGGCGAGCACGGCAGGCACGACCACGGTGCTCGTCTTGCCCGACCGGGGTGGGCCGAGGACCAGCACGCTCTGCTGGATCCCGGCGAACTGCATGTTGGACGCGCCCGTCGCATCTCGGCCCTCGCCCACGTACAGGCCGAACCACGGTCGGCCGGGGAAGTCGGGGAACCCGGGATCGGCCGTGACCGGGGCCTCGCCGCGCCGCCTCACCGGCCGAGCCCCCGATCGCTGTGGTCGAGGGCGATCTCCCGGCCGAGCCGCCGCTGATAGTCGGAGATCCGCCGGGCCAGGTCGTCGAAGGCCAGCCGGGAGGCCGCGGCAAGGGGCGGGGGTCCGAGGGCATCGTCGCCGTCGATGCCGTGGTGCGTCCGGTAGTCCGTGATCGCCGCGGCCAGGTCGTCGTAGACCGCACGCTCGTCGAGGAATGCCGGCCGCCGTCCGAGCACGGCTCCAAGGTAGCGGTCCTCGGGCCGGCTTCGCGGGTCCGCCGGGATCGGGATCGTCCGGACGTCCGCGCCGATTGCCTCCTCGCGCACTGAGGTGGTCATGGCACTGGGTCGGGGCCAGGGGTTCACGTCGGCGTGGGCGAGCTGCTTCGCCCGGGAGGTGCGCAGGCGGCGGGCCACACCATCGAAGGCGTCGCGTGCGGGCTCGGCCGCCGGGTCCCGGTCGATGCCGTCCTCGAAGGCTCCCGATGGGACGAAGAGCTCCGTCCCTCGGCGGGCCCTACTCATGGCGACGTAGCCTGCCTCGCGGGTGAGGGAGGCGGTGGCCAGCACGAAGGCACGATCGACGGTTGCTCCCTGGGACTTGTGGACCGTCGTCGCGTACCCGTGGGCGAGGTGCCCGTCCTCCACGTAGCTCCACGGGATCTGGCGCAGGCCTTGCGCCGTCGTCACCGTCACGCCGGTGCGTTCGTCGACGGCATCGACCACGCCGAAAGTGCCGTTGGCGATGGCAAGGGCTCGGTCGTTGCGCAGGCACAGGACCCGGTCCCCGACGGCCAGGCCGAGCCCGTCGACCGTGGCCACGTCGGCGCCGAGCTGACCTCGGGATCGGAGCTCGGTCCGTGCCATGGCGTTCAGCGCGTCGACGTCCCTGCGATTGACGGCGAGCATGGCCACCTGCTCGCCCGTAGCCGCAGATGTCGCCCACCTGGCGATCATGGCCGCCATCGCTTCCCGCACGGTTGGTGCGGCATGAGCTCGGTCGTTCTCGATGAACGCGCCCAGTCCGTGGCCGGGGTCACCGTGGCGGAGCTCGTCGAGGGCGAGGCGTTCCCATGCCCGCTCCTGTCGGCGGTTCTCGGTGAGGTGGGCTGCGCCGATCCGATGGACGAGCGCAGCGAAGGCGCCACCGGCCTCGATCTCGGGAAGCTGGCGGTGGTCCCCCACCAGGACGAGCTTGGCGCCGGCGGCGTCGCAACGCCCGATGAGGCCCGCGAGCGAACGGGTGCCGACCATGCCGGCCTCGTCGACCACCACGACGGAACGGTCGTCGAGGTGTGCACTCCCGGCGTCGAGGTCGCGCACGAACCGAGCGATCGTCATAGCCGGGATAGCGGCACCGTCGCCGAGCCCGATAGCGGCCCGGGCCGAGAGCGCAACACCCCAGACGTCATGGCCGGCGCGCGTCCAGGCCCCCACAGCTGCGGCGAGGGCGGTCGTCTTGCCGGCTCCCGCCTTGCCGACCACGACGTCGACCCCTGCGCCGGAGGTTGCCAGCCGAGCCACCATGTCCCGCTGCTCGCCGGCGAGCACGGGGAAGGCGGCCAGCGCATCCGCCAGGTCCTGCGGACCGACGAGCCCGCGCCCAGCACCCTGCGCCGCCGTGGCCTGGTCGAGCAGGGCGCGCTCGACGTCGAGCAGCTCGGCCGTCGTGTGCAGGAGCTCCCCTCCTCGACCCACCCGGGCGAGGGGGGTCGCCTCGGGCGAGGCGAGAACGGCGTCAGCGATCGCCTCGACCTCGGCCGGTGATGCGCCGCGGGCCATCCGTTCCGCCACGGCCCGGACGACGTCCCGACGCTCGAAGGTCGACACCGAGGCGGTCAGGCCACTGGGTGAAGTGAGCTCGGTGACGAGGTCGTCGATGGTGGTCGGCGGACCGACGCAATGCCCACGTTGGGCCTGCAGGCGGGCGAGGTCCGGCAAGGCCAGGTCGAGGTCGGTCGCACGTTGCCGCCACCGGTCTCGCAGGGTGAGTGACGCCACAGGGTCGATGCCGGACCCGGGCTCCTTGGGAGCCCGGGTGGCGAGCGCGGCGACCTCGGCGGCCCTCGCCGATCTCTCACCCTGCTCCTCGAGATGGCGCCGGATCTCGGCACGTCGGGTGGAGAAGACCTGGAGGAGGGGCCGGGGCACGCCCTCGACCTCGGCCGTGCCGTTCACCACGGGACCGAAGGCGACCCCAAGGCGCTCGGTCAGCTGAGCACGGAGGGCGGCCTGGTAGAGGAAGCCGGCCGTCCGGGCGTGAAAGTAGAGGAGGCGAGCGTCGGGCGCCGACCACGTCCCGTCGACGCCGAGGGCAGAGTTGGCCACCAGCACATGGGTATGGAGCTGGGGGTCCCCCGAGCGCGAGGTCCGGTGGACGAACGCCGCGGCGACGAGCCCGGTGGCGGCGATGCGGCGTTCCCCGCCGGCCCCTCGGCGGAGGCGCAGGCCGTGGCGCTCGAGGTAGTCGAGGGCGCCGGCCACTGCGTCTGCGTGGGCGTCCCTGGTGGCGGCGGACACCTCGTCGTCGCCGAGGCCGTAGAGGAGGGAGACGGACTTGGGGGCCGAGAACGTGAGGTCGAACCCGGCCACCCGTCCCGCCGACTTCGCTCGCCCGGTGGTGAGGCAGCGGCCGTCGGGGGCCACGCCGGCCAACAGCATGCGGAGGTCATCGGGCGCCACCTCGCCCGAAAGGCCGAGTTGGGCGGCGCTCGACCCCAGCCACGTGCCGGGAGCCTCGCCGGCGCCGGTGTAGTACTCCTCCCGACCGTCGGCGACGGTCTTCAGGTAGTAGTCCTCGGCACCGGACACCATCTTGCCGATGGACAGCACGGACGATCAGGCGGCGTCAGCGGGGTCGCTCGCGCCGGTGGGAGCGACGGGGTCGAGACCCACCAGGGCCAGCAGGGCGATCTTCGGGACCAGCCGGCGACGGCCCAGGCGGACCACGGGCAGCTCGCCGCGGGCGACCAGCTCGTAGGCGAAGGCCCGGGAGATGCCGAGCAGCTCGCCGGCCTCGGCCACCGTGAGGACCAGCCGATCGTCGATCGCCAGTGAGAGCGTGACGGGAACGGCGGCCGGGGATGCAGTGGTGGGGTATGGGGCGTTGGTCATAGGGGCGACAATGCGCTGTGGACGTCCACGAGAAGGTCCACGCGAAGGTCCACACCAGGAAATTCGAGGTAAGGGCTCTCCATCTCAGTGCAGTAGACTCTTGAGGTGCCGAAAGGATCGCCAGTGGCGGGCAGGGACTACCCACACTCGTACGGCGACCTGCTCAGTTGGTTCCCTGATGACCGCGCGTGCCTGGACTACCTCGACTGGCTTCGGTGGCCTGATGGCTTCTCCTGCCCGCATTGCGGTGAGGCGGTCGGCTGGCGGCTCGGTGACGGTCGTTGGTCCTGCGGCGGCTGTGGGCGTCGGGTCTCGGCCACCGCCGGCACGATCTTCCACGGCACGCGTACCCCGCTCACCGTCTGGTTCGCCGCCGCCTGGCACCTCACGAGCCAGAAGGATGGGATCTCCGCTCTCGGGCTCAAGCGGGAGCTCGGCATCGGCTCGGAACAGACGGCGTGGGCCATACTCCATCGCTATCGCACGGCGATGATCCGGCCCGGTCGGGACCGGCTCTCTGGCAGCGTCGAGGTCGACGAGACCGTCCTCGGCGGTCCAGAGCCTGGTCGGCCGGGGCGTGGTGCGCTCGGCAAGACGCTCGTGGCGGTGGCTGTCGAGCGTGAAGAGAGAACCTTCGGCCGATGCCGGCTGCGGGTCATCGCCGATGCGAGCGCGCCGGTCCTGCGAGCGTTCCTGCTCGACACCGTCGAGCCGTCCTCGACGGTGCTCACCGACGGATGGCCTTCCTATCCCCCGGCATGTGGCAACGACTACGTCCACGTGCCCGTCGTCGTCTCAGGCTCTGGTCACGAGGCCCACGAGCTGCTGCCTGCGGTCCACCGGGTCGCCTCGCTCCTCAAGCGCTGGCTCGAAGGGACCCATCAAGGCGGCGTCCAGCCGGCACACCTGCAGGCCTATCTCGACGAGTTCGCGTTCCGCTTCAACCGCCGCCGATCCCGGGCTCGGGGCATGCTCTTCTACCGCCTCCTCGAACAGTCAGTGCAGGCCACTCCCCGCACCTACCGCTCGCTCGTTGCCGGCGCCCACGCTCCCCGTCGAACGTTGCCGGTGCCACCCCCGGACAAGCGAGTCCGCTGCGAGAGCCTTGCCGGTCCCTCGCTCGACCGACCATGGCGAAAGGCCGGCTGACCAGCCGCTTCTCTCCGGACCCAGCCCGCCGCTGCACTGAGATGGAGAGCCCTTTTCGAGGTTTCTCACGCTCGGGCCGGCGCAGCGAGGGCGGTCAAGGTCGGGGAGCCGGCTCCGGAAGCACTGGGCCGCCGACCTTGACGGCCCGGGCCG
>JAKAQM010000034.1 GCA_021822565.1 Actinomycetes bacterium | reverse complement strand
GGCACCGGGTACGACGGCCAGTTCTACTACCGGCTCGCGCTCGACCCGGCGGACCTTCACAAGACGGCGTTCGGCATCACCTTGGACGCAGGGTTCCGCATCGAGCGGATCGGCATGTCGGTGCTGGCATGGCTCGCGTCCGGCGGCCAGCACCAGTTGGTCCCCGACGCCCTGGTCGCGGTGAACCTCGCCGCGCTCGTGGTGCTGGCGTGGCTGGGCGGGGTCATCGCCCGGGACGCAGGGCGGCATGCGGCGTGGGGGCTCTTGGTCGCCGGGTACTGGGGGTTCCTCTTCAGCATCGGGCGCGACCTCCCCGAGGTCGTCGCGAGCTGCTTTCTCGTCGGCGGCCTGGTGGCGTTGCGACGGAACCGCCCGGTGCTCGCGGGGATCGTGCTGGCCTGCGCGGTGCTCACGCTCGAGACGACCCTCGACATCGTCATCGCACTGGGGCTCGTCGCAGTGGTGCAGATCCTTCGCCGTCGGCGGCGTCCAGGGGCCTTCGACCTGGCGTGGGTGCTGCCAGGGCTCGCGTTCGTCGGGTGGCAGCTCACCGGCTGGGCGGTGACGGGGATCCTTCCGATGCGCGCCGACACGGGGGACAACCTCGCCGCGCCCGCGGTCAACATGGTGGGTGCCGTCGTGCACTACCTCGCTCGGATCTCCTCGCCCACCTCGCTCCTGTGGCTCGGGGAGTTCTTCGTGCTCGCCGTCGTGACCCTCTACGCAGCCTGGTCGCTGCTTCGATCGCGGGTGCCGGTCTGGGAGAAGACCGGATGGGCGGTCGCCGTCCTCGTCGCGCTCTCACTCGCCCGCGGGATCTGGTACGGGCACGCAGACTTCCGGGCATTCGAAGATGTGTACGTCCTGTCCTCGGTCGTCCTCATCGGCTCCCGCCACCGGCTCTGGCTCCCCGCGGCGCTGGTCGCGGTGGCCTGGGTCGTCACGTTCGCGCACCACGTGGTGGACCTCTGAGGCGGGCCGAAGGGGCTGTGCCTCGAGGGGAGCGCCGGCCGAGGTTCGGGCCTACGCGCGCTGTGGGATGGGTCCCGCGTCCGCGTAGCCCTGGCGCACGCCGCGTCCGGCGCGCCGCGTCAGCTCCTCGGGCTCGTAGAGCATCCAGTACGCGTTGCGGGCGTGCTTGCGAGACCGGTCCTTGCACACGGGAACGAGGTCGGCAGGGTCGTCCTCCTCGTCCTCGTGGACGAAGACCTCGAGGATGGGGGTCGTGGTCATCAGCTGCGCCATCATGATCCCCGTCGACGCCTCGTGGGCGCAGGTCTTGTCGATCGGCGCCTTGCCGGGCATCCCGAGCGCCACCACGATGCGGCACCCGTCGACCTCGATCATCCGCTTCGCCGCCACCGCGAGGTCCTTGAAGCCGGGCACGGTCCGGCGCACGATCTCGAAGCGCTCGCCGTGCCCGGGGCAACGCGTGAGCTCGTCGACCGCCTCCGCGCCCATGTCGTAGCGAGCGAACATCGTGTCGACGACCCCGATCTTGTCCATTGGCCCATTCTCGCGTCTCGGCCTCGGCGACGCCCCTCCGCCCGGCGCGCCCCTGTGCCCGGCATGACGGATACGAGGCCGGCGCTTTGTGGCAGCCTTCACGTGGTGTCCGGCAAGGATGGACAAGAATGCTTGAGCGACTGAAGCACCGCGTGGCGGCCGAGCTCGTTCGCCAGGCAGCGGAGGCGCCCTCGCTCCGGCGCTATGCCGTCGCCGGTCTTGGTGCCGGCGTGATCGTGGTGGCGGGCGCGATGGCCGGCGGGCCGAGCTTCGTCTCGCACCTCCCGGGCGCGTGGTACTTCGGGACCCCCGGGGGCCCCCTCGGCTTCGTCGGCTCGGGCTCTGCGCGAGCGCCGGCGATCAGCATCCTCGCGGTCTACGGCGGGCTCCTGGCGCTGTGCGCGGTGTGGTGGAGGCTGCTCAGCGCCCTGTGGCACCACCCGGGCGTGCGGGTCTCCGCCGTCGCGAAGGTGCTCGTGGTCTGGGCGCTGCCCTTCGTGCTCGCGCCGCCGCTGTTCAGCCGGGACGTGTACAGCTATGCGGGGCAGGGCGCGATGGTCTCGTTCCACATCGACCCGTACGTCTACGGGACCGGGGTCCTCGGAGCCACGAGGTTCAACCTTCTCGCCGGACCGCTCTGGGCGAACACCCCGTCGCCGTACGGGCCCACGTTCCTCTCGCTCGACGGGCTGGTCACCCAGCTGTCGGGCCACCAGGTGCTCGCCGACCTGTTCTTGCTCCGGCTCTTGGCGGTCGCCGGCGTGGTGCTCATGGCCGTGGCCTTGCCGACCCTTGCACGAAGCGCCGGCCGTGACCCGGCGGCCGTCGTGGTGCTCGGGGCCGGCAGCCCGATCGTGCTCGCGACGCTCATCGGCGGCGCGCACAACGACGGGCTGATGGTGGGGCTCCTCGTGGCCGGGCTCGCCGCCTGGAAGAGGTTCGGCCCGGTCCCCGGCATCGTGCTCTGCGCGCTCGCAGCCGGGGTGAAAGCACCGGCGATGCTCGGGGTGGTGCTCATCGGGTGGAACTGGGACGGCGCGCGCGCCCGCCTTCCCGGACGCTTCGTCCGCACGCTGGAAGCCCTCGGGATCGGCGCGGCGACGCTGGCGGCCCTCTCCGCCGCCTCCGGGGTCGGCTGGGGATGGGTGCTCAGCCTGACCGCGCCCGACAAGGTGTCCACCGGCGTGACGCCGGTGGACGCCGCAGCCCACGTGCTGGCGGGGGCGCTCCATCTCGCAGGGGTCCCCATCGCGCTGTCCTCGGTCCGCACGGTCACCTCGGTGGCGGGCGTCGCCGTCGCGGTCGCCGCCGGCACCTGGCTGCTGTGGCGGTCGCCGCGCCTCGGCGACCTCCGGGCGCTCGGCGCCACGCTGCTGCTGCTCGCGTTGCTCAGCCCGGTGCTGTGGGCGTGGTACCTCACCTGGGGGCTCGTCGTGCTCGCACCGGTGGCGGGCGTTCGTCTGCGCCGAGTCCTCGTGGGGCTCGGCGCCGCCGAGACGCTCGTCGGGGCCTCCTCGGTGCTCGGGATCCTGCGATCGCTCCGCCACGACGGCGCCTTGTCGGACGTGATGGTGGTCGTGGCCATCATGGCGGTGACGGTCGCCGCCCTCTGTGCTCCCTTCGAGGCACGGAGCGTCCGGTGGCCGGGCCTGCGTATCGGCCGGCCCGCCGCGCAGCCCGCGACCGTCTCGGCCGTCTCGGCCCGCTCGGCCCGCGCTGGTGAGGACGGCTGAGCGGAGGAGGCTCAGAGGGGCGCAGTGGCCTCGAAGCCCAGCGCCTGCTCGAGGGCTGCGGCGGAGCGGAGGACCACGAGGTCGGCGTGCTGGGGTCCCACGAGCTGGACCCCGACGGGCAGGCCGTCAACGTCGAGCCCGGCGCACACCGTGGCGACCGGCGAACGCGTCATGTTGAACGGGTAGGTGAGGCGCACCCAGTTCGGGTCGACCACCCCGTTGACCAGCCCCTTTCCACCGAGCGCGTTGGGAGGGGGAGCCCCCGCGGTCGTGGGGGTCACGAGGAGCCGGACGTCCCTGAAGAGCTCGACCAGCCGCAGGTTCAGCTCGTGGCACCGGTCGAGCGCGCGGACCACTCCCCGCGCCGGGAGCGTGCGAGCGTGCTCGACCATGGACACGAGCAGCGGTGTCGCTGCGCCCCAGCGCGCCTCGTAGGGCTCGAGCGTCCGCAGCAGGCAGGTGGCCACGATGGCCAGCCAGTCGTCGAGCGGGTCCTCCTCGAAGACGGTGGGCACCTCGACGACCTCGGCCCCGAGGGAGTCCAGCGCCTCGACCGCCCGCTGGACTACCGCGAGGACCGAACGGTCGACGTCGGCGTACCCGAGCGCCGGCGACCAGGCGACGCGCGCGGGGACCCTGGGCTCGACGAGGGCGTCGCGCCAGCTCGCCTCGGGTCGGGGCAGCGACTCGAGGTCCGTCGGATCGGGGCCGACGGCGGCGTCGAGAGCCACGACCACGTCCTCGATGGTGCGGCCGAGCACGCCCTTCGAGGACAGGCCGAGCCAGCCTGCTCCGTTGGTCCCTCCGGCGGGCACCCGGCCGAGCGACGGCTTCATCCCCGACAGCGCGCAGCACGACGAGGGGATCCTGATCGACCCGCCTCCGTCGCTCCCGGTCGCGAGCGGCACCATCCCCGCAGCGACGGCTGCCGCCGAGCCGCCGGAGGATCCTCCGGCGCTGTGATCGCTCGCCCACGGGTTGCACGTCGTGCCGAAGAGAGTGTTGGAGGTGTGCGCGCTCCACGCGAACTCCGGCAGGTTCGTCTTGCCGACCACGACCGCACCCGCGGCCCGAAGGCGCGCGACGAGCGCCGAGTCGTGCACGGCAGGGGGCGCTGTGGCGAGCAGCGCCGATCCATGGGTCGTGCGGTACCCGGCGGCGTCCTCGCCGTCCTTCACCCCGATCGGCACGCCCGCGAGCGGACCGGGGTCGCCGCCGGTCGCGACGAGCTGGTCGACGGCCCCCGCCTGCTCGAGCGCTCGTTCTGGGTCCACGGCCACGAAGGCGAGGATGGCCGGGTTGGTCGCCTCGATGCGCTCGATCGACGCGGTCACCACCTCGCGCGCGGAGAGCTCCTTGTCGCGGACGCGCCGGGCGAGCTCGGCGACCGGGAGCGTCCGGAAGTCCACCGTCACCCTCCGAGCGCGACCAGCGCGCCGACGACCTCGTCGGCGATCGACGTCGCGACGTCGTGGGCGGAGAGCCCGTCGAGGATCACCCCGTCCGCCTCCCGTCCGGCCAGTCTGAGCATGCCCGGTCGAAGGGCAGCGAGGTAGGGGGGAGGAGGAACGCGAGCGTGTCGTGCACGCGCGCGTAGCGGCGGTCCAGGGCAATGCCGTTCCACTGCTCGACGATCACCTCGCAAGACGTGCCGAGGCCGAAGGCGAAGCGCCCGGGTGCAGCCTCTGCCAGTGCGGCGACGCTCTCACGTCTCACGGCTCTGCACGCTACCGGCGCGAGCGAGGATACCCGGGGCCCACGTCCGCTGCCCCCTGAGGCCCGCAGGTGCACGCAGTCGCCCGCAGGTGCCCGCAGGTGCCCGGCGTTTTGTTCAAGGCCCGGTCGAAAGCTGCAGCTTGCCGAGACCGGGCCGAGCCTCTAGGATACCCCCATGGGTATAGGAGGACCACTGGCCACGACGACCCCGGGTGCGCGACCTGCTGCGACCGACGCCCGCGTTCTAGACCGTCCTCCTGGAGCCTTCGCACGGCTGGGTGCGTGGACCGGATCGCATCTCCGACCCGTGCTGCTCGCATGGCTCGTGATCCTCGTGGTGTTCGGCATGTTCGCCCCGAAGGTGGAGTCCGCGCTCGCTGGAGCGGGTTGGCAGGATTCCGCCAGCGCGTCGGTTCAGGCGCGCCAGGTCATCCGCCGCGACTTCGCCGGGCTCGGGTCGAGCGCTCTACAGGTCGTCATCGTCGACCGGGTCCGACCGATCGCCGATGACCCGGGCGCGCAGGCTGTCGTGGGCAGGGTCGAAGGGATGCTGCGATCGAGCAAGGAGGTCTCCACGGTCCTCGCGCCCCGGCCTGGTTCGTCGATCTCGGCGAACGGCCGCACCGCCGTCGTCACCGCAGGAGCAGCGGCTGGCACGAACCAGATGGTGACCGCGGCTGGCGACCTCGCCGGCCCGCTGTCGCGGCTGGGCACCCGGAACGTGACCGTCACCCTCACCGGCGACAGCGCGCTGTGGGCGGACTTCAACTCGGCCAACCACTCGGCCATGATGCGCTCCGAGATGCTCTCGTGGCCGGTCACCCTGGCCATCTTGGTGATCGCCTTTGGAAGCCTCGTGGCCGCGGGTCTCCCGCTCATGCTGACGATGGTCGGCCTCGTCGTCGCTGCAGGCGCGCTCGTGATCGCCAGCCATCTGGCTCCCGTCTCGATCTGGGCGCTGAACTTCGCGCTCATGTTCGCTCTGGCCCTGGGCATCGACTACGCGCTGTTCCTCGTCGTGCGCTTTCGGGCCGCGCTCGAGCGACGTGGCGCGCGGCCCGGGGACCGGGAAGCGTCGGCAGCCGCAGTGGCCGAGACGCTCGCCACCGCGGGCAAGGCCGTCGCGTTCTCCGCGCTGACCGTGCTGGCTTCGCTCGCGTCGATCCTCATCGTGCCGAGCCCCGCCTTCCGGTCGATGGCGCTCGGGATCATGCTCTCGGTCGTCGCGGTGCTCGCCGCCACCCTCACCCTCCTCCCCGCGGTCCTCGGGAGGCTCGGAACCCGGGTCAACTCAGCGCGGGTGCGGCTCCGCCGCGGCACGTCGGACCATTCGCACGGTCACCGGCTCGAGGAGCGGCTCCACGCGTGGGGCCGCTTGCTCTGGGCACACCCCTGGCCGGCGGCCCTGGGCGCCGTCGCCGTGCTGCTGCTCGCCGCGTCGCCCGTCCTCGGGCTGCGCACCTCGATGCCGTCCATCACCATCATCCCGGCGACCGCGAACGCCAGGATCGGCTACGAGCAGGTCACCAGCGCCTTCGGCCCCGGCTTCCCCGGCACCCTCCAAGTGCTCGTCCCCGCCACCGAGCAAGCGGCGGGGCTGCGAGCAGCCCGGCACACCTCGGGTGTCGCCACGGTGATGCCCGGGCCGACCCACGACGGGTGGACCCTCGACGAGGTCATCCCGGCCACCGGCCCCTCCGCCTCGGCCACCGGGGCGACGATCCGGCGGCTCGGTCAGGACCTGCCTCCCGGATCGCTCGTCGGAGGTGCTGCGGCCGAGAACTACGACCTGCAACGAGCGCTCGCCAGCGACACGCCGCTCGTCTTCGGGATGCTCGCGGGGCTCGGGTTCATCCTGCTCCTGGTTGCGCTCGGCGCCCCGATCGTCGCCTTCTTCGGCGTCGTCATCACCGGCCTCTCAGTGGCCGGAGCATTCGGCGTCGCCCGGCTCATCTTCCAGAACGGCGACCTCTCCGGATTGCTGCACTTCACCCCTCAGGGTTTCGTCGACGCCTGGGCTCCGCTCTTCTTCGGCGCCATGGTGTTCGGTGTGGCCATGGACTACACCCTCTTCCTCCTCTCCGCCGCCAAGGAGCGCTACGAGACCCACGCCGACCCCGAGCACTCGATGGTCGGCTCCGTCCGCACCTCGGGCCGGGTCGTGGTCTCGGCCGCGGCGGTCATGATCGCCGTGTTCTTGACCTTCGCCCTCTCCGGGCCACTCGCACCCAAGGAGATGGGCGTGATCCTCGCAGTGGCCGTCGCGCTCGACGCCGTCGTCGTCCGCCTCGTCCTGCTCCCCGCGCTGCTCCGCCTCACCCACCACGCCGCGTGGCATCAGCCCCGGTGGCTCGCGCGCATCCTGCCCACGGTGCGCTTCGCTCACTGACGATCCCGCGCCAGGAGCTGCTCTCCAGAGGGCCGTCCGGCGCGTGGACGGCTGGTCCCGGCCGGGTGAGCGTGCAGCGGGATGGGCGGCGGCCGCGGCGGCGACGGCTCTGCGCACCGCGGCCACGCTGCCTGCCACCACCAGGTACTCGCGGTTGAAGAGATGGGAGACGGTCCCGACCTTCACCCCTGACGGGTTGTGGATCCCGATACGCGCGCCGACATAGCGCGCCGAGTCGAAAGAGAGGGTGACGACCTCCCGATGGTGTGAGCACATGCTCTCGAGCTCTTCGACGCCGACCCACGACTCGTCGTTGTACGACAGGAGCAAGAGCCCGCAATCCACCGATGCCACGGTGTCGGCGAGCGCCGCGGGCATGCGGCGCTTCGAGTTGAAGTCGCTGCCGGTGGCAGGATCTTTGGCGTCGATGCGCTTGCAGGCGATGCCGTAGTGCGGCGGCGCGTCCCACGCGACCAGCGTCTCCCACACGTGGTAGTTGGTGAAGTAGCGGTGCTGGTTGTACGGGGGATCGAGGTAGGCGAGGTCGAAGCTCCCGAGCTCGCGCGCGAGCGCCCTGGCGTCGCCTCGTCTCGCGAGCCCGATGCCGCGCAGCAAAGCCGGCGCGACGAGCTCCAGCCGCTTGTACGAGCGCTGCGCCCACTGCTTGACGAAGGCCATCTGCACCCCGACGGTCGAGTCGACCCGGTCAGCCGCTTCGATGAGGCTGGTGAGGAGCACCGGCTCGAGCGGAGTCCCCGCGTAGCTCTCCCCGATCGCGTCGCGGATGGCGTCGATCCGCTCTCCGTTGAACGGCTGGAAGAACCGGGCCTGCCTGCAGAACGTCTCGGTGACGTAGCCAGCGGATCCGGGGAGCGCGTTCAGGTGCGCCAGCGCGTCCGAGAGCTCGCGTTCGGGCAGGGTCGCCGCGTCCGTCTCGATGTAGCAGCGGGCGAAGACTTCGGCGTAGCGCGCGAGATCGACAGCGGTCACGTGCATCCCGAGGCGCTTGAACGCCTGGGCGACCCGGGTCGTGCCGGTGAACAGGTCCAGCGCGCGCCGGGCGCCGCTCGCCGCGCCGATCGCCTCGAGCACGGGCACGAGCCGTCGCTTGGATCCGAGGTACTTGATCACGTTCAGCCGACGGCGGGCCCGCGCACGACGTGAGGTTAGGTCGAGCCCATCTTCCCGCCGAGGATGGTGCGCCCGGCGCCCGGCGCCCGATGCCCGGCGCCCGGCGCCCGGTGCCCGGTGCGCGTCAGCCGGGTGCAGCCCGGACGTTCCAGACGGCTGCACCGCCGTGCATCCGGCGCGGTGGGCCGAGCACCTCTCCGAGCGCGCGCCGGACCGCTTTCGACCCCGGGGCTCCAGGGAGGACGACGACGTCGTCGACCTCGAGCGCGTGCAGGTCGCCCACCAACGCGACCCGCGTCGTCGTTGCGAGGGGGAGGTGCAGCCGCTGCACGATGCCGGCAGCGAAGACGAGCCACAGCGCGTCCGTGTGGGGGGACTCCACGGCTCGGCCGCCCGGGCCGGGGACGATGGCATATCCGTCGGCCAGCGTGAAGGAGAAACCGTCCTCCGCTTGCCAGGTCATCTCCTTGGACACCCACGACGATGTATCCGGGTAGGCGACGACGACAGGTGCCCGGCGGCCATGGGCGCCTGGATCCGCAGGGAACGGTCGGGCGAAGGCTGCAGGGCGGGGAGACGCCGCGACGGCATAGGGCCACATCGGAGCGGTGACGAACGGGACCAGCGCGAACGCAGCCACCGAGAGCGCGAGCCCGGCGAGCAACGGCCTCGCCGGTCTCCAAGCGACTGCGCTCGTCTCGTCGCACGACTCGTTCGGCGTGGCCGACGCGTGCGACGCGGCCGACGCGTGCGGCCTGTCCCATGCCCGGAGGCGGTCGACGATCACGGCGAGCGCGAGCCCGCAGAAGAGGTCGACCATCGCGGCGAACCTCTCGGGCACGATCGAGTCGAGGAGCGGGATGTGCCCGAGCACCGCGGCGGGCAGCGGTACATGGACCGCCCGGTTCCCGACGTGGAGCTCGTAGCCGAGCGACCCGACGTACACGACGAGTGCCGTCGCAAGGGCGACGCGCAGCACCGCAGAGCGCCACAGGACGACCCCCCCGAAGAGCAGCACGGCCAAGAGCGCGACCCCGAGGTAGCTGCCGTTCGATCCGGAGACGAAGGCGACGCTCGCCAGCTCGGCGTGGGGTTCGACGGTCGCCGCGAGGGACGTGGCGATCCCGCCGATGTGGGGCCAGACCGCTCCGACGACATGGTGCGGTCCGGCTACGACGACCCAGAAGGGGTACGCGAGCGCGAGGACGACGATCCCTGCCGCGACGGCGAGCCCGCGCCACGCGGCGGCGAGGCTGGCCAGCGCCGCCCTCGGCCATCCGAGCGAGACGACGATCGCCGCGACGGCAGCCGTCAACGCGCTGAGAGCGAGCAGCTCGGTCGAGACGAAGAACTGGGCGACCACGAGCACTCCCAGGGCCCCGCCCACGAAGAGCGTGCGGTCGGTGCCTCGGACGAGCAATGCGTCGAGGCAGCACAGGATCAGCGGCGGCAGGACGAGCCAGGTGAGGTCGAGATGGCCGTAGCGGAGGTCGCCGGTGAGGAAGGGCCCGAAGCCGTAGCAGAGCCCGCCTGCGAAGGCGGCGGGCGACCAGGCGACGTAGCGGCGGCACAGGGCGAACGCCCCCAGCGCGCTCAGCGCGGGCGCCAGCACGACCGCCAGGTCGAGGGAGGCGATCGGACCCGCCGTCACCGTGACCGGCGCCAGCAGGAGACCGAGGAGGTCCATCGACGTGTTGTCGAGCAGGTCCACCCCTGAGCTCGAGAAGATGGCGCGGCTGAAGAAGGGGTTCGAGCCGGTCCCGAGCGCGTGCGGGAGCCATGCGAGGAACCACACCTCCTGGCCGGTGTCGGCCGAACCGGTGGGGAGCGCGGCACCGAAGCCCGAGAGCAGGTGCCACCAGGCTGCCAGGGCGATGACCAGGTAGACGCCGAGGGCGAACAGGTACGGCCGCGCCCTGGTCACGAGCTTCGAGGATACGACGGCGTCGCCAGGAGACACCGCCGGAGCCGAGCGGTATGGTTGGCGAACATATGTTCGACTCCACGTCCAGTCCCCATGGTCCCCAGCGACCCCATGGGCTCCAGGCGCTCGCCGAGCGGGTGCGGCCGGTCGCCGCGAGCAGGACCCGCCTTCTTCCGGTCCTTCCCCCGATCGCCGCATTGCTGCCCGACGGGGGTCTGCGGCGCGGGAGCGTCGTGCGGTGCACGGGGGAGGCGGCATCCAGCCTGGCCATGGCCGTCGCGGCAGGACCGTCAGCCGCCGGATCCTGGTGCGCGACGGTGGGGACGGAGGAGATGGGCCTCCTCGCCGCCGCTGGCTACGGGCTGGACCTCGAGCGGCTGGTGGTGGTGCGGGCGGCTCCTGGCGAGTGGGCCGTCGCCACGGCCGTCCTCGTGGACGGGATCGACCTCGTGGTGCTCGCACCACCGCGCCGTGCGAGGTCCGCCGCGGCGAGGACGCTCGTCGCGCGAGCCCGTGAGCGCGGTGCCGTGCTGCTCGTGGTCGAAGAGCGGCCGGGACCCTTCCCAGCCGAGCTCGAGCTCGTGGTGGAGGCGGCGCAGTGGCAGGGGCTCGCAGAAGGCGCCGGACGCCTCCGGTCGCGCCGCGTCACCGTGGTGGCTCGCGGGCGCGGGTCGGCGGCACGCCCGGTCCGCCAGGAGCTGTGGCTGCCTGCCGCGACCGGGAAGGTGGTCGGGGCGTGACCGAGCCCGTCCCCCCCCGACTCCTCCTCGTCGAGTGCCCGGAGCTCGAGGCACCCGGCGAGGACGACGGTGGGGTGCACCTCCGTCGCTTCGGTCGGGTGGTCGAGGCCCTCTCGTCGGTGTGCCCATGGGTGGATGCGGTCCGGCCAGGGGTGTGCACGCTGCCGATCAAGGGCCCGACGCGCTATTTCGGCACCGAGGAGGCCGTGCTCGCCCAGGTGGCAGAGGCGGTGCAGGCCGCTCTCGGGATCCCTGGGGAGGGGAGGCGCGACGGCGAGGACGGCGTGGGGAGCGGCGAGGTCCGGCTGGGGGTGGCCGAGGGGGTCTTCGCCGCCGTGCTCGCAGCGAGGGTCGGGACGGTCGTGCCGGCGGGGGAGACCGCATGCTTCCTCGCTCCCTGGTCTGTCGCCGTGCTCTCGGATCCCGAGCTCGCCGAGGTCCTCGTCCGACTGGGGCTGTCCACGCTCGGGGACTTCGCCCAGGTCCCTGCAGCCGACGTGCTCGCCCGCTTCGGCACCCGGGGGATCCGGGCGCACCGGCTCGCCCGTGGTCTCGACAGCGAGCTCTCCGGCTACCGGGTCGCCGGCACGGGCTCCCGGCTCGTCGCCGCTCTCGGGCACGCGCTGGCATTGCAGGACCGGCAGCCCGGGTTCTGGGGAGGCACGAGCGCGGCCGACGAGCGTGCCGGCGAGGTGCTGACTGCGCTCCAGCGACGGCTGGGCACCGAGGCGGTCACGGTTCCCGTGCTCGAAGGCGGTCGGGGGCCGGCGGACCGCTGCCGGCTGGTGACCTGGAGCCCTGCGGTCACGCGTTCGTCGCCGGGCCCCCCGCCCGCACCCGGGCGGGAGCGGAAGGGATCGCGCCGGAAGGCCTCCCAGGCCTCCTTGGACCCCCCGTGGCCTGGGCGTCTCCCGCCCCCTGCGCCTGCACGGGTGACGGTCGGGGAGCGACCGGTCGAGGTTCTCGACCGGAGCGGCGCGCCCGTCGGGGTCACCGCCAGGGGGTTGCTCACGGCCGAGCCCGAGAGGCTCTCGGTCGACGGCGGCCTCTGGGCCCCAGTCGTCGCGTGGAGCGCACCGTGGCCGGTGGAGGAGCGATGGTGGTCGCCGGCGCGCCGGCGCGCCGCGCGCCTGCAGGTCCTGACCGCAGACGGAGTGGCACGGCTCCTCGTGACCGAGCGCCGCTGCTGGCGGGTCGAAGCCACCTACGACTGAGCCACCTACGACTGAGCCACCTACGACTGAGCCACCTACGACCGAGCCACCTACGACTGAGCCACCTGCGACCGAAGGTCACTGAGAGATGCGGCCCACGACGCCCTATGCAGAGTTGCACTGCCATTCCAACTTCTCGTTCCTCGACGGCGCCTCCCATCCCGAGGAGCTCGTAGCCGAAGCCGCCCGGCTCGGCCTGTCCGCGCTCGCGCTCACCGACCACAACGGCCTCTACGGCGTCGTGCGCTTCTCCGAGGCGGCGCGGCGTGCCGGGCTCCCCACGGTCTTCGGAGCGGAGCTCACCCTCGGTCCCGCCGGCCGGCCTGCGCCCACCGGCAGCCAGTCCGTGGCCGCCCCCGGGCCTGCGCCCGGCAGGCCTGTGCCCGCCCCCGGGCCCGGGCGCAACGGCGAGCCCGACCCCGGGGGCCGCCACCTGGTGGTGCTCGCCCGTGACCCGCAGGGCTATGCACGCCTCAGCCGCACCATCGCCGAGGCGCAGCTCGCCGGCGGCGAGAAGGGTCGGCCTGCGTTCTCGCTGGCCATGCTCGCCGAGGCGCACGCGGACGCCCGGGCGCACGGAGGGGGCTGGCAGGTCCTCACCGGGTGCCGGAAGGGGACGCTGGCCGCCGCGCTGACGGAGGAGGGACCGCGCGCGGCACGCCGGCGCCTCGACGAGCTCGTGGCCGCGTTCGGGAGGGACGACGTCGCGGTCGAGCTCTGGGACCACGGAGACCCGGTCGACTCCACGCGCAACGACGTGCTCGCCGAGCTCGCGGTCCGTGCCGGCTGCGCGCTCGTCGCCACCAACAACGTCCACTTCGCCTCGCCGTCGAGGTTCCCCCTCGCGACGGCGCTGGCAGCCGTGCGGGCGCGCCGGCCGCTCGAGGAGCTGTCCGGATGGCTCCCCGCGTCGGCAGCGGCCTGCCTGCGCAGCGGCGCGGAGCAGGAGCGGCGTTTCGCGCGCTGGCCGGGCGTGGTGGAGCAGGCGGCGGAGATCGGCGCGGCCTGTGCCTTCGACCTGGGCCTGGTCGCCCCGAAGCTGCCGGACTTCCCGGTCCCTCCCGGCCACGACGAGAGCACCTGGCTGCGCCATCTCGTAGAAGAAGGGGCGATCCGCCGGTACGGGCCCCGCGGCGAGGCGAACCGCCACGCGTGGGAGCGGCTGGAGCACGAGCTCTCGGTCATCGAGACCCTCGGCTACGCGGGCTACTTCCTCATCGTGTGGGACATCGTGGAGCAGTGCCGGCGCACCGGCGTCTACTGCCAGGGCCGCGGCTCGGCCGCGACGTCCGCGGTCTGCTACGTGCTCGGCATCACGATCGTCGACGCGGTGTCGCTCGGCCTGCTCTTCGAGCGGTTCCTGTCGCCCGCGCGCGACGGCCCGCCCGACATCGACCTCGACATCGAGTCCACGCGTCGAGAGGAGATCATCCAGTACGTCTACGAGCGCTATGGCCGCCGTCACGCCGCGCAGGTCGCGAACGTCGTCACCTACCGGAAGCGCTCCGCGCTGCGCGACATGGGCAAGGCGCTCGGGATCCCAGCCTGCGACGTGGACCGCTGGGCCGAGCAGACCGACCGCACGGAGCCGCTCTCTGCGCGAGGAGAGCTGCCACCGGTGTTGCGCGGCCTTGCGACCGAGGTGCTCGACTTCCCACGCCATCTCGGCATCCACTCGGGCGGCATGGTGATCTGCGACCGACCGGTGGTCGACGTCTGTCCCGTCGAGCCGGCGCGCATGCCCACACGCACGGTCCTGCAGTGGGACAAGGACGACTGCGCGGCTGCGGGGCTCGTGAAGTTCGACCTGCTCGGCCTCGGGATGCTCGAGGCGCTCCACCACATGGTCGACCTCGTCGCGGAGCACTACGGCGTCGAGGTCGACCTGGCAGCCCTCCCCCAAGAAGACGCCGTCTACGACCTCTTGTGCCAGGCGGACACGGTCGGGGTCTTCCAGGTGGAGAGCCGTGCGCAGATGGGGACGCTGCCCCGGGTGCGCCCGCGGTGCTTCTACGACCTCGCGATCCAAGTCGCGCTGGTCCGGCCGGGGCCCATCCAGGGACACGCGGTGCACCCCTACATCCGGCGCCGCCGTGGCGAGGAGCCGGTCGCCTACCTGCACCCGCTGCTCGAGCCGGCACTGCGGCGCACGCTGGGCGTCCCGCTCTTCCAAGAGCAGCTCATGCAGATCGCGGTCGACGTCGCCGGCTTCACGCCCTCTGACGCGGACGAGCTCCGCCAGGCGATGAGCCACAGGCGCTCCGACGAGAGGATGGGCGCGCTACGCGGCCGGCTCTTCGCAGGGATGGCCGCGCGCGGCGTGCCCGACGACGTGGCCCAGAAGGTCTTCGAGAGCCTCTCGGCGTTCGCCAGCTTCGGCTTCCCCGAGAGCCACTCCCTCTCCTTTGCCTCGCTCGTGTACGTCTCTGCGTGGCTCAAGCTGCACTATCCGGCGGCGTTCACCGCGGGCCTCCTGAACGCACAGCCCATGGGCTTCTGGTCCCCCCAGAGCCTGATCGCCGATGCCAAGCGCCACGGGATCTCGGTGCTGCGCCCCGACGTGAACGCGAGCCGGGCCGGCGCGGCCCCCGTCGGCGCGGCGGCCATCCGGCTGGGGCTCTCCTCGGTGCGCTACGTCGGCGGGGAGACGGCCGAGCGCCTGGCGGCCGGCCAGCCGTGGGGGAGCCAGGAGGATCTCGTGCGCAGGGGTGGGCTCAACAGGGCGCAGCTCGAGACGCTCGCGCTGTCGGGCGCGCTCGACGGGCTCCCCGGGCACCCCCGGGGTCCCGGTTCCCCTGACCGTCGTGCGCTGGTGTGGGCGGCGGGCGCAGCCGCCCAGGCGACCCCGGGACGGCTCCCGGGGATCGTGACCGGACTCGTCGCGCCAGCGCTCCCGCAGCATTCGGGCGTCGAGGAGGTGGGAGACGACCTGTGGTCCATCGGGGTGACCCCCGACCGCACCGCCATCGAGCTCGCTCGCCCGGGGCTCGTGCGCCGTGGCGTGTCGACGATTGCACAGGTCGCGCACAGCCCTGCGGGCAGGGTGGTCGTGGCAGGGGTGGTGACCCACCGCCAGCAGCCCGACACCGCTCGTGGCGCGGTCTTCTTGAACCTCGAGGACGAGACCGGGATGCTGAACGTGGTCTGCTCGAGGGGCGCGTGGGTGCGCTGGCGTGCGGTGGCGAGGGGCTCGCCTGCGCTGATCGTGAAGGGGCGCCTGGAACGAGCTCAAGACGTCGTCAACGTCGTCGCGGAGCGGTTCGAGCCGCTCGCGCTCGGCCCCGTGCCCGGGTCCCGCGACTTCCGGTGACCGACCGGCGTGAGCCGCTGCTCGGCGGCCGCGCTGCCTAGCCGCGGGTGCGCGGGATGCCCGCCTTCTCGAGCACCCGAGCGCTCACCCCGACCGCCCGCCAAGCCGAGTACGAGAGCCCCTTGCGCACGCTGTAGTCCTTGGCGACCCGGACGAAGTCCTTCTCCAGCGCCGCGAGGTCGACGGACTGACCGGAGTGCGCGAGCTCGGCCTCGAGGTTCCGGCGCTCCTGGACCAAATGGAGCCGGTTCAGCGGGCTCGCCACGGCGAGCTCGTCTTCGATCTCGGCGAGCTTCTTGCGGATTGATTCCACCGTGCGCTTGCGCCCTCGGCGTGGCTTGGACGTCTCCAGCGCCTCGAGGTACGCCCGGACGATGCGGCCCTCTTCACGGCCTTTTGCCAAGGCGGCCTTGTGCGAGTCCGATATCGGACCGGGCCTGCGAGCCCGCTTGGTGCCAGGAGTCGACGTCGCCATAGCCGAGAACTCTACACGAAGTTGGATCCTTTCGGCGCATCAGCGCATGGGAAATCGTGCTCCTCGCGTTGAGGCACGCCTGGTCGCGTAGAGTTGGAAATCGGGCAGCCATTGGTCCTTCGCCTTGCGAAACCACGCCTGCAACGCGTGCGAACGGCCATGCACAGGTGGCGAAGCCCTCCCGCAGCACGCTTGCGGTTCTCCCTGTTCATCGGTGGCTGCTGCCTTCGCCGCAGGAGGGTCTTCCGGCAATCCGCTCGCCTGCCTTCGCCCTATGCCTCCTGCCTGGCACCCCTCGATTCTCGAAGGAAGCGCGTGCTGCGAGCGCTGCGTCTTCCTGACGGTCGTGACGTGCCAGGGACGCTCACGGCTCGTCGTATGCGCGCGCTCGGGACGTGGCATGGTGAGAAGATGCTCCGGCTTCGTACGAGAGAACGGCCGTGATCGCCTGGGAGGACTTCACGAAGGTCGACGTGCGGGTGGGCCGCATCGTGGAGGTGTCCGACTTCCCCGAGGCCCGCAAGCCCGCATGGAAGCTCCGGATCGACTTCGGACCGGAGATCGGCGTGAAGCGATCGTCCGCGCAGATCACGAACTACACGAAGGAAGCGCTCGAGGGGCGGCTCGTGCTCGCAGTCGTGAACCTACCTCCGCGCCAGGTCGGCCCCTACCTCTCCGAGGTGCTGACGCTCGGCACGTACCGTGGCGACGTTGTGCTGCTCGTCGCACCCGCCGCCGGGGCGCAGCCAGGCGACAGGTTGGGCTGAGCAGGGAAGCGCACGTCGGGGCAAGTCGCGTTCGCGCGCTGACGATCCCCGCCGCGACCGGCCATGGCGACGGGCCGCGGCTACTCCTTTTCCAGATGGAAGGCCATCCGGGCGACAGTGACGTCAGAGCGCCGTCGGAGCACGTTGGCCAGGATGATGCCCCGCTGGTTCTGGAGGAGCTGGTGACGCCACTTGCGCGGCTCGACCTCGGGGATGAGGACGAGGATCGACGATCGAGCCTGCAGCAGCGGTGAGTGAAGGTACGCGAGCATCGGCTTGGTGACCGACCGCGACGCCGAGCGCAGGACGGTGAGCGGGACTCCGGGCCCCCAGCGGTCCCACTCGTCCTGGAGCGACGCGGCCGCCTTGTCGTCGAATTGCACGCTCACCGCTGCGACCTCGTCGCCCAGTGACACTGCTCTGGACAGCGCTGCCGACGTCATGCGGGAGACGGCGGCGACGGGCACGACGACGAGGCTCGGCTCGGGCCGAGGCACCGGCGGGGTCTCGCCGATGCCGAGCTCGACCGCCACGTCGCGGTAGTAGCGGGCCACGCGGGCGAAGAGGGCGATGATCGCTGGAATGGCGATGATCACGACCCAGGCGCCGGAGCTGAACTTCGTGACCACGAAGATGACGGTTGCCACCGCGGTCATGGCCGCCCCGAGCCCGTTCAACGCCGCTCGTCCCCACCAGCCGTTCGGCCGTTCGTGGAACCAGTGACGCACGAGCCCGGCCTGCGAGAGGGTGAACCCGGTGAACACCCCGATGGCGAACAGGGGGATGAGCGCGTCGGTCTTCGCGTCGACGGCCACGAGGAGGACCGCCGCGAGCAGCGCGAGCACCCCCACGCCGTAGCGGTAGACGGGGCGGTCGCCCCGTAGGCCGAAGACGTGCGGGAGGAGGTTGTCTCGAGCCAGCAGGCTGGCGAGGACGGGGAGCCCCCCGAACGACGTGTTGGCGGCGATCGCCAGGATCGCCGTCGTCGACAGGTCGATCACGTAGTAGAGGGTGCCTCTTCCGACCGACGCTCCCGTGAGCTGGCTGAGGACCGTCTGGGACGCGACCGGCGCGATGTGGAACCGCACGGTGAGGATCGACAGCCCGAGCAACATGGTGCCGAGCAGGCCACCGAGGAGCACCTCGGTGCGCATCGCACGGCGCGCCCTCGGCTCGCGGAAGACGGGGACGTCGTTGGCGATCGCCTCCACGCCCGTGAGCGCGCTGCAGCCCGCGGCGAAGGCCTTCAGGATCAACAGCACGCCGATCGCGGCGGCCGCGGTGGGCACGGCCACCCCGTGGACGCCCGACCCGGAGGCGGGGTGCTGGCGGAGCAGGCCCATCACGATCACGAGGTACATCCCGACGATGAAGACGGCCGTCGGCACGAGGAGGGCGCGGGCGCTCGTCGCGAGGCCGCGGAGGTTGAGGGCGGTGAGCACCGCCAGGATCCCGAGCGAAAGGGCGAGGCTGTCGGGCTGGAGCGTCGGGAAGGCCGACACGAGCGCTGCGACCCCGGCTGAGATGGACACGGCGACGGTGAGGACGTAGTCGACGATCAGCGCCGCCCCGGCCAGCAGGCTCGGCCGTCGGCCGAGGTTCGCCTTGGAGACGGCGTAGCACCCGCCACCGTCGGGATAGGCGGCGATCACCTGGCGGTAGGAGAAGACGAGGATCACGAGCAGGACGACGATGGCGACGGTGATCGGCTCGATCTTCGTCAGCGCGCCGGCGCCGGCGGTCGCGAGCACCACGAGCATCGCCTGGGGTCCGTAGGCGACCGAGCTGATGGCGTCGAGGGAGAGCGCAGGGATGCCCTCGAGGCTCGTGATCTCCTCACTTCGCTCCTCGGCGGTGCTGTCGGCCATCGGCGTCCTCGTCGGTCAGGGGTCGATGGTCACCGATCATTGCCGATCGGGTGGAGCGGACGGGGCTTCCGGTCGCTCGCGGCGTTCGCTACCATTGAACAGTGGCGTTCGGCCCGCGGAGCTGGCCGGGGCACGTCGCGCCGAGCAAGGGGGTCTGGTGCAGGTAGCCGTCGTCGGACTCGGGAAGATGGGTGGAGCCCTGGCGAGGCACCTGCTCGCACGAGACGTACGGGTGACCGTGTGGAACCGCTCGCGCCCTGCGGTGGAGGCACTGGTGGCCCAGGGCGCTCGCGACGCCGGCGACCTCTCGGCCGTGTGGGCTGGGTCGTCGGCCGTCTGCACCTTCCTGTCCGACGACGCTGCGGCCACGTCGGTCCTCCTCGGCGGTGCCGGGCTGCTCGCTTCCGGACCGAAGGGAGGCCTGTTGCTCGAGCACAGCACGATCTCCCCCGATGCCTCCGCACGCATCGCCGAGGAGGCGCTCCAGCGCGGCGTGCGTTACCTGCGCTGCCCCGTGAGCGGCAATCCGGAGGTGCTCGCGGCAGGGAAGCTCGGCGTCATCGTGTCGGGTGACGCAGCCGACGTCGAGCTCGCGCGCCCGGTTCTCGAGCAGATCGGGGAATCGGTGAGCTACGTGGGTGAGGGTGAGCGAGCACGCGTGGTGAAGCTCGCCGTCAACGCCTTGCTGGCCGGAACCGCTGAATTGCTGGCGGAGCTGGTCGTGCTCTCCGAGGCATGGGACATCGAGCGATCGGTCCTCCTCGGGGTTCTCGAGCGTTCGGCGCTGGGCTCGCCCTTCATCGGCTACAAGCGCCACGCAGTGGTCACACGTGACTACGCAGCGACCTTCACGCTGTCGATGCTGCTGAAGGACCTGCGCCTCGTGCGGAGTGCTGCCGAGTCGTCGGGGGTCGTCATGCCGGTGACGGGCCTCGTCGAACGGTTGGCGAGCGACGGCTGCGACGACGGTCTCGGTGAGCTGGACCTGATGGCTTTGCTGCCACATGTGCAAGCCATGGCCGGGCGTCCCCCCGACGTCGCCGTGGGCGCTCGTGAGCAGGAGCCGTGAACCATGAACTGGCGGATCGAGCTGGCGGATCGAACTGGCGGATCGAACTGGCGGATCGAACTGGCGGATCGAACTGGCGGATCGAACTGGCGCGAGAGACCGGCTGCGGGCCGGGGACCTGAGGAGCACGGATGGACGAAGGCGCAGTGGTCGTGATCGGAGGGACCGCGGGGATCGGTCGGGAGCTCGCCGCGTCATACGCCGCGAGGGGGAGAGACGTGGTGGTCTCGAGCCGCGAGACCCGACGCGCTCAGAACGTGGCCTCCGAGATGGGCAGCAAGGTGCGCGGGATAGGCGTCGACCTTGCTGAGCCCGAGTCCATACGGGCTGCGCTCGAGCCCATTGCGTCGGTGCATCGCCTCGTCATCGCGGCCATCGAGCGCGACGTCAACCGGATCGCGGACTACGACCGGGTGCGGGCGCTCAGGCTGGTCACGCTCAAGCTCGTCGGGTACTCCGAGGTCGTCCACGTCCTTACGGACCGCCTCTCGCTCGACGCGTCCATCCTGCTGTTCGGCGGCCTTGCAAAGGAACGCCCCTACGACGGCTCGACCACGGTGAGCACGGTCAACGGCGGCGTCTCGGGCATGGTCCGCACGCTCGCGTGCGAGCTGGCACCCGTGCGGGTCAATGCGCTGCATCCCGGCATCGTCGGCGACAGTCCGTATTGGGCCGACAAGCCGCTCGATGCCTTCATCTCGCGCACGCCGATCGGGCGCCTCGTCACGATGGCTGAGGTCGTGGAAGCGTCGACCTTCCTGCTCGAGTGCGGCGGGATGAACGGGGCGGACCTCTTCGTCGACGGCGGCTGGCTCCTCAGGTAGGCGGCTCAGGACGACCACGTCCGGGCGCGCTCGACGCGGGGTTCGTGATGACGCCGAAAGCCGCCCGCCGCAGATCGAACGCGCGGGCCCGGCGGTGGAACGGGCCCCCTGCTCAGAGCGAGTCGGCCGACGGCCACCGGTCCTGGACGAACCAGATGGCGCGGACCGGCACAGCCCCTGAGTTCCAGAAGCGGTGTGGGATGGTGGAATCGAAGGCCATCGAATCTCCCGGCTCGAGCACGTAGCGCTCGAAGCCGATCTGGACGGAGAGCTCGCCCTCGAGGATCAAGCTGTATTCCCTGCCGTTGTGCCGGATCGCATGCTCCTCGGCAGTCGAGCCGCCGTCGACGCCGTAGAAGACCTCCATGAACTCGGCGTTGCTCTCGGGGACCGGCATGAGGAGCTCCCAGCGCACGCCGCGTTCCAACGTCACGACGCGGCGGTCCTCGGGGTGCAGGATCACCGGCACACGCTGCAGCCTGGCGGGCGTGCGGCCCGCCGCGGGCTCCGCGTGGCTCCGACCCTCCGTGGACGGCGCCTGCCTGCCCGTCGACGGCGCCGTGGTGGCGTTGGACGGCGCCGTGGTGGCGTTGGACGGCGCCGTGGTGGCGTTCGCCCTGGGGTGCAGGTGCCCGTGTGACCCGGCGATCAGATCGTCGGTCGGAATGCCCAACGCGCTGCTGATGGCGTACAAGGTACTGACCGAGGGATTGGCTTGGCCGTTCTCGATCTGCGAGATCATGCTGGGCGAGCACTCCACACGGCGTGCGAGCTCCCGTACGCCGATCCCCAGGGAGAGCCGGCTCTCACGGATGCGCTCGCCGAGGTGCGCGACCGCGCGAGAGGATCCGTTGGCCTGCCTGACCATTGCCGCGATCCTACCGGTTGTTCGCCGGCGCTGGACACCCTCGCCGGCACGACGGCTCACCCGTTCGTGTCATTTCTTTGGGTCACTTGTCTCGCGTCATTCGTTTCGAGTCATTTGTTCGTGTAGACGGGAGGCTGCCAGAGCCCCGCATTGTCGATCCGGGCGCGCTCCATGAGGCGATCACGCGCCGCGTCGGCGATCCGTCGGACGTCGGAAAGCCGGTGGTGCACCAGCTGTCCATCGCGTTTCACGAGCTCGCCGTCGACGAACACCGTGTCCACGAGACCGGGATGTCCCGACTCGACAATGGCCCCCGCGGGATAGTTGAGCGGCTGCATTCCCCACGTGTCCGTGCGGACGAGGATCACGTCCGCACGCTTCCCTGGCGTGAGCGATCCGACCGTCTCGCCGAGCCACGCTGCCGTCGCTCCGCCTTGCGTCGCGAAGGAGAGCACGTCGCGAGACGTGAGCGGGAGCGGGTCGACCGTCCGGTCCTCGTCGAGAGCGTCGATGTTGACCAGGTAGCGTGAGCCTGCGAGCAGCGCTCGCATCGCCGAGAACATGTCGCCGCCGACGGACGTGCACACGTCGATCGAGATCGAGACGGGGATGCCGCGCTCGTGCGCACGGAGGGCTGCAAGGCGTCCGTGGCCCATGTGCATCTCGAGCTCCGGCGCACTGGAGATCGCGCCGCCAGTCGACTCGATGATGTCGAACTCGTGGTCGGCGAGCATGTTGCAGTGCACGTACGTCGTCTTCGGCGTCGTGAGACCGTTCTCGTGCATCCATTGGACGGGGAGGCCCTTGCCCCACGCGCCGTCTCCGACGTGCACGGTCACGGGGATGTCCAACTCCGAGGCCAGCTCGAAGTCCGCGAGGGTGACGGACGGCGTGGCGAACTGCGGGCCCCTTGGGGCGAGCGCCAGGGTCACCTTCGAGCTCCCGGACGAGAACCACCGCTCTGCGATGCGAAAAACGTCACGCGATTGGGGCACGTCGCTGATCGGAAGCCACTCGTCGTTGCTGTTGCCGAATCCCCAGACCGACCGGATCCCGGAGTCGAAGACTCCCTGTATCGCCGCGTCCGCGTGCTCCGGCGTGTTGTTGTTGTGCGACCAGTCCACGAGCGTGGTGATCCCGGCGTCGAGGGCGTCGAGCATCGCGATGAGGTTCGCGGCGTACATGTCCTCGGGTTCGTACAGCTTGCCGAGGACGCCGCGCACACCCGAGAAGTACTGCGGGAGGGTCCAATCGGTCGACACGTGCCGGATCAACGATTGCCAGCTGTGCCTGTGGGTGTCGACGAAGCCAGGCAGGACGATTCGATCCGTACCGTCGATCTCCGCTGCATCGACCGCTCCCAGGTCGGGCCCGACCGCGGCGATGGTCGATCCCTCGATGAGGACGTCCGCGCTCTCGAAGTCGCCGATCGCAGGGTCCTGGCTGAGCACGCGGGCGCTGCGGACGACCCAACGGGACGGGCGCGAGGCCTCCGCCGGTGCGGTCACTGGACGGTCGTGTGCTCTGGGCGGACGTGGACGATCACGCGGTGGTCGCCGGGCTGGTGCCACGGGTAGTGGTCCTCGCCCAGGTACTTCTTGGCCATCGAGTCGATGAACGTGTTGTCGGGGTCTTCGTCGATGCGGTCGACGACGCCGCGGATCTCGATGTAGCGGTACGGGTTGTCGGGATCGGTGATCGAAAGAGCGATGTGGGGGTTCTTCTTCAGGTTCTGGTACTTCTGGCGACCGGTCGTCTGGCTGAACGACAGCTCGCAGCCGTCCCATGCGTACCAGACCGGGGAGCTGTGCGGCTCCTGGCTCGGGCCGATGGTCGCCACGTGCGCGAAGCCCTTCTTCTGGAGGATGTCGGCGTGGCTCTCGGGGATGACGGGGCTGGTGGTGTTGGGCATCGAAGGCCTCCTCGGTTGTCGTAGCCCGTCGTAGCCTGGTGCGGCAAGTGTACTGTACGACTGAACGACGCGGCATAGGCGGGGGACGTCGCTGGTTCCACTGGAGGGCCTCCCGGGTGCACGTGCAAGGTCGAGACCCGCGCCGGTCAGCGGCGCGGCCGAGGAAACGGAGGAGACATGGAGCTCGATTTCACCGGCAAGACGGCCGTCGTCGCCGGAGCGAGCTCGGGGATCGGCGCCGCGTGCGCGCGCCTGCTGGCTGGGGCCGGCTCGTCGGCCGTGCTCGCAGGGAGGCACAGGGATCGCCTGGAGCGTGTGCAGTCGGAGATCGAGGCAGCAGGCGGGCTGGCGCGGGCTGCGATCGGAGACTTGACCGACGACGGGACCCCGGCGCTGGTCGTCGGCGCCGCGATCGGCGTACCCGGCGGGTTCGGCGCCATCGACGCGGTGGTGCACTGTGCCGGCCTTGTCGAGAAGGGCATGTGGTGCGGGATGCCGACGTCGACAGCATCGATCGCATCTGGCGGGTCAACGCCCACGCGCCGATGCTGCTGACCAAGGCGGCGATTTCCCACCTCGCGCCCGGCTCCTCGATCGTGTTCGTCTCCTCGACCGTCGCGCACGTGGGGTTCCCCGCGTACGCACCGTACTCCGCGGCCAAAGGCGCGAT
>JAKAQM010000001.1 GCA_021822565.1 Actinomycetes bacterium | reverse complement strand
GTGACATCCTCCCCGCCCTTACGGACGGGGCTTCCAGCCTCCCCCGTGCTGTCTCTCATGGCGCGAGGACAAGAGCCGTGGGCACGGGTTGTGCTGGGTTCGCCCGAGCCGCTCCGTCGCCAGTGGGCTGAGGACTCCTGTTGAGCCTCGCCCTGCGGCGCGCCACTGCACGCGGGTTGGGCCGCCACCTGCGCCGTGAGCCTCGCAGCTTGGTACTGCCCGACGCCGGGTCCCCGCAGATGTCGTCGCGGGAGAGGAGAGCCAGTCGGGCTTCCTCCACGTCGAGCAGGTCGGTGGTGTTGCCCTCTTCGTCCACCACCGGGTGGACGAAGAGCCCCAGGAAGGCGCTGAAGTGGTCCCGGGGAGCGCTGACACCACACGGGCAGCGGTGGGTCCTCTCCGAGAGGGGCTTCTTTGCCTTCTTCCCGCACACGCAGCGCTGGGAGAGGGCCGTGGTGAAGGGGCTGAACCCGTAGGCACTGGCGCCGGCGCTTCCAGCCTTGCGACAGAGCTCACGGACGAACAGCCCCGGGGCCCGGTCCCGGACCGAGTGTGGGAAGTTCTTCTGCCAACTGCGGTAGTCGAGGTCCTCCAGCCTCACCGAGGTCCCGATGGCCAGGATGTGGTTGGCGAGGTGCCGGTGGGCACGAAGGCGCTGGGCGGCAAGCCTGCGGTGGGCGTCGGCCAGCCTGTCCTTGGTCCGGGCGGCGTTCTTGGACCGCTCCTTCCAGTCGCACCCGCCGGGCTTGTGGCGGCCCCTCTCGTCGAAGCACGAGGGGGAGCCGGCGCGGTGCTGGCGGTCGAGCTTGCGGGACACTGTTCGCAGCTCTCGTCGGTTGCGCTCCACCCCGTCGGCCAGCTTGGCGGTGAAGGCAGGAGCGTCCTGTGGGACCACGTCCACCCAGGACGGCCCCATGTCCAAGGAGACCTTCCCCTCCCTCACCGGGTGGCGCAGCGGTGAGCTGCCGTCCACCACGAACTGGACCCGGTAGGTCCACCGTGACCCGATGCGGGTGCGCACGATGCGGCAGGAGAGGAGCTCGCCCGAGGCGAGGAGGCAGGAGAGCCGGGCGAGCTCATGCGCCTCGGCCTCGCTGCGAGGCTGGGCGACACCGAGCACGAGGTCCTTCCCCCAGCGCACGCCCACCAGCTGCCCCCCGTCCATGACCGGCTGGACGAAGCCGAAGAGGTCCTTGCACTCGAGGGAACGAAGCGGTCGGGAGACCGGCCGGAACCGGGGTTTTCCACGAAGACCCAGGTGCCAGGACCTCACCGCCCCGAAGGCCCGGCGGCCCAAGACCTGAGCCTCTTGGGCGAGCACGTGGTCGCGCACCCACGCCACCCGCAGGTGGGAGGCGTAGCTCATGAGCTCACGTTCGGAAAAGCCGTGGCGCTCGTCGAGAGCCTTGAACGCGTCACGGCGGGCCTTGGCCTCGGGGGAGCCGGGCTTCCCCTTGGGGAGCTTCCGGGCCTCTTCCCAGCCGGGGTCGGCCTTCACGGTGAGGGAACGACGGACGGCCTCTCCGAGGCAGGCGTTGTAGACCCGCCGTCCTGCCTCGAAGCGGGTCCCGGCGACCGACGTCGCCCGTGGGTTCATCCGCAGCGGCCAGGACTCCACGTAGGTGGGGGCACCGCGGGGGCGCTTCCTCACCCGTGCACTCCTCTGGTCGATCTCCTGCGTCGCTGTTGCCACCAACCAAGAGGCTACCGAGGGGATGTATCACCGCCCGGTGCGTCACGCGCCCCGGCGGGCTCGCTCACCCCTCCCTTGCAGAAGGGGCTTGCGCTCGCCGGTCGGTCAACATGGTGCTTCCCCGCCGCCCGCTCGGCGTCGATCGCCTGTCGCTCGTCGTGTACCGCGCGGTGCTGCGGGCGTTCCGAGCGCTCTCGCGCCTGGGGACCACGTACGAGGCGAAGGACGCCATCTTGGCGCCCGCCGGCGCTGCAGCCCTCGTGGTGCAACTGCTGGCATGGGCGGCGGGGTTTACCCTCGGATTCGGCCTGATGATCACCGGCGACCACCATTCGCTGGGCAACGGCCTCCTGCAATCACTGGCCTCGCTGTTCACGGTTGGCGCAAGCCATGCAGGCGGAAGGGCCGAGCCGGCGATCGACGTGGCGGCCGGGGCGATCTGGGTGGTCGTGGTGGCGCTCCAGATCGCCTATCTCCCGACCCTCTATGGAGCGTTCAGTCGGCGCGAATCGCTGGTGGCCATGCTCGAGAGCAGGGCTGGCCTCCCGGCATGGGGTCCCGAGGTGCTCGTCCGCCACCAGCTGGTCGGGATCATCGACACGCTCCCCGACCTGTACGCCTCGTGGGAGGAGTCGGCGGCGGACGTGGCCGAGAGCCACACCACCTACCCCGTCCTGCTGCTGTTCCGATCGCCCGAAGCCTGGTACTCGTGGGTGCTCGGACTGGTCGCCGTCCTCGACGCGGCGGCGATCCACCTCGCCGTGTCGCCGAGCAGCGCCAGCTCTCAAGCCCGGCTGTGCTTGCGGATGGGCGTCACCGCGCTCGACCGCATCGCCGCCACGTTGGGCTGGAACGTCGACCCGGATCCCGACCCCGAGGGGCCGATCGACCTCACGTTCGCCCAGTTCGCAGATGCGGTCGCCCAGCTTGCCGGCGAGGGGTTCCCCGTCGAGCGCAGCGCCGAGGACGCCTGGCCCGACTTCCATGGCTGGCGGGTCGACTGCGAGGCTGCCGCCTACCGCCTCGCCGACGCCCTCACCGCGCCCCCGGCTCCGTGGTCCGGTCCTCGACGGCACCTCCGCACAGGCCCGGTGGCACCTCGCCGGCCGCCACAGCGGCACCCGGCGAGACGAGACGAGCCCCACGCGCAGCACGGCCACGTCGTGGTCGGCGCCCCCTACGCGCGCAGGGCCCGGAGGCGGTTCAAGAGGCGGCCCGGGACGCAGTGACCACCACTTGCGCGCGCTCCACCTGCAGTGGGCACCGCGAGCCCGCGACGGTGCCGGCAGGAAGCGGTCTGATACCCTCCTGGGTATCTGACAGCGACGACAGGAGATCGGCGATGTGCCATGCCGTGAGGTGCAGGACGTGCGGGAAGACGACGTGGGCCGGCTGCGGCAGGCACGTCGACCAGGTCATGCGACGCGTGCCCGCATCCCAGCGCTGCCCTGGTCACGCCAAGGTGGCGACCACCAGGCAGTCGGTGCTGCGGCGCCTGTTCTCTCGGTCCTGAGACGGTCTTGCGCCCTCGCCGCGCCGCCGTCCTTCCTCTGTCGATGCCGAGGTCGTGTCGATGCCGAGGTCGCAACCGGTCTCAGACCAAGAAGAGCAGATCGTCGAGCGGCCGGTCGTGGGTGAGCCGGTCGATCGCGTCCGCGAGGAGCGCGCTGACCGTGCACACGCGGAGCGTCTCAGCCTCGGCCAAGGGCAGCGTGTCGGTCAGGTACACCCCGCGTACGTCGAGGCGTGCGATCCGGTCCATCGCGCCGGCGACGAGCGGGCCGTGCGTCGCCACGACGGTCGGGCCGGCCGCCGCGCCGTGCGACTCGAGGACTCGCACCGCGGCTTCGATGGTGCGGCCGGTGCTGATCATGTCGTCGACGATCACCGCCGTCCTGCCGCGCACCTGACCCACGAGCTCGTGGGCCTGGACCTCCTCTCCGCTCACACGCGTCTTGCGGACGACGGCCACGGGCCGGTGCCCAAGCAGTGAGGCGTAGCGCTCGGCGAGTTTCGTCGCCCCAAGGTCCGGGGCGACGATGACGGCGCCCTCGGGGATCGACGGCCTGACCGCGTCAGCGACCACGCGCGCAGCGGTCAGCATGTCACAGGGTATGGAGGACACGGCTTCGAGCGCTGCGGTGTGCGGGTCGACGACGAGGAGGCGGTCGGCGCCACACGATGCAACGGCGTCGGCGAGCACACGAGAGCCGACCGCTTCCCCCGGCTTGCCCCGGCGATCCTGCCGCGCATAGCCGAAGTACGGGACGACGGCCGTGATGCGGTCGGCTCCGGCCCGCCGGCACGCATCGAGCAGCAGCAGCAGCTCCACGACGTGCTCGTTGACCGGCGGCCCGGTCGATCGCAGGACGAACACGTCGTCGCCGCGCACCTCGGCAACGGCTGGCCGAAGCTCGCCGTCGGGGAACCGCTCGACCTCGCAGGGAGTGAGCTCGGTGCCCAGCTGCGCGGCGACGGCACTGGCCAGCGCTTCGGTCCCAGAACCTGGCACGAGGCGAGCGGTCATCCGTCGCTCCTCCTTGGTGTTGGCACTTGGTGTTGGCACCTCGCTCGGTCTCGCTTCAAGACCTGGCTGGCGAGGCGGCGACGAGGCGCACCGCGTTCCAGGATCGGCGTCTGCCTGGGACCTCCGAAAGGGCCGTTGGTCCCATGCAGGGGTCTTCTCGTTCCTCGGGGGATCCGCCCGAGCCCTCGGCGGTCGCGCGGTCGTTCTTGGGTTCGGTCGTTCATTGTTGGGTCCATCGGCCCTAGCGGTCGTTCCCGCCCAGCGAGAAGGTGGCAGCGGAGGTGGCGATCATGTTCGAAGATCGCTCGGACGCGGGCCGGCAGCTTGCTGCGAGGCTCGACGCCCTTCGGGGCGAAAAGACCGTGGTGCTCGGCCTGCCCCGAGGCGGTGTCCCAGTCGCCTTCGAGGTCGCCAGAGCCCTCGGGGCACCGCTCGACGTCATCATCGTCCGGAAGCTCGGTGTGCCGTTTCAACCGGAGCTGGGCTTGGGAGCCATTGGCGAGGGCAACGTACGCGTGCTCGACGAGGAGGTCATCCAGCGTGCGGGCGTCACCGAAGCCGAGGTCGCGACGGTCGAAGCGCGCGAGCGGACCGAGCTGGAACGGCGAGCACGTCGCTTTCGCGACGACCATCCGGCCGTCCCGCTCCTCGGCCGGACCGCGGTGGTCGTCGACGACGGCATCGCGACCGGGTCCACCGCTCGGGCCGCGTGCCAGGTCGCTCGTGCCCAGGGTGCGGCCAAGGTGGTCCTCGCAGTGCCGGTGGCGCCGCGCGGCTGGGAATCGAGGATCGGCTCGGATGCCGACGAGCTGATCAGCCTGAGCACCCCCGAACCGTTCTTCGCCATCGGCCAGTTCTACGACGACTTCTCCCAGACCACCGACGAAGAGGTGATCGAGTGCCTCGAGCGCGCGCGCGTGGGCGGCTCTGCGGCCTCGGCATCCCGCGGCGCGAACGACGACCCGCCGACTCGCGACGAGGACGTCGAGGTCCAGGCCGGTTCCGCCCGTCTCGGGGGACACCTCATGGTCCCCGAGCACGCGCTCGGCGTGGTGGTGTTCGCCCACGGCAGCGGCAGCAGCCGCCACAGCCCCCGCAACCAGTTCGTCGCCGACGTGCTCGAGCAGGCGGGGATCGGCACCCTGCTGTTCGACCTGCTCACCGTCGAAGAAGAGCTCGACAGAGCGAACGTGTTCGACATTCCCCTATTGGCCCGGCGCCTCTCCGCAGCGACCCGCTGGCTGCGGATCCAACCCGACTGCGCTGGGCTCCCGGTCGGCTTCTTCGGAGCGAGCACCGGGGCGGCCGCGGCCCTGTGGTCCGCCGCCGAGCCGGGTGCGGACATCGCGGCCGTCGTCTCCAGAGGTGGACGTCCGGACCTCGCCGCACCTCGCCTCGCGGGGGTCACCGCACCGACGCTCCTCATCGTGGGCGGACGCGACGAAACCGTTCTCGCCCTCAACCGCGAGGCGCAGAGCCAGCTCACCTGCGAGAGCAGCCTGGTCGTCATCCCCGGCGCCACCCACCTCTTCGAGGAGCCCGGCACCCTGCTGGCCGCTGCCGAAACCGCCCGAGACTGGTTCGTCGGCCACCTCGGCGCTCCCCGACGGCGGGCGGGCTGACGGGACCACGCTTACAGGGATCAGATGCGCGAAGGGGCGTGGATGGCCGGGAATACCCCGACAAGTATGTTCGTTGACGTAGGTCGGAGCCGCGAGGAAAGCCGCGAGAGCTTCGAGACAGCAGGTCCGAGACGGCAGGCCCGAGAAGGAGGCACCATGGCAACGGTGGCATTGAGCAACGGCAGCTTCGAAGAGACGGTGCAGTCGAACGAGACGGTGCTCGTGGACTTCTGGGCCGCCTGGTGCGGACCGTGCCGCATGTTCGCTCCGGTCTTCGAAGCCGCGTCGGTCGAGCATCCTGACATCGTCTTCGCGAAGGTCGACACCGAGGCAGAGCAGGAGCTCGCCGCGCGCTTCGGGATCATGTCGATCCCCACGCTCATGGCCTTTCGCGACAACATCCTGCTGTACGCCCAGCCTGGAGCACTGCCCGCTCGTTCCCTCGAAGAGCTGATCACCAAGGTGAAGGAGCTCGACATGGACGAGGTTCGTCGTCAGGTCGAAGCGCGGGCAGGCGCCGCTTCGTAACCCTGGCCCCGCAGGGCTGGCTCGAGGAGCCCGCCTGCAGGATGATCTCCCGATGACAGAGGCACGCGCCCCGAAGAGCCACCAGCTGCCGCCGGCCAGATCGGTCCTGGCAGTCTGCGCCCACCCCGACGACGAGAGCTTCGGCTTGGGCGCCGTGCTCCACGGCTTCGTGGGCAACGGCGCAGAGGTGGCGTTCCTCTGCTTCACCCGTGGCGAGGCGTCCACTCTGGGCAATCCCGGGCGTGCTCTGGGTGAACGACGCCGTGACGAGCTCTCCCGCGCAGCGGCCGAGCTCGGCGTGAACCGGGTGGAACTGCTCGAGCATCCCGACAGCTCGCTGGTCGGCGAACCGCTCGACCTGTTGGCCCGAGAGGTCGAGACCATGGTCAGCGAGGTCGACGCCGACCTCGTGGTCGTGTTCGACGACGAAGGCGTGACCGGGCATCCCGACCACCGGCGCGCCACCGAGGCAGCCCTCGCCGGCGCGCCGGAGCTGCCGGTCCTGGCGTGGACCCTGCCCCGCCAGGTCGCCGACGCGCTGAACGCCGAGTTCGGCACCTCGTTCAGGGGCCACGACGAGCATGCTGTCGACATCGTCCTCCACGTGGACCGCACCGTCCAGCATCGCGCGATCGCCTGCCACAAGAGCCAATGCGATAACAACCCGGTGCTGGCGCGCCGCCTCGCGCTGCTCGGGGACGAAGAATGCCTTCGCTGGCTCCGCATGTCGGCCGGTGCGGCCGCTGATACGGGTAGGGGTATATAGTCAGGATCGATCCCGAACCGACCCTGAACCTGCGCGGAGGAGGATACCGATGGACCTTGCCCCTGGAGCAGTGCCCGAGATCAGCGCCACGGAGCTGGCAGCGGTGCTCGGGACCGCTGATGCCCCAGCGCTGCTCGACGTACGAGAGCCAGAGGAGTTCGACGCGTGGGCGATGGCCGGCGCACGCAACGTGCCCCTGTCCAGGTTGGCGCTGGAGATCGACGACGTCGTGCGGGACCGCGAAGTCGTCGTGATCTGCGCCAGCGGGTCCCGCTCCGCACGGGCAGTGGAGGCGTTGCGCTCGTCAGGGATCGCGGCGCGCAACTTGGCAGGCGGGATGCTCGCTTGGGCCGCCGTCTACGACAGCGCGATCCTCGAGCTCGGCGCAGCGCGGATCGTCCAGGTTCGCCGTCGGGGCAAGGGCTGCCTCTCCTATGTCGTCGGAGCGAGGAACGAGGCGTTCGTCGTCGATCCCTCGCTCGACGTGGAGCGCTACCTCGACGTGGCCGAGCAGCACGGATGGAGGATCACCCGGGTCTTCGACACCCACCTGCACGCGGACCACCTGAGTGGCGTCCGGGCACTGGCATCGGCGACCGGCGCCTCTGTCCACCTGAACCCGGCCGACGGCTACCGCTTCCCCTTCCAGCCTCTCGACGACGACCAGTGGTTCAGCCTCGGCGGACAAGAGCACTTCGTCGTGACCGTCCTGCACTCTCCAGGGCACACCCCGGGCTCGACCATCTACGAAGTGGGTGGCCGCGCACTGCTCACCGGAGACACGCTGTTCGTCGACGGCGTCGGCCGACCAGACCTCGCGGACCATGCCGAAGCCTTCGCCCGTGAGCTCCACCGATCGCTGCACACCAAGGCGATCGCCATGCCGGTCGACGCGACCGTGCTTCCCGCGCACTACGGCGAGACGGTCGCCGTCGCGCCGCACGCCGTCGTCGGTGCGTCACTCGGAGCGCTTCGCTCCTCCCTCCCCCAGCTCTCGTGGCCCGAGGACCGCTTCGTCGAGTGGGCATCCAGCAGGGCACGGCCTCGGCCGCCGCACTACCGCGAGATCGTCAGCGTGAACGCGGGAGCCGCTCCGGCCCCGCTCGTCGAGGACCTTCGCCGGCTCGAGCTCGGACCGAACCGCTGCGCCGCGTGACGCGCGCTCGCACCTGCGTCGTGCTCACGCCAACCGCGTGAACATCCGCTGCAGCTCCTCCAACGGGTAGCCCTGCTCGGCAGCCTCCACAGGATGCTCGATGCAGAACGTCAGGCCTGCCGCGATGATCTTGAAGCCGACCTGCTCGAGCGCCTTGGTCGCGGCCGACAGCTGCGTCACGATGTCCTTGCACTCGCGACCTTCGGCGAGCATCCGGTCCACCGCCTCGACCTGACCCGCAGCTCGGTGCAGACGTCGGCGCGCGTCCTTCACCACCTCATCGGGCAGTTCCACTTCGGCCTCCTCGCCACCGCACTCACGCATCCGCGCGTGTCCCCATGATACCTGCTGGGGTATCGACGTTCGCGGACGCACGGCCGTCGGCGCGGTGACCTTCGGCCCTATCGCCTCGCGGTCTCTGCCTGCGACGCTGGTCGTAGCGGGCTGGTCGCCATACCGGCCGCCCCCGCGATCGGAAAGGAGGAGCCATGCAACCCGAGACCGGCGCCGCGACCGAGGCTCCTGAACGGCACGAGCCGACGCTCGAGGAGCTCGCCGACGCTCTGGCGCACCACGTCGCGGCCAACGGAACCCTACGGCCGGGTGTCGCCGCCCAGCTCGTCGCAGAGCACGGATGGCACGGACGGCTGATCGACGTGCTCGGCATCCTCACCGAGGACACAGCGCGCATGGGCTACCTGGCGGGAGGGCGCAAGCCCGAGGAGGTCATGACATGGCTGCCGCTCTGGGCCGACTCGCCGTACTCCCTCCATCAGATCCGCACCATCGTGACGAGTGCCGGCTGGGACCCCGAGCCGTTCGGAGTCGTCGTGCGCCACGGCCTCTTGGATCGGCTCGTCTACCGCCCGGACGGGTCGTTGCGACGCGTCCATGGTGAGCTGGCCGGCGCCTGGCTGAGCGACCAGTTCGCATTGGCAGACGACGAAGAGATCCTGCGCGCCGTTCGTGCGGTGGTCGACGGGGACGCGAGCTGAGTCGGGACCTTTGCCCCTGTCGAACCCCTCGAACCGGTCGTACGGTCGGTGGGGCACTCGAAGGAGGCAAGGAGGCGTCGGATGAGCTGCTGGTGCGGACATGGTCCATGGCATCACTGGGGACCCGGGTACGGTCCGGGCTATGGCTACGGCCCCGGTCCCGGCTACGGCCCCGGCTACGGCTACGGCCCCGGTCCCGGCTACAGCCCCGGCTACGGCTACGGCCCCGGTCCGGGGCAGGAGTACAGACGCGGGCAGGAGTACGGACGCGGGCGCGGGCCGGGAGGCGGCTTCGGACGTGGGCGTCGTCGTCGGTGGCCCCGAGCAGATGAGCTCGAACAGTACTTGAGCGACCTCGAGGAAGAGATCGCCGGTGTGAGAGCCCAGCTCGACGAGCTGAGAGGTCAGCAGTCCGAGGAGTAGTCCGAGGAGTGTGACGCTGCAGCAGCGTCGCACCGAGCTCCTCGCGCTGGCAAGCGGTCTGCACGAGCTCGTAGCCCCGGGTCCGCATCGGGCTGACCGTGGCCGTCGCTCGTTGACGGAACATTGACGCATTGGTGCTCTGCGTCCACGTCTCGTTGACGTCGGGGCTCGCAGGCTTGGAGGCATGGGTGACTTCCTCGCGGTGCTCGGGACGGTGGTGTTCTTCGCGGCCATGCTCGGGCTGGTCTGGGCGCTGGAGCGGGTATGAGCGTCACCGACGGAATCCTGCTCGCGCTGTCGATCGCCGTCTTCCTCTACATCGTCGTGGCCATGCTCAAGCCCGAGTGGTTCTGACGAGCAGATGGACTTCGCCTGGACCGTCCTCGTGCTCGTCGCGCTCGTGGCGCTGGCGTGGCGCTTCCTCGGGGCCTACATGGTGGCCGTGTACGAGACACGGGTGCACTTCCTCGGCTTCGTCGAGCGTCCCATCTACCGGCTCATCGGCACCGCGCCGGACCGCGAGCAGACCTGGAAGCGCTACGCCACGTCGCTCCTCGTCTTCTCGGGCGTCTTCCTCCTCGTCGACTACCTGATCTTCCGGGTCCAAGGATCCCTCCTCCTCGACCCCCAGCACCTCGGCGCGGTGCCGCCGGCGCTGTCGTGGAACACGGCCGTCTCGTTCGTCACCAACACGAACTGGCAGAACTACGCCGGCGAGACGACGATGTCGTACTTCTCGCAGATGGGCGCCCTCATAGTGCAGCAGTTCGTGTCCGCGGCCGTGGGGATCGCGGTGGCCATCGCCCTCGTCCGCGGCTTCGCCCGGAAGGGCTCTCCGACCATCGGCAACTTCTGGGTGGACACGGTGCGGGGCTGCCTCTACCTGCTCCTGCCCGTCGCCTTCGTCTTCGGCATCGTGTTCGTCGGCCAAGGAGCGGTGCAGACGCTGGCGGGCCCCGCCCACGTGACCGACGCCCTCAACGGCGTGACCCAGACCATCCCGCGCGGGCCGGCCGGGTTCATGGAGACGATCAAGGAGCTCGGCACGAACGGCGGGGGGTTCTTCAACGCGAACGGTGCTGATCCGTTCGAGAACCCCACCGGCCTCACCAACCTGCTCTCGATCGCGCTCATCTTGTGCATCCCGGTCGCCCTCACCTACGTGTTCGGCAGGATGGTGGGCGCCCTGCGCCAGGGCGTGGCAGTGCTCGCCGCGATGACGATCATCTTCGGCGCCTGGACGGCCTTCACTACGTACGCCGAGCACCAGCCCAACCCTGCGGTGGCGGCCGCCGGCGTCGTGCACCAGCCCACCGGCAACATGGAGGGCAAGGAGGTGCGCTTCGGCGACACCCAGTCCGCCCTCTACGACGTCGCCTCGACCCAGACCTCCACCGGTTCGGTCGACGGATCGAACGACTCCTACAACCCGATGGGCGGGTTCGGGCTCTTGACCGGCATGATGCTCGGTGAGGTCAGCCCGGGTGGAGTGGGGAGCGGCCTGTACACGATCCTGCTCTTCGCGATCTTGGCGGTCTTCATCGGCGGCCTGATGATCGGGCGAACGCCCGAGTACCTCGGAAAGAAGATCCAGGCGAGGGAGGTGAAGCTCGCGGGCCTCGGCATCCTCGTCATGCCGATCACCGTCCTCGTGCTCACCGGGATCGCCGTGTCCATCCACGCGGGGCGGGCGGGCCCCCTCAATGCCGGACCGCACGGCTTCACCGAGATCCTCTACGCCTTCACCTCCCAGACCAACAACAACGGCTCGGCGTTCGCCGGTCTGACAGGCAACCACGCGTTCTACAACGTGACCGGCGGGATCGCCATGCTCATGGGGCGCTTCGCCGTCATCGTGCCGACCCTCGCCCTGGCGGGGACGCTCGCGGCGAAGAAGGTGGTGCCGGAGTCGGCGGGCACGTTCCGCACCGACAACACGATGTTCGTCGGGCTCTTGATCGCGGTGATCCTCATCGTGGGCGGGCTCACCTTCTTCCCGGCGGTGGCGCTCGGTCCGATCGTCGAGCAGCTCTCCCACGGCAGGTTCTTCGGCGTGTCGCTCGCCCACCTCGCAGCGGTCGCCCACGTGGTCGCCGCGGACCTCCCGGGCGGGATCGCCCACTGGAGCGCGGTCCCATGACCGGTGCCGTAGACGCCGAAGCGGTGCCGCCGACGCCCGGCGCGAACCCGCCGAACCCTCGAGGGGTGGCCGGGCAGCGGAGCCTCTTCGACCCCGAGATCCTCCGCTACGCAGGTCTCGAGGCCGTGAAGAAGCTCGACCCACGGGTGCAGGTGAAGAACCCCGTCATGTTCATCGTGCTGGTCGGGACCGTCGTGACCCTGGGCGAGTCCGTCGCCCACCCGACGCTCTTCTCGTGGTCGATCACCGCCTGGCTGTTCCTCACGGTGCTCTTCGCCAACTTCGCCGAGGCCATGGCAGAGGGTCGAGGCAAGGCGCAGGCGGACACGCTGCGGCGGATGCGCTCCGAGACCGAGGCGCGACGCCTCGGGACGGGCGGGGAGGAGACCCGCGTCCTTGCCTCCGAGCTGGCGAGGGGAGACCTTGTCGTGTGCGAGGCAGGCGACCTCATCCCTTCGGACGGCGAGATCGTCGAAGGGGTGGCGTCGGTCGACGAGTCGGCGATCACCGGGGAGTCCGCCCCCGTCATCCGCGAGTCGGGTGGTGACCGCTCTGCAGTGACCGGCGGGACCAAGGTGCTCTCCGACCGCATCGTCGTGAGGATCACCGCCGAGAGGGGCAAGACCTTCATGGACCGGATGATCGCCCTCGTCGAGGGTGCCAACCGCCAGAAGACGCCCAACGAGATCGCCCTCACGATCCTGCTCTCGGTGCTCACGATCGTGTTCATCCCCGTGGTGGTCGTGCTCCGGCCCTTCGGCCACTATGCCGGGGCGACCGTCTCGGTGGTGGTCCTCGTCGCGCTGCTCGTCTGCCTCATCCCCACGACGATCGGAGCGCTCCTGTCGGCCATCGGCATCGCCGGCATGGACCGGCTGGTCCAGCGCAACGTGCTCGCCATGAGCGGACGTGCGGTCGAGGCGGCCGGCGACGTCCAGACGCTGCTGCTGGACAAGACCGGGACGATCACGCTCGGGAACCGCATGGCCCACGCCTTCTACCCTGCCGGCCACCACACCGAGGAGGAGGTCGCAGACGCTGCCCAACTGGCCTCACTGGCCGACGAGACCCCCGAGGGGCGCTCGATCGTCGTGCTGGCCAAGGAGCGCTTCGGCATCCGCGAGCGCGAGCTCACCGGCAGCCACGAGTTCGTGCCCTTCTCCGCTTCGACGCGCATGTCGGGTCTCGACGTCGCGGATCGACAGATCCGAAAGGGCGCTGCAGAGGCCGTCCGGCGCTGGGTCACCGAGCACGGAGGAGCGATCCCTGAGGGGCTGGACGACATCGTGGACTCGATCGCGCGCCAGGGCGCCACCCCGCTCGTCGTTGCCGACGGTGCGGACATCCTCGGTGTCGTCGAGCTGAAAGACGTGGTGAAAGAAGGCATCCGCGAGCGGTTCGCCGAGATGCGCGCCGCCGGCATCCGCACGGTCATGATCACCGGTGACAACCCGCTCACCGCGGCCGCGATCGCCCAGGAGGCAGGGGTCGACGACTTCCTGGCGGAGGCGACGCCCGAGACGAAGCTCGAGCTGATCAAGGCGGAGCAGGAGGGTGGCCGGCTCGTCGCCATGACCGGTGACGGCACCAACGACGCGCCAGCGCTCGCGCAGGCCGACGTAGGGGTCGCGATGAACACCGGGACGACCGCGGCGAAAGAGGCCGGCAACATGGTCGACCTGGACTCGAACCCGACCAAGCTCATCACAATCGTCGAGATCGGCAAGCAGCTGCTCATCACGCGCGGGTCGTTGACGACGTTCTCCATCGCCAACGACGTGGCGAAGTACTTCGCGATCATTCCCGCCCTCTTCGTCGCCACCTACCCGCAGCTCAACAGCTTGAACATCATGAAGCTGCACAGCCCGACCTCCGCGGTGCTCGCCGCGGTCATCTTCAACGCACTCGTGATCATCGCCCTCATCCCGCTCGCCCTCCGGGGGGTGCGGTGGCGCCCGAGCAGCGCCCAGGCGATCCTCCGGCGCAACGTCTGGATCTACGGAGTCGGCGGGGTGATCGTGCCGTTCGCCGGCATCAAGCTCATCGACCTGTTCCTCACGGCCGTCCACTGGTACTAGAGGCCGACATGCTCACCTACCTGCGCCGCTCGCTCCTGCTCGCATTGGTGCTCACCGTCGTCCTGGGCTTCGTCTACGGGCTCGTGGGCACCGGGGTCGCCCAAGCGCTCTTCCCGTTCCAGGCGAACGGGTCGATCACGAAGAACGGCTCCGCGATCATCGGGCAGAACTGGAACGGCTACTCGACCTCCAAGATCCTCGACCCGCAGTGGTTCCACGGCCGGCCCGACGCCGACGACCCGCTGGTGGCGAACGGCAAGCCGGGCTTCTCGGGTGCCGCCAACCTGGGGCCGCGCTCGAAGGTGCTGCGCACAGAGGTGCACGCCCTGGTCATCGCCTGGCACAGGGTCGGTGTCGACCCGACGACCGACCTCGTGACCACCTCGGGGAGCGGCCTCGACCCCGACATCACGCCCCAGGACGCGTTGGTCCAGGTCCCGATGGTGGCCAAGGCCACGGGGATCCCGCCCACTCGGCTCCGCTCGCTCATCGCCCACGAGACGCACGGACCCGAACTGGGCTTCCTCGGCTCCTCCGTCGTGAACGTCCTGCAGCTGAACGAGGCACTGGCGAGGCTCCGGTGACCTCGTGGCTCCCCGAGGGAACCTTCGAATGGGGTGGAAGGCCGGTCGCCCGCGTGGTCGCCGACGCAGTGCCGCGGGAGCGAGCGATCCTCTCGGGCTCGGTGCGCAAAGTGCAGGAACGGAACGCCGCTCCTTCCTGCGACGCGCTGCTCGACGACGGCACGGGCACGATCACCCTGCGCTGGCTCGGGCGTACCCGAGTTCCGGGGATCTCGACCGGCACGACCGTGACGGTCCAGGGGACGGTGGTGGACCAGCACGGGCTTCTCGTGCTGCTCAACCCGCTGTACCGGTTCGAAGCGCACGGACGAGACACGCACGGACGAGACGATGCGCTCAGTCCGAATCCTCCGCCCGTGCGGCGATCCCGAGAAGCCGAGAGGTGACGGAGGTGGGCGGATGGCTCGTCGCCCAGATCGCCCGGATCGTCCGCTCGAGCCTGAGGTCCCTGCAGCTGATCGCGACGAGGTCCCCATCCCTCAGCTCGGCCCGGACCGCGAGCGCCGACACCACCGCAGGTGCAGCCCCACTCATCACCGCCGCCTTGATCGCGGTCGTCGAGCCGAGCTCCATGGCCGCCGTGACGCCGAGGCCGTGCGCCGCGAGCGCATCGGTCAGCACCTCTCTCGTGCCGGACCCCGGCTCACGAAGCACCAACGGCGTGCTGGCCAGCTGGCTGGCGGTGACGGGCCGGCGACGCCGACTCCAGGGGTGCCCGGCTGCGACCACCACCACCAGCCTGTCTGCGAGCAGTCCCCTGGACCGAAGGCGCCCAGGCGGTCGGGGGCCTTCGATGAACCCGAGATCTGCCTTCCCGCGGGCAACCAGCCCGGCGACGTGAACGGTGTTGCCCATCTCGAGCGAGATCCTGGCGCCCGGGAGCTCCGCCGAGAGCCGATGCAGCCAGTGTGGCAGGAGGTACTCGGCGACGGTGAGGCTCGCAGCCAGGCGAAGCTGGGAGTGGCGATCCCTGCGCAGGGCGGCCGTGCCGGCGAGCAGGGTGCGCATGTCGCCGAGCACAGCCGCAGCCCATTCCGCGGTGGCCATGCCCGCGGGGGTGAGCCGGGCTCCCCTGGTCGAGCGATCCAGCAAGGGGACCCGCAGCAGTCGCTCGAGTGCGCGGAGCCGCATGCTGGCTGCGGGCTGGGAGACGCCGTGCGCGGCCGCTGCGGCGCTGATGGACCCCAGCTCTCCGACACTGACCAGCAGATCGAGCGAGGGCAGGTCGGGGTACGGCTCGGGGAGCGGCACGAGGCGACCTTAGAGCCTGGCCGCTCACCGCCGACGCTCCAGCCACCACGTCACAGCCTGCCCGTCAACGCTTGCAACCCAAGGCTCGCCAGCCCGACCGTGAGCCAGAGGATCGCACCGAGCACGAGGGGCCGGACGCCGGCTCGACGAATGTGGCCCACATCGGTCGACAGCCCGATCGCCCCGAGTGCCGCAGTGATCATCCAGATCGACAGGTCCGACATCGGGTGGTGCCAGCCGGCAGGCACCAGGCCGACCGTGTTGGCGGCGACGGCGCCCACGAACACGACGATGAAGAGCGGCAGGACACGGCGAAAATCGATCCGTCTCCCAGATGACGCGTCGAGCGGCGCTTCGCTGCGCCAGCCCCTGAGCGCAGCCAGGACCAGGCTGATCGGGATGATCGCGAGCGTGCGGGTGAGCTTCACGATCACCCCGTACGCCGCGGCGGTGTGGCCGTACGTGGTGGAGGCGGCGACGACCGAGGACAGGTCGTTGATGGCGGTGCCGGCCCACAGCCCGAAGGTGCGCTGGGAGAACCCGAACGCGTGGCCGATGAACGGATAGAGCAGCACGGCGACGACGTTGAACGTGAAGATGGTGGCGATCGCGTAGCTCACGTCGGCCTCGTCCGCGGAGATGACCGCATCGGTGGCGGCAATCGCGGACGCGCCGCAGATCGCGGTTCCCACACCGATCAAGGCGCGCAGATCAGCAGGGAGGCGGAGCAGGCGCCCAGCCAACCAGGCCATTGCCAGGGCGGCGACGAGGGTCCCGACGAGCACCGGCAGGGAGCCCGCGCCGGTGGAGAGGACCTCGCCGAGCGAGAGCCCGAAACCGAGCACGACGATCGACCCCTGGAGCACCTTCTTCGCGGTGAAGGAGATCCCCGGCAGAAGACGCGCCGAGGGTCTTTTGACCAGGGAGATCGCGATCCCGCAGAGGATCGCGATCACCGGGGCGCCTACGACGGGAACGAGGCCGCCGAGCAGCGTTGCGACCAGCGCGATCGCCGCGGTGACCACGACTCCTGGAAGCAGCGCCGAAGCGCCGCCGACCATCCTCCCCCACGGGATCGCTCCAGGGAGCGCCGATGCGACGGCACCACTGCCGTCGACCTCGACCCGCGGACCCTCATCCTCCATTTCGTGAACGGCCGGCACTCGGCACCTCCCTTCCGGTGCCAGTGTCCGCCTGCTGGCACAGGTCGTGAAGCGGGGAACTGCTGATACGCCTCTAACCTGCGCTTATGGCGGGCTCCTGCGCGGCGCTCGAGCTCTTCGGCCGCCAGTCGGCCACCCGCGCTCGCCAGGGGGTGCCAAGACGCTACGGTACCGGCTCGGCAGTGCCGGCATGGAGGTGGGTCGGGACGAGGAGACGCTGATGGACGAGGATGGGCGTGCGACACGAACAGTGGCGCGGCCGCGGTTCAGCATCGTCATCCCCGCGCTGAACGAGGAGCGGTACCTGGCGGACTGCCTGCGGTCCCTCGCCCGGCAGGACTTCGCCGGCGAGGTCGAGGTGATCGTCGTCGACAACAACAGCACCGACCGGACGGCGGCGATCGCCCGCTCTCTGGGGGCAGTGGTCGTCCACGAAGCCCGCCCTGGCGTCTGCTGGGCCCGCCAGCGGGGCACGGAGATCGCTCAGGGCGAGATCGTCGTGTCCACCGATGCAGACACCGTCTTCGATCCGGGCTGGCTGTCCCAGATCGACCGTGCGATGCAAGAGCACCCGTCCTGCGTCGCTGTCGCGGGACCCTGCCGCTTCGCCGCGGGCAGCCCTTCGTGGGCCGCGGCGTACCCACGCGTCCTGTTCGGCGCCGTCTCCCTCGTCCGGCAGCTGACCGGACGGGTCCTCTACGTCACGGCGACGAACCTTGCGTTCCGGCGCTCTGCGTGGCCCGGCTACAACACCCAGATGACCCAGGGCGGCGACGAGCTCGACCTGCTCCGTAGGCTCCAGCGACAGGGATCGGTGCTCTTCGACCGGCACAACCCCACGTACACCTCCCCTCGCCGCCTGAACCAGGGCCTCGCCTACAACCTCGTCGTCACCTTCTTCGTCTACTACCTGCTCGCCTACTGGCTGAACCGGGTCAGCGGGCGCCCGCTGCTCGGCACCGCACCCGCGTTCCGCCACGACGTCCGGTCGCGCTCGGTCGTGCTGTGGGTCGGCCGCGTGCTCTTCACCTCCACGATGCTGGCCCTCGGCTTCGTGCTGTTCCGGACCGGCGTCTACGTGGTCGGTCTGATCTGATGCCCGGCAGGGCTCGGGGAGTTGGCCGGCGGCGGCTCGGGTCCCGTGAGCTCGTGCCCGCATCCGTCGGGATCGCGGCGGCGTCCTATTGGGCGTTCATGTCCCCGTACTCCCAGCTGCTCGGGCCGTTCCCGTACCGGTTCGCGACGACCGAGCGCGTGGTCGCGCTGACGTTCGACGACGGGCCCAACGAGCCCTACACCTCCCAGATCGCCGACGCCCTCGACGCGTCTGGGGCCCGCGCCACCTTCTTCGCCGTCGGTGCCTGCGTGGAACGACACCCCGACACCGCCCGTCGCCTCGCTTCGGACGGGCACGTGCTCGGCAGCCACGGCTACTCCCACCGGCTCGACCGCTGCGTCGGCCGCGAGGTGCTGCGAGACGAGGTGCGCCGAGCCGAGGCCGCGTTCAGCCGGCACCTCGGGCTCCGGCCCGTCCTCTTCCGGCCGCCGTGGCTGCTGCGCACGCCGGGACTGTTCGGCGTCGCGCGCGAGCAGTCGCTGCAGCTCGTCTCAGGCGAGTTCGCCCACGTCCTCGAGGTGCTCCAACCCTCCCCCGAGCGCATCGCCCGGCGAGCGGTGGCCAAGGCACGACCGGGCAGCGTGCTCATCTTCCACGATGGCATCGAAGCAAAGGGGGGGGACCGCTCGGCCACCGTGGCCGCGGTCGAGCTCGTCGTCGCCGACCTCTCCGCCCGCGGCTTCGGGTTCACCACGGTCGACCAACTGCTCGGCGTGAACCCCTACCGATGACCGAGCGCCTGGAAAGCCCCTGCGGGACCGGAGCCCGCGACCGCCAGCTCCCGTGACCAGGGCGCGCCGCGTCGCGCCGGGCACGGCCGCCGGCTGCGTGCTCCGCCCCTTGGTCGCCTCGACCGTGCTCGCCGTCTTGGCCGTGCTGGCCGTGCTGGGCGCGGCGGCCGGCGTCGCGCCTGCGGCGGCCGAGCCCGCCCGCCGCCCGCTGCAGCCGCCGGTGACCCCGTCGGATTTCCCGATCGAGCCCCGCGGGGCAGTGCCGGCCGACGGCGACGGCCTGATCCCCGATGCCGCCACGCCGGACGGGAGCGCGTTCGGCGCGCGGCCACGCTGCAGCCGCATCTTCGACTCTGCTGCCGGCGCCACCGCCACAACGGTCGACGCCGCCATCGCCAACGTGGAGAACCGGATGCGGGCGCCCGAGGTCCTCTGCCTCGCGGGGACGTTCCGGGGCCCCATCCACGTGTGGGGGAAGTACTCGACTGCACTGCTCACGATCGCCGCCGCGCCGGGTCGGCCGGCCTGGCTCCGCCTGGGTGCCGCGCACCCTCGGGACGTGAGCCCGTTCGACCACACACGAAGCGATACCGGCGCGGTGAGCATCACAGGCTCGCGCGATGTCGCAGTGGAGGGGCTCACGATCAGCGGCTACCGCTCGACCGGCCCCACATTCACCCCCGCGGGGATCCTCGTCGAGGTCCGCCACGACGCCGGCCACACCTCGGCCTGCTTCCTCCATGGCGACCACGCGTGCAGCGGGATCTACCTCCTCGACGACACGGTGCGCGACGTCGTCAACTCGGCGGACGCGATGGACCGCTCGAAGCGCGAGTGCGGCAATCCCGACGTCGGCGCCTACGGGATCGCGGTCCTCTCCTACGGCGACGGCTCCGAGGGCGCCCTCCAGCACGTCGTCATCGAAGGCGACACGGTCGCGCACACCCGGACCGGGCAGAGCGAGACCGTCGCAGTGGACGGGGACGTCACCGACTTCCTCGTCTCGGCCGACCGCGTCTACGACACCGACAACATCGGCATCGACACCATCGGCTGGGAAACAGGAACCGGCCAGGCGCGCCACGGCATCGTGTCGGACGACGTGGTGGCGAACGTCGACACGTGGTCGAACCGCGCCTATGGGAGGTGGAGCGGATCGGCGTGCACCCCCCAGGCGGAGAACGCCGGCGGCATCTACGACGACGGCGGGGCCTACATCTGGATCGACCACAACACGGTGTGGAACACCGACCAGGGGATCTCCCTCGACGTCGAGACGCCGAGGCACACAACCAACCACCTGCTCGTGACCCACAACACGGTGCTCGACGGTCCGGGCACCTCGCTGGGCGACCCGAGCAACGGAGCGAACCCCCCAGGGATCCCCGGGAGGTCCTCGGTCGCCGGTCATGCGTTCGACGCCTTCTACGTCGACGCCTTCGGCGCCATGAGCACCATCGCCGACGTCTACGCGACCGGCAACGTCTTCGCGAACGAGAGCCAGTTCTACGGGGCGCGCTCGCCGCAGGCCGCGCCCGTGATCGATCTCGGAGGCCGCTGGCGCACAGTGGTCGTCTGGGACAACGTCATCAGGGGTCTCGGAGGGCACGACCACCTCAACCCTCTCGTCGAGGTCGATCGCCAGCCGCTGCGCGGGTCCGTCGCCGTCGTCGACTGCAACGAGTACGAGAAGATGGCCGCGTCCCCGAACCCGAACTTCGTGCTTCCCGATGGAACGGGCTTCGTCTCCCTCCCAGCATGGCGACGCGGCAACGGTCACGGGTGGGACGCCCACAGCCGAGTGGACGCCCGCCCGGCGTGCCCCCAGCTGCGGCTCGGATCAGCCGTTCGACGCGGAGCGCGCCGTCATGGTCCGGCGGGAGGATTCGCTGGGGGCCCGGGGAGGCCGGCGCCCGTCCGCCCGCTCTCCACCGGCGCCGGCCCGGCGCTCGTCGAGGTTGCCATCGGAACGAGCACAGGAGCGGCCTCGTTGCCCCCCTGCTGGGCCGCTTGCGCCCGCCGGGGCGGGCGCAGGGAGAACAGCAGGCCGTACACCAGGGCGTTCACGATCTGGAGCAGTCCCGCCAGCTCGAACGGCGCTGCCAGGCTGACCTCGTCGAACAGGTAGCCGGCCGCCGCCTGGCCGGCGGCCATCGTCGCCTGCGCCGGCAAGTTGGAGAGCGCCGCGACGCTTGCCCGTTCCTCGGGATGGGCCATGTCCTGGGTGAACGACTGGCGCAGGGGCAGGCCGACCCGCTGCACCAGCATCCGTACGAAGTAGATCACGCCCGCGATCCAGAACGCGGGAGCCAGCACCATCGGCACGAGCAGCGCGCCGCCGACCGCCCGCACCACGACGATGGCCCGCACCGTCCCGATCCGGCGGGCGACGCGGGCCGCGACGAGGGCGGAGACCAGCGAGCCCAGGTTGACGACGGCGAACAGCACGCCGATGGTCCCCGGAGTCGCCCCGTAGCGGCGGTACAGCCAGTAGCTCACGAACGGCCCGAACAAGCCGATCGCCGCCCCGTTGGTCCCGTTGGTCACCCAGAACCGCCACAGTGCCGGCCAGGACTGCCGGGGCCATTGGAACCGCGGACGACGACCCGCGGCGGTCTCCTTCGGCGGCCGTGACGGCTCGTGGAGCAACAGGGCGAGCAACCCGGCCACGACTGCCAGGGCAGCAGCGATGAGGAACGCCGGACGGTACGCGGCAGTCGCTTCCGCCGCGGTCATGTGGTGGGTCGTGCGGACGACCTCGGCCGCCAGACCTCCGACGAGGGCGCCGAGCGACGAGGCGAACGCGATCCGGCCAAAGGCGACCGCCCGCCGATCACCTGACACGCTGTCGGCGACCAGCGCGGACTCCGCCGGCTGGTAGGGACCGATGTTCCCCGCACCAGCGCCGGCGCCCCGACCGAAGGAACCGAGCGCGCCGGCGACGAACAAGAGCGCCGTGACCCTGAGCTCCGCGTAGACGACGGCTGCGCCGGCGGCGATCAGCGGGACCACGACGAGGAACGGCTTGCGCCCCCAGCGGTCGGCGAACAGGCCGATACCGGCGCTCATCAGCGCCGACGCCACCGTCACCGCGACGAAGAGCACGCCGATCTCGATCGCAGAGAACCCGATGGCCGCCAGGTAGAGCGCGGTGACGACGGACGCGATCGCCCGCCCGAGGCTCATGCCGACCCGGGCGGCGAGGATCACCCGCAGGTTGCGATCTGCCCACCTCGGCACGATCGCCTCCCAGATCCTTCGCATCCTTCACCGTCCTCCCCGTGCCGCCGTCACGCGGTCGGCCGGGGCAGCTACCCGGCAGCGGCTCGAGCTCGATCGGCCGAGCTCTCCCTCACGTTAACGGCAGGGACTCGGATCGGGATCACCCAGAGACAGGAGCGTGCGCAGCGGCGCCAAGGGCCGCCGCGGACGCACGCGCCCGCGCCGCCCACCAACGCCCCACGGGCTCCAGTGCGCCGCAGTGCCAGTGGCGATGGAGGTCAGACCATTCCGCGGCCAGCGCAGCCAGCCAGGCGAGCACGGCGGCGGGATCCTGGTCGAGCAGCCCCTCGAGCGCGAAACGACGTTCACCTCGCCGCACCCCCAGCCCGAGGTCCCGCCCGGCCCGGCTGAGGTCAGCCTGCGTGACCACCACACCGCTGCGCACCGGGGCGAGCACCGCGTCGACCAGCTCGCGGCGGGAGGCCACGGTGAGCGGGGGCGGCGCGACCACGAGCGCGGTCGGGAGCTCCGCGCGCGGTGCCAGCGCGTCGGCCTCCGCCGAGACGACGCCGGCCGCGAGGCTGGCCCATGCGGCATGGAAGCCGTCCCCCACCCGGTCCACGGTGGCGAGGTACACCGGCACCCAGGGAGCGAGGTGCTCCCAGAGCAGCGCGCCTCGGGCGCTCGCGACCGCTGCCCGCCGTCGATCGGCGCGCGAGAGGGCGAGCTCCTCGTCCCCCAGCCGAGCGTAGAGATCGAGGAGCGTCCCGAGATGGTCGGCTTCGGGCGGCGGCACCATCCCCAGCGCTCGCCAGAACCCGGCGACCCTGTCGCCGGCGTCCCCGCCGATCATGCCCTCGGCGCCGAGGTGGACAGAGGCATACGGGTGGGTCTCGAGCACGAAGACCCCGGTGTGCACGGCCACGCCGGGCGGTGCCGGCAACCCGAGGAGTCGGCAGGCTTCGACGTCCAGCGGGGACCTGACGGAGGCGGCGAGGGTCCGGGCCAGCTCAGGACGAGTGACGGTGACGGTGCCGACCAACGGACCGTTGCCGATCAACCGGCGCTGCCGATCAAGGGACCGGCACGGCGAGCGTGAACGCCGAGGCGGAGGGCTTGAGCGGGCGCATGAGCCAGCTGGGACGGCGGGTGTCGTCGGGGGAGACCTCCGCGGCGCTCCGGGTCATCGCCAGCCACTCGACGTAGACGGCACGCGCCTTGGCGGTGTCGACGACGACGTCGCCGACGGCGTCGCCGGGCTGGGCCCGGCGCACCCTGACCGCCTGGTGCCAGCAGTGCATGCCCGAGATGGGGTCCGGATGGACGGGAAACGTCAGGTTCTGGTGGACGCCGATCTCGGTCCACCACATCCTGGCCGTGTCCGGGTCCGCCGACGCGTACGGGTGAGGACCGCGCTGGACATGCATCGACCAGCTCTCCCCCTCGTGGTGCAACGAGACCGACGACATGACTTGACCCTGGCCGCCGCCCTGGCCCTCGGGCTTCCAACGGCCCATGTGGTGGCTGCAGGCCACGATCCCGGGCCGGATGCCCTCGGTGACCCACGCCTTGGCGACGAAATGGCCGATCGCGGTCTCGACCCGCACGAGGTCGCCGGTCATGAGCGGCCGACGGTCCGCGGCAGGTCCGTCACCCGGGTCCCCGGCGCCGAGCCGAGCGGCATCGGCGGGGTGGACCCAGAGAGGATTGGTGTGGGCCAGCTCGTCGAGCCACTTGGCGTTGGCGGACCGGGTGTGGATGTGGGTGGGAAGCCGGAAGGTCGAGATGAGCACCAGCTCGTCCGGCTCGAGCACGGACGGGTGGACGTGGCTGCGGATGTAGCCGGGCAACGCGTGCTCGGGCCAACCCCATCGGGCGAGCGTCGACGAATAGAACTCGAGGCGTCCCGAGGGCGTCGGGAAGCCGCGGCGCACGACCGTCTCGCCGTCGACGACGACCCCGACCGGCCGCCTGCCATCCGGGTCCGGCGGCGGCGCGGCCGTCGGCGCCATGTTGGTCGGAGGCTGCACCGGCGCTGCGGAGAAGACGCGTCCGAAGCCTTCGACCGCGACGTCGACGAGCTCCTCGTCGGGCACCGCCTCCTCGTGACGCGCCCCGACATCGCGGGCGATCTCGAACGCGCCGTGCCGGCGCATGTAGTCGAGCGGCGCCAGCCCCTCTGCGGCGGCGGCATCGGGCAGCCCGGGCACCGAGTGGGTGAACATCCAGCCGTAGTACTCCTCGACGCTCAGCTTCGTGCCGGGGCGGGCCTTCGACTCGTAGTACTGGCGGATCCCGAGGGCGCCGTCTGGGTCGATGCGCCACGACAGCTCGATCCACAGCTCGTTCTCCTCCCACACCTCCCCAGGGTTGGCGTCGCGGGTGTCGTCGAGCGGCTGGCCCAGCCGGCGCCGGGCCTCGCGCAGGACCGGCTGTCGGAAGCCGATCCACTGGCCGTCGTACTGCTCGTAGGAATGGGTGTCGTGGCGCTCCGGGGAGAGCCCCACCGGCAGGATGTAGTCGGCGAAGTAGGCGGTCTCGTTCCACGTCGGCGTCAGCGCCACGTGGCAGCCCACGAGCGACTCGTCGGTCAGCACCTCGACCCAGGACATCCCATCGGGATTGGTCCACACCGGGTTGTAGACACGCGTGAAGTACACGTCGAGCGTCCCGCGCCCGTCTTTCAGGAACTGGGGCAGGAGGAAGGACAGCTCGTTCTGGGCGAGCGGGTACTCGACCGGCCAGGTCAGCTCGTTCCAGACGTCGGGGTGCGGGGGCACGTGGATCGGCCGGGGCACGAACTTGTTCCAGGCGTTGGGGAACGTGCCGCCTTCGCAGGCCACCGCACCGAGGAGGGCGGAGATCATGAAGATCGTCCGGCTGACCTGCCAGCCGCCGAGGTTGCCGGCAGCCGCGGACCGCCAGTTGTGCGCGGAGAACCGATGCCCCGCCGCAGCCACGACGTCTGCCACCTCCCTGAGCGTGGCCGCGTCGATCCCCGATTCCTGCGCCGCGAGCTCGAAGGTGAACCCCGCGTACTCTTCGCGCAACGCCTGCTCGAAGGCCTCGAACGTCACCGGCAGCTCCGGACGGCAGGCCGTCAGGTACTCCTCCCAGTTCCACCACCGGCGGACGAAGTCGGCGTCGTAGGCCCCGGTCATGAGCAGGTGGCGGCAGATGGCGAGGTTGATGGCTGCCTCGCTTCCCGGCTGCGGGGCGAGCCAGTAGTCGGCGTGGGTGGCCGTGTTGGAGAGCCGGGTGTCGACCACGATCACCTTCGCCCCCTTCGCCCGCGCTTCGATGATCCGTTGGGCGTGGGGGTTGAAGTAGTGGCCCGTCTCCAGGTGCGAGCTGATGAGGTAGATCACCTTCGCGTTGGCGTGGTCGGGGCTCGGGCGGTCGATCCCCATCCAGAACTGGTAGCCGGTGCGCCCTCCGCTCGAGCAGATGTTCGTGTGCGAGTTGTGACCGTCGACCCCCCAGCTGGCCAGCACCCGCTCGGTGAAGCCGTCCTCTCCGGGCCGCCCGATGTGGACCATGATCTCGTTGCGGCGATCCTCTTCGATCGCCCGGCGGATCCGTCCCGCGAGGTCGTCGAGCACCTCGTCCCACGACACCCGCTCCCATCCACCCCCGCCCCTGGCGCCGACCCGCCGGAGCGGGTACAGCACCCGGTCGGGGTCGGTCACCTGGTTGATCGTCGCGGGTCCCTTGGCGCAGTTGCGCCCGCGCGAGCCGGGGTGCTCGGGATTGCCCTCGAGCTTGCGGATGGTGAGCGTGTCCCGGTCGACGTAGGCGAGCAGCCCGCACGCCGACTCGCAGTTGAAGCACGTGGTGGGGACGAGGAGGTAGTGGCGCTCGGACCGCTCGGGCCACGACCGCGAGTCCAGCTCCACCCAGTCGTCCCATCGCTCCGGCGGCGGGAAGGCGGCGAGGTGGCCACCGCTCGGGCCTGCGTAGTGGGCCCCACCGCCAGAGCCCTCGCCGGCCGCGCCAGCAGTGCGGGCAGTTCGGAGCGCGGCCTCCATGCGGTCGAGATCAGCCTGGCGGTTCCCGCCGTCACGTTGGGCCCAGCGCACGAAGCGGGCGGCGCGCATCGGGGCGCTCATGCGAGCGGCACCGCCTGTCCGGCCTGGACGTAGGCGTGCTTGTGGGCTGCGATCCCGACCAGCGCCGCCACGGCTCCGACGGGTCCGATCCACGGGGAGAAGACTGCGACGGCCGAGAGCGCGAGCCCGACCCAGAAGTACGCCGCGAAGCGCCCGTGCACCATCTCCGCGACAGCCATATGGGTGTGGGCGGTCGGGTGTCTGGGCATGGCCTCACCCGCCACCATGAAGAGATGGAGCGCTGCCGTCGCTGCGAGCAGGTCGGCGAGCCCGACACCCGTCGTCCCGATCGAGGTGCCCACGAGGTAGAGCGCGGCCGCGCCCACCATGAGCGACTGCGCCAGCAGGTGCGGCGCGAGCAACTGGCTCTGCCAGAGGTCCCGCCCGCGGGCCTGGGCGAACAGGTAGGCGGTGTACCCGGCGGCAAGGGCGGCCAGGGGGAGGCAGAAGCCCGCCACCACCTGCTCTGCCCCGACCGACCCCGACGCCGAGGCGCCCAACGCGGCGACAAGGGCAGCCCCGTACGCGGAGATGATCACCCCGCCGCGCACGAGCCAGCTGCGCCACTGCGGGCGGGCGAAGAGCATCCACACCCGCGTCGGGTGCTCGAGGTCCCACACGAGGATCGCACCGGTGGTCGCCAGCATGGCCAGCGCGACCGCCGGCCCCGCCCAGCGGAACAGGGCGCTCGACCACGCCAGCCGACCGGCCAGCACGAGAACGAGGGGTGCGAGGTAGGCGCCGGCGGAGATGCCCTTGGTCCAGGTGTAGAGGCTCACCCGCCAGTCCCAGGGGGCCTTGTGGGGCACGTCGTAGGAGATGATCGCAGCGGCCGAAGAATTGTGCCCGCGCGGGTCACCGGCTGCGACGCGACGTGCTCCTGGCGGTCCTTGCCCGGCCCAGGCGTAGATCCCTCCCGTCGGTCGGGCAGCAGCCAGCGGATCCAGCGTGGCACCGTCCGCACCCCGGTAGAAGACCCCCGGACGGGTCTCCTTCTCCGGCCGGCGCACGGCCACCGGCGACCGCTGCACGAGCTTGGCGACCTTGGACGTCGGGTCGGAGAGGTCCCCGACGGAGATGGCCTCCACAGGGCAGACCACCACGCAGGCGGGCTCGAGGCCCAGGTCCAGCCTATGGGCGCAGAAGTTGCACTTCTCAGCCGAGTGGTCGTCGGGATTGATGAAGATGGCGTCGTAGGGGCACGCGGCCATGCAGGCCTTGCACCCGATGCAGACCCGCTTGTCGAAGTCGACGATGCCGTCGGGCCGGCGGTACATGGCCCCCGTCGGGCAGGCCTCGACGCAGGGCGGATCCTCGCACTGGTTGCACCGAGTGACCTGGAAGGCGCGGCGGGCGTTGGGGAACGTACCGACGTCCACCGACTTCACGTAGGTGCGCGTGACCCCGATCGGCACCTCGTTCTCGGACTTGCACGCCGTGGTGCAGGCATGGCACCCGATGCACCGGGTCTGGTCGAGGACCTTCACCCATCGGGGGGGGGAGGCGACGTCGAGCACTCGGACAACCTAAAGAGGAAGTTGCCCCGCGTCAAAGGAATGTATTCTATTATTACCATTACGGAACTTCATGAATACTTGCGAGCTCCCTCCAGCTCGCTCACCGTCGAGCAGCTCCGGACGTTCGCGGTCGTCGCCGAGCACCAGCACGTCACCAGGGCGGCCAGCGCGCTGGGCCTGACCCAGCCCGCGGTGAGCCACCAGCTGAAAGCGCTCGAACGCAAGCTCGGGCTGGCGGTGTTCGAGCGCGTCGGTCGAGGCGTGCGCCTCACCGCCGACGGTCGAGCCCTGCTCCCTGCCGTGTCCTCCGCGCTCGCCGCCTTGCGTTCGCTCGAGGAGGCCGCCGCTGCCAGAGCTGGGCTCCTCGAAGGCGAGCTCACCATTGCCGCCAGCAACACCATCGGGATCTACCGCGTGCCGGCGTGGGTGGCCGGCTTCCTCGACCGTCACCCGGGGGTGGGTCTGCGCGTCCGGACGGTGAACACCCGTGAGGCGATCGGCCTCTTGCGCGAGGCCAAGGTCGACTGCGCACTGGTGGAGGGCCCGGACACACACGACGGGCTCGAGGAGCGGGGGGTCGGGACCGACGAGCTCGTGGTCGTGGCGTCCGCCGGGCACCCGCTCGCCCGACGCGGCACCGTGCTTGCGGCCGAACTGGCCGCCCACCGCTACCTCGCGCGCGAGGGGGGCTCGGGCACCGAGGCGCTCGCGGCCGAGCTGCTCGGCCCCGCCTACCGCGCAGGGCCGGTCCTCGAGCTCGGCCAGGTCGACGCGGTACGCGCGGCCGTGCTCGCCGGGCTGGGATTCGCGGTCTTACCCCTCGCGGCGATCGGCGACGACCTCGACGCCGGCCGCCTGTGCCGGCTGGCCACCGAACGACCCGCCCTGAGGCGCACCCTCTCCGCCCTGCGCCGGCCGGCGTCCCACTCGCCCGCGCTCGATGCCTTCTGGGCACACCTCGTCACGCTGGCGGAGGGCGCTGGCTCGGCCGTCTCCCGCGCGCGTTCCTCGGGCTCCCCGCGGGCAGCCCGCGAGGAATCCCCGCGAAGATCTCGCCATGGGCATCTGGAGGGATGAGGTCGTCCCCCGGGCGACCGACCTCCTGCTCGACACGGCCGAGATCCGCCGTCTACGGGAGGAGACGGTCGGCGGGTTGCGCGGCGACGTGGTCGAGGTCGGCTTCGGCTCCGGGTCGAACCTCGCCTTCTACCCGCCCGAGGTGCGCAGGGTGCTCGCCGTCGAGCCCTCGGAAGTCGCCGCCCGGCTGGCCGCCAAGCGGATCGCCGCTTCCCCTGTCCCGGTCGAGCTCGTCGGCGCCGACGCCCAGGGGCTCTCCGTCGAGAGCTCGTCGGTCGACGCCGCGGTCTCGACCTTCACGCTGTGCACGATCCCCGATCCCGGCACCGCGCTGGCGGAGCTGCTCCGGGTCCTCCGCCCCGGAGGGACCTTCACCTTCTTGGAGCACGGGCTCGCGCCTTGTGCATCGGTGGCCCGCTGGCAGCGCCGGCTCAACCCGCTGCAGGGCCGCATCGCCGCTGGCTGCCAGCTCGATCGCCCGATCGACCGGCTCGTGGCAGAAGCCGGCTTCGCCCCCGGCAAGCTCCGGAACCTCCAGCTGCCCGGGCCGCTGGCGCTTCGGCCCTTCGGGTACCTCTACCTCGGCACCGCGACCAAGCCGGCTTGAGCCGCTGCGGGCCGGCTCACACGTCCACGAGCACGCGGCATCGCCATCCTCCGTCCGACGGAGCGATCTCCAAGGCGTGGTACGAGACCCCCTTGGGCACCGGTCCCACGAGCTCGACGTCGCTCGTGGGCACCACCTCCATGTCCCCCGCGAGGCTGCCGTCCTCCGCCTCGGCAAGGTGAAAGCGGACCGGCACGACGCCGAGCGCGTCGACCACGTAGATCACCTCTTCGAGCAGCGACACGAGCACGTCCTGCGCACCACCTGCGGGGGCCCCGAGCGCCAGCACGTCGGCGGTCGCCTGGTCCGGCACCTCGGCGAAGATCTCGACGAGCGCGAGCAGCGCCTCCGAGAGGCACGTGGCGCGGTCTGGGCCCCACGCCTCCAGCACCCGATCGGCGGTGTGGGGGAGCTGACGGTGCCCCGAGCGAGCCGCGCCAGCCGACGCGGCCTTCTCGGCTCGGTTCGACGTGCCCACGTTCCGAGATTGCGCGCGTCGACCCAGGGGCAGTAGAGGCCAAGTGCCCGTTCACGGCCGCGGCCAAGCGGTCAAGCGGCCCTCGTCCCCATGGCCGCCCAGCCGGCTCGTCGCCGGGTCGCCGTGCAGCGCCCCGTGGGCTGGACGGGACGTTGGGCCCTGGATATCCACTCGTCCTCGGCACAAGCTGGCGGGGAGTGTGCGGACCGGATGCAAGGGCGCCTTCGCGGCGCCCGGAGAGAACAGGGGCCGGGGTGGCGCGGTTTGCGACGATCCGAAAGCTCCGCTGGGACAACGCTTGCGTGCCCAACATGACCGACTACGCGACCGAGCGCGCACGGTTCAGCTGGGACGAAGCTCGCAGATCTCTCGACGGGCTCCCCAATGGTCGGGGGCTGAACATCGCGCACGAGATGGTGGATCGCCACGCAGCGGGTGGGCACCGTTCGCACGTGGCGCTGCGCTGCCTTCCTCGCCACGGTGCGCGCACGGACCTCACCTACGGGGAGCTCGCACGACGCTCCAGTCAGTTCGCCAACGCGCTCGACCGCCTCGGCGTCACCCGCTCCGACCGGGTGTTCGTCCTCATGCCCCGCACGTGGTGGCTGTACGTGTCCGTGATCGGCGCGCTCAAGCACCGTTGCGTGGTGTCCCCGCTGTTCGAGGCGTTCGGCCCGGAGCCCATTCGCGAGCGCCTGGCGCTCGGCGGCGCACGGGTGCTCGTCACGACCCCGGACCTCTATCGCCATCGTGTGGCACCGATCCGCACGTTGCTCCCCGAGCTCCGCCACGTGCTGCTCGCGACGACCTCGACACCGGCGTCAGCGCCTCGCCGGGAGACGGCGACGGAGATCCCGGGGACGCTCGACATGGCGCTCCTGCTCGAGGCGGCGCCCGACAGCTACGTGATCGGGCACACCGACCCGGAGGACCTCGCGCTCCTCCACTTCACGAGTGGCACCACCGGACCCCCCAAGGGCGCGCTCCACGTGCACGATGCGATCGTCTCCCACCACGCCACCGGCCGGATCGCCCTCGACCTGCACCCCGATGACGTGTACTGGTGCACGGCGGACCCGGGCTGGGTCACGGGCACGAGCTACGGGATCGTCGCCCCACTCGCCCACGGCGTGACCTCCGTCGTCCACGAAGGAGGGTTCGACGCCGAACGCTGGTACGGCGTGCTTGAGTCCGAAGGTGTCACCGTCTGGTACACGTCGCCCACCGCGCTCCGCATGCTCATGGCGGCGGGGTCCGAGATGGCTCGAGACCACGACCTGAGCCGACTGCGCTTCGTCGCCACCGTCGGAGAGCCGCTCGGTCCCGACGTCGTCGTGTGGTCGAGCGACGCGCTGGGCGTCCCCGCGCACGACACCTGGTGGCAGACCGAAACCGGCGCGATCATGGTCGCCAACTACGCGTGCATGGACATCCGCCCCGGCTCGATGGGGCGCCCGCACCCTGGTGTCGACGCCACCGTGCTCGCCCGCGACGACCAGGGTCACGTCCTCCTCGACCCCGACGGCACCGCCGTAGAAGCGGAGGCGGGGCTCGACGGCGAGCTCGCGATTCGGCCGAGCTGGCCGTCGATGTTCCGCGGCTATCTCGGCGGCGACGAGCGCTACCAAGCCTGCTTCTCCGGGGGCTGGTACCTGACCGGCGACCTGGCACGGCGCGACGCGGAAGGCTACTTCTGGTTCGTCGGCAGGTCCGACGACGTCATCGAGTCCGCAGGTCACCTCATCGGCCCGTTCGAAGTGGAGTCGGTGCTGATGGAGCACCCCGGAGTGGCCGAGGCTGGGGTGATCGGGGTCCCCGACCCAGTGGCAGGAGAGATCGTGAAGGCGTTCGTCTCCGTCAGGCCCGGCTACGAAGCCGGAGACGACCTCCGGCTCGACCTGCTGGGCTTCGCTCGCAAGCGGCTCGGCGCGACCATGGCCCCACGCGAGATCGCCTTCGACCAGCATCTCCCCCATACCTCGAGCGGCAAGGTCATGCGGCGCCTGCTCAGGTCGCGCGAGCTCGGCCGTCCTCGAGGCGACATGTCGACGACCGAGGACGGGCCATGACACGAAAGGCCCGCACCGGCATCCCGCGCGCAGCGGAGGCCGCGAGGCCGGGAGGGTCCGAGGAGCAGGCACGGGGTCTCGCCCCGATGGCGAGCGGGCTCCCAGTGGCGCCGACCTTGGCAGGCGTGCTCGTCGAAACGACCGGGGGGCGCTACTCGTCGGAGATGGGCATCGACGTCGACGCCGGAGACCCAGAAGTCGAGCGCTGGTTCGTCGCATCGACGCTCTTCGGGACGCGCATCGCTGCTGCGGTGGCCGAGCGGGCGTTCGCCGTCCTCGAGGCCTCTGGGATCCGCAGGATCACCGACGCGGAGGCACACGAGTGGGGCGAGATCGTCGCGCTGCTCGATTCGGCCGGCTACGCACGCTACGACGGCCGGACTGCCAGCCGCCTTCAGGCCCTCGCCCGCCGAGTCGCCGAGCGTTACGGCGGGGAGGTGGGCGAGATCGGCAGGAGGTTCCTGGAGCCCGACGACCTGGCGGCCGCCCTCGACGAGCTCACAGGATGGGGGCCCGTCACGGTCTCGCTGTTCCTTCGAGAGCTGCGAGGCGTGTGGCCGGGGGCACGTCCGAGCGTCGACCGGCGCGCGATGCAGGCTGGGCAGCACCTCGGGCTGCTCTCGCAGGAGGACCCGCTCGAGCAGCTCGGAGTGGTCGCCGCACTGTCCGGCGTCGATCTACGTGACCTCGAAGCCGCGCTCGTGCGGATCGCGCTGGCCCATCCGAGGACCGGGGGATGTCCGGGCGGGCGGGGCTGCGTCGTGCTGGCCCGATCGGCAAAGCCAGGCGGGGTCTTCCAACAGCTCGCGCTACCAGGCGGTCGCACGATGACCGTGCGCACGATGCGCGCCGACGACGGCCCCCGGCTGGCCGCCCTCTACGCGAGCCTCGACGAGGACGACGTCTACCGGAGGTTCTTCAGCACTCGCCCGCCCGCGGACCCCTTCATCATGCAGATGGCCGACGTCGCACACCGAGGCGGCGGGGGGCTGGTGGCGACGGTCGCCTCACGCTCGTGCACCCCCTCGAGCGAGGAGGAGCGCCCGGGCCCCGCGGAGACGATGGTGGCAGAGGCGACGTACACCCCGCTCACGAACGGCAATGCCGAGCTTGGGATCACGGTCACTCGGGGTGCGCGGGGGTGGCTCGGTCCTTACCTGCTCGACGTGCTGGCCGAGGATGCCGCTGCCCACTGGTTCCCGAACCTGGAAGCCGACGTGCTCGCGGCCAATGCGCCGATGCTCGCGATGCTGCGCCGCCGGGGGTATGCCGTCATCGACATGGCCGACCACCCCGTGTCCATCCTCATGGCGGTGGGCACCGTCGGACGGGTGCCTTCCTGGCCTCCGGCGCGCGCAGCGCTCCGGGTGCTGGTCGAGGTGCCTTCGGGAAGCTGGGAGGTGTCCGACGCTCTTCGCCGGTCCGGTGCAGAGGTGCTGGGATGCCCCTCGCCGTTGGGCGGATGGGCCGGGTGCCCGGAGCTCGGTGGCACGCCGTGCCCGTTGGCGAGCGGGGCCGACGTCATCGTCGATGCCGTCCCGGGGGAGCCGGGGAGGCTGCTCCTCGAGGCGCACCGGAGACTCCACGCGTCCGTGCCGCTCTTCGCCGAGCTCGCTCCCGGAGACCCGGACCCCAGTGTCCGAGCCGAGCGCCTCACCCGCGGCGCCACGGAGGCCGAGGCCGAGGCGATCCTCCGACAGGTCGACCGCCGTTCGCTCGAGACGGACGCTGCGCGAGGCCCTGCGCCACGGACCGCCGAGCGATGACCGGCGAGGAGGCACGGCAGATCGTGCGGGCGCTGCTCCACGAGGTGGCACCCGACGCGGACTTGGACAACGTCAGCTCGGACGCGACCCTGCAGGAGTCGCTCGGCCTCGACTCGCTCGATTTTCTCGCCTTCGTCGACCGTCTCCACGAACGCACCGGGATCGAGATCCCCGAACGCGACTATCCGCGGCTGCTCACGATCGACGACTGCGTCTCGTTCCTCGTGTCCGCGACGCTTCCCGGGCAGAGCCCGACGTGAACGCACCCGCCGGCGGTCGCCGGGGACCGCTCACGTCGAGTACCATGCTGGTCGCTCGGGGGTTGCAGCGGCGTGACGGCGAGAACGGACGGTTCGCCGGCGGGCCGTGCCGGCGCCTCTCAGCAGATGCTCATGGCCACCGGCACAGATCCCGCAGAACAGCTCGAACGACGCTACCGAGCCCGCAGCCTGTGGCTGGAAATGGTCCCCGAGCCCGTGCGTCCGCGGCCGGCCCTTTCCCGAGACGTCACCTGTGATGTGGCGGTCGTCGGTGCGGGCTTCACCGGGCTGTGGACCGCGTACTACCTGAAGCGTCTCCAGCCCGACGCCAGGGTCGTGGTCGTGGAGCGGGAGATCGCGGGCTTCGGGCCCTCTGGGCGCAACGGTGGATGGGTCTCCTCCAAGATCGCCGGGAGCTGGGACGTCTATGCGGCTCGCGCCGGTCGTGACGCCGTCGTGCGCGCGGAGCGGACCACGTACCAGACGGTCGACGAGATCGGCCACGTCGTCGAACAGGAGTCCATCGACTGCGGCTTCGTGAAGTCGGGGATGCTGTCCATCGCGACGAACGACCCTCAGGCCGCGCGCCTTCGCTCCGATCTCGAGATCGCGCGCATCCACGGGATCGGCGCCGAGGACCTGCGCCAGCTGGAGCGATCCGACGTCGACGACCTCGTGCACCTGCCCGACTGCCGACTGGCCATCTTCTCTCCGCACGGCGCCCGCGTCGACCCCGCACGCCTGGCGCGAGGGCTGGCAGATGCCTGCGAGCGCCTCGGTGTGACCATCTACGAGCGCACCGAAGCCCTCAGCATCGCACGCGGTGAGGTCCGCTGCCGCGGAGGGGTCGTGGCCGCCGACCACGTCATCAGGGCGACCGAGTCCTATACGACGCAGCTGCCAGGCGAGCGATTGCGCTACCTCCCCCTCTACAGCCTGATGATCGCGACCGAGCCATTGCCGGCCAGCGTGTGGGAAGAGATCGGATGGCACGACGGGCTGTTGATCCGAGACCGCCATCACCTGTTCTTCTACGCCCAGCGCACGGTCGACGGGCGCATCGCGATCGGCGGCCGAGGGGCGCCCTACCGGCTTTCCGAACCGATCGGCGAGACGTCCGAACGCGACGCCGGGGTCCGGGCGCGTCTCGAAGAGACGGTCCGCCGTCAGTTCCCCGCGGCATCGGGCGCCGCGATCACCCACCACTGGGGAGGACCGCTGGCGGTGCCACGGGACTGGTCCATGGCGGTCACCTACGATCGCGTGACGGGTCTCGGATGGGCCGGCGGCTACTCGGGCCACGGCGTCGTCGCAGCGAACATCTCGGGGCGGACCCTGGCCGACCTCGTGCTCGGTCGCGACACGGATCTCGTAAGGCTGCCCTGGGTCGGGCATCGCGCCCGGTCCTGGGAGCCGGAGCCCCTGCGCTACCTGGCCTCGAAGGCAATCGTCGCGGTGCTCGCGTCAGCGGATCGCTACGAAGACCGCTCGGACCGCCCCGCGCGGCGCACCCGGGTGCTCACGCCGGTCATGCCCCCCTCCTGACGTCCTGCGAGCAAGAGGGCGAGCACCCCGCGCGCCCCAGCCGTCACTTCGACGAGACCGACTGGCGCTTCGAGATGACGTCGTAGAAGCCGTCGCCGATCGCGCTCACCGCGATGACCGTGAGGGTGATGAGCGCGGCGGGCAGCCACAGCTCCCACCAGTAGCTGTCGAAGAGGTGGTGGATGCCGAGCGTGAGTGTCTCGCCCCAGCTCGTCGCGGGTGGAGGCACTGAGAGGCCGAGGAAGGCGAGCGTCGCGAACAGAAGGATCGCTGTGGCGACCTTCAGGGTCGCTGTCACCACGATCGCTCCGATCGAATTGGGCAGGATGTGCCTCCCGACGAGGCGCAGATGCCAGCTGCCGAACCCCGACGCAGCGGTGACGTAGTCGCGCGTCTTGATCGACAAGGTTTCGCTTCGGACGATCCTGGCCGTCCCTGGCCAGCTCACCGCGGTGATCGCGACGATGATGAGGGGGAGCGAGGGCGTCAGCAGCGTCGCGATCAGGACCGCGAAGAAGAGGAACGGGATCGACAGGGTCATGTCGACGATGCGCATCATGATCGCGTCGATGACGCCGCCCAAGTAGCCGGCGAGGGAGCCCCAGAGGGTCCCGAACGCCGTCGCGATCAACGCGACGATGAGGCCGACCTCGAGCGTGCTCTGACCTCCGAACATGAGGCGCCCGAGCATGTCGTAGCCCTCCGGCCCGGTGCCCAGCGGGTACTGGCTCGACGGAGGGAGGTTGGCGTTCAGGAGTGTCGAGGCGCTCTGGTTGGTCTTGTAGATGAGCGGCCCGACGAAGCTGAAGAGGATGACCGCCACGAGGAAGATGGCGCCGACGAGAGCGAGCCGGTTCCCGGTGAAGGTGCGCAGGCTCTCGAGCAACCGCGTCCAGCGCGGTGTCCCGCTCTCGCCTCCGTGAGGAGCCTCGATGGCTCGGGCGGGAGCTCCGACCTCGAGATCGGGCACCTCGACAGGTGCCGACGACGCCAGCTGCGCCGGGATCGCCTCAGGGCCGTCGATCTTCGTGTCGTCACTCATAGCGGATCCTCGGGTCGAGGGCCGCGTACGCGAGGTCAGCCAGGAGGTTGCCGATCACCACCGCGGCGCTGACGACGAGGATGATGCCGAGGAGGACCGGATATGTCCGGTGCTGCTGCGCGTCCCAGAAGAGCAGGCCCATGCCAGGGTAGTCGAACAGGACTTCGATCACGAGGGCCCCGCTCACGAGCAGCGGCAGGCTGATGCCAACCGCCGAGATGAACGGGAGCAGCGAGTTGCGCAGCACGTGCCGCAGGAGGATCCTCACCCGCGGAGCCCCCTTCGCCCGCGCCGTGCGCACGTAGTCCTCCTGGAGGTTGTCGATCACCGCGCTGCGAAGGTACCGGCTGAAGTAGGCGATGTTGGCCAGTGCGAGGGAGATCACCGGCAGGACCAGCACCTTCACGTCCGTCCCGATGTTCTGGCCGAATGTCGCCGCCGTGGAGGGCAGCACGCCGAGCCAGATGTTCAGCACGACGATGGCGATGACGCCGATCAGGAAGTACGGCATGGAGTAGAAGGCGAGGAGCACCCCGGAGAAGCTGTAGTCGGCCGCCGAGTTGCGCCGCGACCCTTGGACCATCCCGATCGGGATCGCCACCAGGATGGCGACGAGCAGGGCTGCGCCGCCCAGGATCAGGTCGCGGGGGATGTACTCTCCGAGAAGCGTGGCGACAGGGGTGTTCTGCTTGTAGGAGAAGCCCAGGTTGCCGCGGACGACGTGGGACAGCCAGATCCCGTACTGCACGGGAAGGGGCTTTGTCAGGCCCTCCTCGACGGTGAGCTGATGGACGGCGAAGCGGCTGGCCTTCGGACCGAGCTGGGAACGAACCAGGCCGCCTGGCAGGGCATGGAGCATGAGGAAGATCAGCATGCTCACGAGGAGCATGACGATGATCGCCTGCCCCAGACGCCGGATGATGTAGCCGATCACTTCTCTCTACCACCGCCCCATGGCTCGACCACCGTTGACTGCTGGTCGCCTAGCCAGACTTCGTGAAGTACCACGTCTGGGGAACATAGTTCGCGTACGGGTTCAGATGCTGCCAGCCCGAGAGTGTCTTCTTCACCGCGACGACCTCGTAGTCCTCGAGCGGCCACCACAGCGACGCGAGGTTCTTCGAGAGGTAGTTCTCGTCGGCGTAGAGGGGCTTCAGGCCGGGGGTGGTGTCGGTGTCCACCGCTGTGAGCAGCTTCTGGGCCTTGGGTGTGTAGTAGCCGCCGCCCCAGAAGTTGCCCTTTCCCCACTCGTTTGTCCCCGAGGGCAGGAGCTGGTACTGCCCGTAGTCCCACATGAAGCCCGCGTAGGCGAGGAGCCCCCAGTTGCACGGCGGTGCGCTCGGGCACACGCCGCCGATGGAGAACATGGTTGTCTCGGTCTGACCGTCCAGGCTGACCGCGATCCCAGCCGACTTGGCGGCCGTACGGAACGCGGACACCTCGGCGAAGAAGGCTGTTGTCCCCGTGGCGTACATGAACTTGAAGCTGAGCTTCTTCCCCTTCGCGATGCCCTTGCCGCAGTCCGAGGAGCCGGTGCCGGGATGCTTGCAGACGTCGACGCCGCCGGGGCCCTTCGCCCAGCCGTGCGCCTCGAGCAGCTTCGCCGCCAGCTGCGGGCTGAAGGGGTACGGGTCCTTCTTGATCCCCGGGCTCACGTACTTGGAACCCGGGTAGTCGGCGACCGTCCCGTAGTCGGGAAGGCCGTAGCCGTCCATGGTGCGCTTGATGTAGAGGCCCTCTGTGATGAGGTGCTGGAGCGCCTGGCGAATGTAGAGCTGCTTGACGAGCGGGCCCCATGTCTTCGAGGTGAAGCCGAGCTCGACGACCTCGTTGTAGAAGACCGGCCACGCCTTGATCGCGAAGCCGTGGCTCTTGAAGTAGGAGATCTCCTTCAGGTCGCCGAAGGGGATGTAACCGAAGGTGAGGGTGCCCGAGCGCAGCGCGTCGAGCTCGGAGGTGCCTGTTGTGAAGCTGTAGACCTTGTACCCGGCGATGCGAGGCTTTGTCGGGCCGGTGTAGTGCGAGTTGGTCGCGAACTGCGCCTCGTGGGTCACCGGGTTGTAGGCGCTGATCACGAAGGGGCCGTCGACGGTCTTCCACAGCGGGTTCGAGGCGTAGGTCCCGAGGTCCTTGGCCTGCTTGAAGAGGAATGTGAAGACCTTCTTCGCCCCGGCTGGCGTGGAGGCCGCAGATCCCGCAGGGGATGTCGCGGACGTCCTGTCCCATGCCTGGACCGGGAGCGGGTAGATCCACGTCAGCTGGTTCCCGGTGAACCATGTCGGGCTGTACGCATGCTTCAGGTGCAGGACGAAGGTGGTGGGGTTCGGGTACGTGACGCTCGCGATGTCTGTCGGCAAGAGCCCGGGCAGGTAGTTGCCGAGTGTCTTCTTCCCGGCGTCCACCAGCTGGAAGAAGAACTTGACGTCGTTCGATGTGACGGTCGCCCCTGTCGACCACGTGAAGTTGGTCTTCATCGTCACCGTGACGGTCGTGTCGTGGTTCGAGTAGACGGGGGGCTTGCCGATCGACTGGGTGCCGTCGATCCCGGTCTTCGAGCCCTTCCCCGCCCAGTAGAGCGGGAGCCACATGTCGCCCTCGATGTTCGAGTCCCAGTCCTCGTAGGCGGTCGTCGGCTCGAGGGGGAGGATCCATGTGAAGATCTCCCCGACCGCCAGGGCGTAGGCGGGCACGCCGCCGGACACCGCCTTCGCGCTCTTGGCCGCTCGAGGGGATGCGGCCGCCCTGGCGCTGTGGTGCGCCTTCGCGCTCGCAGAAGCGACCGGCTCGCCCAGGAGCCCTGCCCCGCAGGCCGTTGCCACCAGCGCGGCGCCTGCGATCGCGGTTCCCCAGTGCCGCAGCAGCCTCCGGGCCGGCAAGGCCGGATCAGCTGGGGCACGACGCCTCGTAGCTCTCATCAACGTGCTTCCCCCCGGAAGGTCCGGTGACGCGTCATGCGCCGTCTTTCGACTCATGTGCAGCAACGAGGTTACGGTTTCCGCCTTGAGAACGTCAAGTCACGCGGGAATCCTTCTGAGCCGCCCTGAAGACCGACGTGCGCCATGTCGCCTGCCTGCTGGAGGGGGCGGCGGTTCGCCCGGGCGCCGAGAGGTGGCGGGGGCTACCCTGAGGGCGCTCCGACAGCTCGAAGGGGGGATCGTCGCTGACATCTTCGGATTCCGGGCTCACGGCGCTCTCGGCCACGGCGCTCCGCGAGCTCCTGAGAGCTCGAGAGGTTTCCGCGCGTGAGGTGCTCCAGGCGCATCTCCACCAGATCGAGCGCGTCAACGCCGCCGTGAACGCGGTCGTCACCCTCACCGCGGAGAGCGCCGCCGCGCGCGCCGGCGAGCTGGACGACGCGATCGTCCGCAGCGGCCCGGTCGGACCCCTGCACGGGATCCCCGTGGCCCACAAAGACCTCGTCGAGACGAACGGTGTGAGGACGACCTATGGCTCCCCGCTCTTCTCGCGCAACGTGCCGGACCGCGACGCGGCAGTCGTCGAGAGAATGGCCGGCGCTGGAGCGGTGTCCCTCGGCAAGACGAACACCCCCGAGTTCGGCGCCGGCTCGCAGACCTTCAACCAGCTCTTCGGCGCGACGCGCAATCCCTACGACCTCACGAAGACCGCGGGCGGCAGCAGCGGCGGCGCCGCCGCCGCGCTCGCCGCGCACATGGTGGCGCTCGCAGACGGGTCCGACCTGGGCGGGTCGCTCCGCAACCCTGCCAGCTTCTGCAACGTCGTGGGGTTCCGCCCGACGCCGGGCCTGGTGTCGAAATGGCCGACAGCGTCCGGGTTCTCCTACGACGTGAGCGGCCCGATGGGACGCCGAGTGGAGGACGTCGCGCTGCTGCTGAGCGTCCTCGCAGGCGACGACCCGAGGACGCCCTTCGCGCTCCCCGTCGACGGCGAGGTCTTCGCTCCCCCGTTGGAGGCCGCTCGCGCAGAGGTGCGCGTCGCGTGGAGCCGGAACCTCGGCGAGCTCCCGGTGGCGACGTCCGTCACCCACGTTCTCGAAAGCGCCGGTCGCTCGGCGATGCTCGCCCTGGGCTGGCAGGTCGACGAGGTGGAGCCCGACTTCGCGGGTGCGGACGAGGCGTTCCGCACGTGGCGCGCCTGGTACCAGGCCTTCGAGCTGGGGGAGGTCTACCGGGCTCACCCAGACGCGTTCAAGCCTGACCTCGCCGACGAGATCGAGCGCGGCTTCGCACTCGGCGGCGACGACCTTTCGCGAGCAGAGAGGCTGCGCCAAGGGGTCTACGCCCGCGTCCAGCGCCTGCTCAGCCGCTACGACGTGCTCGCATGCCCGGTCAGCCCGGTGACCCCGTTCCCGGTGGAGATCCCATGGGTCACGGAGATCGACGGCGTCGCCCAGCACACCTACCTCGACTGGATGCGCTGCTCGTACTTCGTCACCGTGACGACGCTGCCAGCAGTGTCCGTGCCGTGCGGCTTCACCGACGACGGCCTCCCGGTCGGATTGCAGCTCGTCGGGCGGCCTCGGGGCGATCTTCGCCTCCTCGGGATCGCACGGGCCTTCGAGGACGCGACCGGGGCCTGGCGCCGCCTGCCCGAGTCGATCGGCAGCGGTCGGCAGCCCGGGTCAGCGCCGGCCTGAGACCAGGTCGGCGACGGTGGCCACGCCGGAGGTGGGGCCGGCGGTGCGGGACTCGCGGGCATCCGCGTACCGGTACGCCGCGTACATGGCATGCACGCCGAGCCAGCGGAGCGGCTCGGGCTCCCACCGGCGGACCTGGCGGTCGACCCACGGGAGGCGCACGAGCTCGCTGTCCTCCCCCAAGACCAGGTCCCGCAGCGTGCGGCCCGCCAGGTTCGTCGCAGCAACCCCGGTGCCAACGTAGCCGCCGGCCCATCCAAGACCGGTGACGCGATCGAGACCAACGGTCGCGCACCAGTCACGTGGCACTCCGAGGACCCCCGACCAGGTGTGGTCGATACGCGCCCCCCTGAGGGAGGGGAACATCGCCGCGAGGATCTCGCGCAGGGACCCGACGGTGCGCTGCGGGGTGCTGCCGTCGGCGTCGGTGCGGGAACCGTACCGGTACGGGACGCCGCGCCCACCCAAGGCGATGCGGCCGCCCGCAGTGCGCTGCACGTACATGTAGGCGTGCGCCATGTCGCCGAGCGCTTCTCGACCCTCCCATCCGATCTGGGCCCACTCCGCCTCGGAGAGCGGCTCGGTGGCGATGATCGACGAGTTCATCGGCAGCCACAGGCGTCGGAGCCCTGCGAGGCTCGCCGTGAAGCCCTCGGTGGCTCGGAGGACCCAGCGGGCCCTCACGTCGGCGCGAGGGGTGACGGCGCGGTGTGGCCGTAGCTCGAGCACCGGGGTGTCCTCGTAGACGGTGACGCCCTTGCCCTCGACCGCGCGGGCGAGCCCCTGCGCGAGCTTCGCGGGTTGGACGGTGGCACAGTGCGGGCTGTAGCTCCCCCCGAGCGCCTCGTCCACCCGGATCCGGGCGGCGACCTCTTCGGCCGAGAGCTCGACGACGTCCGTGTTGCCCCACTGCGCCTCCACGGCCAGCTGGTCACGGAGACGCCTGAGCTGGGCAGGGCTGCGAGCCACGTGCAAGACGCCGCCCTTGGCGACGTCCGCATCGATGCCCTCGGCGCCGGACACCGAGATCACCTCGTCGACGGTCTGGTTCATGGCCCGCTGCATGGCGACCACTGCGTCCCTGCCTCGGTCAGCTGCGTATCGGCTCCGCAGTCCAGGAACGGAACCGGTGACCCATCCACCGTTGCGCCCGGAAGCGCCGAAGCCGGCGAAACGCTTCTCCAGCACCACGATTCGCAGGTCCGGCCGAGCTGAGGCGAGGTAGTACGCCGTCCACAGCCCGGTGAACCCGCCTCCGACGATGCACACGTCGGCGTCCAGCGTCTCGCGCAATGGCGGTCGGAGCGGAGGAATGCCGGTCTCTTGGTACCAGAACGAGATCGATCCGTTGATCATGGAGCTCTCCAATGGCATTGATCGCTCACCCTACTTGCAAGCATACGAAGCGTCACAGGCGCTTGCGAAGGACGGGGATCGTGCGCTTGTCCGACTGGCGTCGGCATGCGAGAGTGCACGCGGATCTCAGTAGCCGTACGGACCCGGGGCCACCCCGGCAACTCGTCACGGACGTCCAGGAACCGAGGAAGGGAAGCAGCCGATGACCGCCGATCTGGTCCTGCACAACGGTGTCGTCCACACCCTCGACCCCGCGCTCATCGGGGCGAGCGCGATCGCGCTCGGAGGCGGCCGGATCCTCGCCGTGGGAGACGAGGCGACGGTTCGCGAGCACGTCAGCGGGAACGCCGAGTCGATCGACCTCGGAGGCAGGACCGTCCTCGCCGGCTTCCAAGACGGTCACGTCCACGCATCGGGCGCCGGCATCGAGCGGAACCGCTGCAACCTCACCGAGGCGCACAGCCGCCAGGAGTACCTCGACACCGTGGCCCGGTACGCCAAGGCCCACCCTGATGCTGCCTGGATCACCGGCGGGGGATGGTCGATGGACGTCTTCCCGGGGGGGGTGCCGACCAAGGAGGACCTCGACCGCGTCGTCCCCGACCGCCCCGTGCTGCTCTTCAACCGCGACCACCACGGCGCTTGGGCCAATTCGGTGGCCCTCGAACGCGCGGGGATCGACGCGCGCACCCCCGACCCCGTCGACGGCCGCATCGAGCGCGACGCCAAAGGGGAACCCGTCGGCATGCTCCAAGAGGGAGCGAGCGACCTCGTCGGGCGCCATATCCCCGAGCTCACGACCGAGGAGATCGCCGCAGGCATCCTCGAGGGGCAGCGCTACCTCCACAGCTTCGGGATCACCGCCTGGCAGGAGGCCATCGTCGGCGAGTCGCCCGTCGTGGGGGACTGCTTCGACGCGTTCCTCGCACTGGACCGCGCCGGATTGCTCACCGGAAAGGTCGTCGGCGCGCAGTGGTGGCCGAGGGGTGCGGACGAGACCTTCATCTCGACGCTGCTCGACCGGCGCGAGCAGGCCTCGAAGGGCTCGCACTTCCGCGCGGACTCGGTCAAGTTCATGCAAGACGGCATCTGCGAGAACTTCACCGCAGCGATGCTCACCCCCTACCTCGATCGCGCGGGCCACGAAACGCACAACTGCGGGAAGAGCTTCTTCAGCCCGGAGGAGCTCACGAGCTACGTCACGCTCGTGGACGCGCACGGCTTCCAGGCGCATTTCCACGCGATCGGCGATCGAGCGGTGAGAGAGGTGCTCGACGCAGCCGAGGCAGCCAGGGCGGCGAACGGGACATCGGACCGCCGCCACTGCGCCGCGCACATCCAGGTCGTGCACCCAGACGACATCTCTCGGTTCGCCCAGGTCGGCGTGATCGCGAACGGCCAGCCGCTGTGGGCATGTGCCGAGCCCCAGATGGTCGAACTCACCTTGCCCTTCCTCGGACCGGAACGCTCGAGCTGGCAGTACCCGTTCGGAAGCCTCGTCCGCGCCGGTGCGCGCCTGTGCTTCGGCAGCGACTGGCCGGTCTCCACGCCCAACGTGCTCGAAGAGGTCCACGTCGCGGTGAACCGGACGGTGCCCCCCGACCATGCTCATGCAGGCGCTGACGGAGGCGGCACCGATCCGCTCCTCCCCAGCGAGCGCGTGGACCTCGAGACGGCCATCGAGGCCTTCACTGCAGGCTCTGCCTACCTCAACCACCTCGAACAGGAGACGGGGTCGATCACGCCGGGCAAGCGGGCCGACCTCGTGGTGCTCGACCGCGACCTGTTCTCGGTGCCGACGTCGGAGATCGCGCTCGTCGAAGTGGACCTCACGTTCGCCGACGGGAAGATCGTGCACGACCGCGGGGTGCTCTGACCGGACTTCCGCAGCGGAGCTCCGGTCTGAGCCCATACACAGCCTCTGCCCCCGGCCCGCGCAGGGCCGCGCGACGAGGCACTGCGGTGGTCTCGGTCACCGCTGCGGTCCCGTCCTCCGGCGCAAGCCTCCTCCTCCGCCCCTACCTCACTTCTTCGGTGGAATGTGGATGAGCTTCTTGTTGACGAACTCCTCGATGCCGAGCGGCCCGAGCTCCCGGCCCACACCGGAGCGCTTCGTGCCGCCGAAGGGCAGCTCGGGACCGCCCCCCTCGGCCTCGTTGATCCAGACCATGCCGGTGTCCAGCCGGTCGGCGACCTCGAGCGCCAGCTGCTCGTCCTTGGCGAAGACCGCCGCACCGAGCCCGTAGCGGGTGTCGTTGGCGAGCGCGACGGCTTCGTCGACGCTGCGCACCTTGTAGATCACCGCGGCCGGGCCGAAGAGCTCTTCGTGATAGGCGCGCATCTCCGGCGTGACATCGGTGAGGACGGTCGCCTGCACGAACGCCCCCGGACCCTCGATCCGGCCGCCGCCGAGGTGCACGGTGGCGCCTTTCTCCACGGCGTCGTCGATCTGTGCCATGAGGTTCCTTGCAGCCTGCTCCGACGACAAGGGACCGAAGGTCGTAGCGGGGTCGGTCGGATCGCCGGGTACCTGCTCGGCCATCGCCTCGGTGAACTCGGAGACGAACTGGTCGTAGATGTCCTCCATGACGATCATCCGCTTCGCGGCGTTACAGGCCTGGCCGCCGTTCTCCATGCGCGCCGCGACCGTCTGCCTGGCGACGCCGGGAAGGTCGTCGGCGTCCAAGACGATGTAGGGATCGGAGCCGCCGAGCTCGAGCACCACCTTCTTCAGGTTCTGCCCTGCGACGGCGGCAACTGCGGCGCCGGCGCGCTCGCTGCCGGTCACCGAGACCCCGACCACCCTGGGGTCGGCGATCATCGCCGCGATCTGCTCGTTCGTGGCGAAGATGTTGACATACACGTCGTCGGGAAGCCCCGCGTCGCGAAAGATCTCCTCCATCGCCAACGCCGACTCCGGGCACTGAGGGGCGTGCTTCAAGATGACGGTGTTCCCGATCACCAGGTTGGGGGCCGAGAAGCGGGCCACCTGGTAGTAGGGGTAGTTCCACGGCATGATGCCGAGCACCGGCCCGATCGGCGACATGCGCACCCACGCTTCGCCAGGCTGCGGCGACTCCAGCCGGCGGTCCGCCAGCAGCTTCGGGCCCTCGTTCGCGTAGTACTCGTAGATCGACGCGCTGAACTCGATCTCGTCGACCGCCTCGCGCGTGGGCTTGCCCATCTCCCGCGTGATGATCGAGGCCAGGTGCTCGGCTCGCTCCTTGTAGAGCTCGGACACGACCGACAGGATCTTGGCACGCTCCTCCCGGGAGGTGGCCCGCCACGGGTCGTACACAGCCTGCGACCGCTGGAGCACCCCGGTCAGCTCTTCGTCGGTCGCGGTGGGGAATTCCTTGACGACCTCGCCGGTCGCGGGGTTGGTGACCTTGTACATGCTCAACGTGCTTCCCCCTTGTCTACGAGCCCGAGACCATCACGGACTGCCGCTCCGACCACCGGTCCCTCTCCGGCAGCCGACGCGCTGGGTGACCGCCGGGACGCGGTACATCCGAGGCTACCCGAGCCCGCCCGCGAGCGTTCAATCCGGCGACGGCGCTGCCCCCACCGTCGCCGACCGATCGTCGCCGACGTGCTTGCCGAGCCGGGGGATCGCGGCGAGCAGCCCCTGGGTGTAGGAGCTCTTGGGACGGGTGAGCACCTCTTCGACCAAGCCCTCCTCGACGACCTTGCCGCGGTAGAGCACGACGACCCGGTTGCACAGGTGTTGCACGACAGCCATGTCGTGCGAGATGAACACCACCGTGAGGGCGAAGCGACCGATCAGCTCGCCGAGGAGGTTGAGGATCTGTGCGCGCACCGAGACGTCGAGCGCGCTCACGGCTTCGTCTGCGACGAGCACCTTGGGGCGCGGCGCCAGCGCCCGCGCGATCGCGACGCGTTGACGCTGGCCGCCGGACAGCTGGTGCGGGTACCGCCGCCCCGTGTCGCGCGGCAGGCGCACCGCCTCGCGCAGTTCGGCGACGCGCTGGCGATGGTCGCCCTCGACGCCGAGCGCGTGCAACGGCTCGGCGATGATGTCGCGCACGCGCATCCGCGGATCGAGCGAGCCCAACGGGTCCTGGAAGACGACCTGCACCTCGCGTCGCATCGCTCGCAGCGCGCGCTCGGGGCTACCGTCGATGCGTGCGGCCCTGAAGCGCACCTCCCCGCTCGTCGGGCGGTCGAGGGCGAGAAGGATGCGTGCGAGGGTGGACTTCCCCGATCCGGATTCGCCGACGATCCCGAGGACGTCTCCTTCGAGGACGACCAGATCGACCCCGTCGAGCGCACGGATGTGCGCCGCCGGCGGATCCCCGCCCTGGCGTGCGAGCTCCGGGCGGTACACCTTGACGAGCTTCCGGCACTCGAGGATCGGGGCGGCGCCCTCGCCATCCGAGGTGACGGGCGGCGCAGCCTGCGCGAGACCAGGGCCGAGGGCGACGTCTGCACGCCCAGCCAGTCCGCTCGCCTCCCGCGCACGACGGGGGGCGGCGGGTGCCGGCAGCGGATGCCAGCAGGCCACGTCGTGCCCGTCCACGATCGTTTCCAGTCGAGGCTCCTCCAGGCACCTCGGGCTCGCCCATCCGCATCGCGCGCGGAACGGGCAGCCGGTGATCCGGCTCGCCGCCGCGGCACTCGGCGCGGTTCCCGGGATGGTCGGCAGCGGCTGGCGCCGTCTGGAAGCAGCGCTCGGTGCTCCGCCGAGCGACGCGCTCGTGGCGACGAGGCCGGCAGTGTAGGGATGGCGTGGGTGCGCGAGGATCTGGCCGACCGTGGCGCGCTCCACCACCCGGCCGCCGTACATCACCATCACTCGGTCGCAGATGCCCGAGACGACAGCGAGATCGTGACTGATGAGGAGCAGCGCCATCTGCTCGGCACGGACCAAGCCGTCGAGAAGCCGCAGCACCCGGTGTTGGACCGTCACGTCGAGCGCGGTCGTCGGCTCGTCGGCGAGGAGGAGCACCGGATGGTTGGCGATCGCCATCGCGAGGACGACCCGCTGGCGCTGGCCGCCGGAGAGCTCGTGAGGGTAGGCGCGAAGGACCGCACGGGGATCGTGGATCTCCACACGTGCGAGCAAGCGGGCGGCCTCCTCCTTCGCCTCGGCGCGCGAGAGGGTCTTGTGGATGGTGAGGCTCTCGGCGATCTGCTTGCCCACGCGCATGAGCGGGTTGAGGGCCGACATGGGCTCTTGGAAGACCATGGCGACACGCCTGCCCCTCAGGCTGGAGCGCGCCCGTTCGGAGATTCGAGCAAGGTCGCGGCCCTCGAACCGGATGCTCCCCGTAGACGAGATGCCCCGTGGCAACAGCTGCATCACCCCGAGCGCGGTCAGCGACTTGCCGCTCCCGGACTCCCCGATGAGCCCGACGCGCTCACCCGCGCGCACCGACAGGTCGATGCCGTCCACGAGGCGGGCGCCCGCTGAGGAGATGACCAGGTCCTCGACATCGAGCAAGGTCATCAGCGATCGCGCCGCCTCGGGTCGAACACGTCGCGCAAGCCGTCCCCGAGGAGGTTGAAGCCGAGCACGCACAGGGCGATCGTCACCGCGGGCCATACCACGAGCAGCGGATCTGTCCCCATGTAGCGCTGGGCCTCTTCGAGCATGAGGCCCCACGAGGCAGCCGGGGGTGGGGCGCCCAGCCCGAGGTAGGTGAGCGCGGCGTCGGCAAGCACCGCGACGGAGAGCAGGAGGGTCATCTGGGTGATGACGAGCGGCGCGATGTTCGGCAGGACGTGGCGGCGCAGGATCCTCGTCCTCGAGACGCCGCAGGCGCGTGCCGCCGTGACGTAGTCCAGGCTCAGGACCCCGAGCGCGCCGCTACGGGTGACCCGGGCGAAGACCGGGACGAAGGCCAGGGCGACAGCCCCCATGACCGTCAGCGTCGATCCGCCGAAGTCGGTGGCGAGCACGACGGCGACGAGCAATGCCGGAAAGGCGTAGACCAGGTCGGCCAGCCGCAGGACCAGCTGGCCCGGCAGCCCGCCCCGTTGGGCAGCGTAGAGCCCCGCGGGGATGCCGATCGCACCGGCCCCGAGGACGGAGACCACGCCAGCATACAAGGTGGCGTCCGTACCGCTCATGAGCCTGCTCAGGACGTCACGGCCGTACTGGTCGGTGCCGAGAAGGTGCTGCGCGCTCGGACGGGCGAAGGTGGCCGCCATGTTGATGGCGAGGGGGCTGTAGGGAGTCCATACCAACGAGACGACCGCGACCACGACCACCCCTGCGGAGATCACGGACCCGACGATCGCCGAGGGGCTGTGGCGCCAGCGGTGCCACAGGCTCGGCTCACCTGTGATCTCCTCATCGGGGACGGGCTCGGCGCCTGTGACCGCGTCGAGACGCACCGGCAGGATGCTCATCGCTCGCGCGCGATTCGTGGGTCGAGGGAGTGGTACACGATGTCGACCGCGAAGTTGACGACGAGGACTACCGCGGCCACCAGCAAGACGATGTCTTCGACCACGATCAGGTCTCGGTTCTCCACCGATTGGAGGAGGAGGGTCCCCATCCCCGGAAGGGTGAAGACATTCTCGATGATCACTGCGCCCACCACGAGCCCCGCGAGCTCGAGACCGAGCACGGTGAGCACAGGCACGGCGACGTTGCGGAGCCCGTGGCGCACGAGGGCTCTCCCCGGCGTGAGACCCTTCGCCCTCGCGGTCCGCAGGTAGTCGGAGGAGAGCACGTCCAGCACCGCGGTGCGAACGTATCGACCGACGATCGCCCCCTCCACGACCCCCAGCGCCACGGCAGGCAGCAGCAGGGATCGCATCGCCTCGGTCGGGTCCGACCAGCCTGTGAAGCCGCCAGTGGGCAGAAGGCGGAGCTCCACCCCCACTACGACGATCAGCAGGATCCCGAGCACGAAGCTCGGCACGGCGATCCCGATCTGGTTCAGGACGGACGCCACTACGCCGCTCGCGCTCCGAGATTTGACCGCGGAGAAGACGCCGAGTGGCACGGCGACGACCAAGCCGACGAGCAGCCCCAGCCCGACGAGTGGCCCGGTCACCTCGAGTGCGCTGCCGAGCTCGCCCGCGATCGGCTGGCCGGAGATGTACGACGTGCCGAGGTGCCCAGAGACGATGCCGCCGACCCAGTCGACGTACTGGCGCCAGATCGGCTTGTCGAGGCCGAGCTTGTCGGTGAGCTCGCGCACCGCGCTCGGCGTCGCCTGGGTTCCCAGGATGACCTCAGCGGGCTTGCCCGGCAAGATCGCCAGCACGACGAACACGATCACCGAGGCGGCCGCCATCGTCACGAGGAGCAGGACGACTCGACGCAGCAGGTACCGGGTCAGCGCCTCCTCCTTCCGTGGAGCCTTCCTCGGGGCGTCAGGGTCCCCTGGGGCGTCAGGAGGTGAAGCCGAGACGGCGCTCTTGCGCCCCCAGCTTGCCTCCGATCTGGAGGGCTGAGAGCTGGAACGACTCGGAGAGAGACCCATGGGGAAGACCGACGATGTCCCGCTTGGCCACGGTGATCTCTGGCAGGTTGAAGAACCATACGTTCACCGCCTGGTGGGCGATCAGCGTCTCCGCTTTCTCGTAGTCGGCCACCCACTGCGCCTGGGTGGGCGCCTCGTTCCCCTCGGTGAGCAGCGCTGTGACCTCTCTGGTGTCGGCATAGTGCCAGTAGTACTTCGGGTTCGTGTAGTTGGAGATGTCTCGTGCCTCTGCGTGGTCGATGATCGTCGACTGGAAGTCACCGGCCTCGAACACCTTGCTGAGCCACAACGGCCACTGGATGTTGGACAGTGTGACATCGATCCCGATCTGCTTCAGCTCGGCCGCGACGACCGGGCCGTCCGCCTTGGCGTAGGGGTACGGCGGCAGCACCAGCTCGAGCGAGAAGCCGTGCGGGTAGCCGGCCTTGGCGAGGAGCTTCTTCGCCTTCGCGACGCTGTGCGGGTAGAGGTGTGCCAGCTTCGCCAAGAAGTACGGGTCGCCGGGCACCGAGTCACTGCCGATGATCCGCCCGTAGCCCGCCTCCGCAGCCTGGTCCATCGCCTTCTTTGTCAGGGCGTAGGAGATGGCCTGACGAACGGCCTGCTTCCTCAGTGGCCCGTAGGCGTCGTTCAAGGTGAGCTGGACCTTGCCGCTCGTCGGGCCGATGTCGACGGTGAAGCCCGCGGACCGCAGCGAGGAGACGCTCTGGGGGACCGGCAGATTGTCGATGATGTCGATCTGCCCGCCCCGCAGGGCCGAGATCTCGGCGTTCGGTGTCGAGAAGTAGCGGAACTCCACCTTCGCGACCTTCGGCGCGGGGCCCCAGTACCGAGGGTTCCGGACCAGGGTCACGCTGTAGTTCGGCACGTACCCTGTGAAGGCGAAGGGGCCGGTCCCGACCGGGTGCGTCCCGATGCTGGCGACTGCGGAGGGGTCGAGGACCTCGCCGTTGCTGTACGCAGCCAGCGTGTAGAGCCACTCCCAGTCACGGTGGGCGAGGGTGACGACGACCTTGTCGGACCCCGACGCGACGGCGGACTTCACGAGCCCTGTCCACAGGTCCTTGTACGGGTACTGAGACCCCGGGGCGATGACCCTGTCGATGCTGTAGACGACGTCAGAGGGGGTGAGCGGGTCGCCGTTGGAGAACGTGACGCCGTGTCGCAGCGTGAAGGTGTACACCGTGCCTGTCTTCGACAGGGTCCACGAGGACGCGAGCGTCGGCACGATCTTCCCGTTGGGCGAGAGCTGGGCGAGGTGCTGGTAGACGTTGTAGTCGAACACCTCGTCGATCGCCGCGGCGGCGTTCGAGGTGGGATCGAGCGACGGCGGCGCGACCGAGGAGCCGATCACGATGCTCGAGTCGTTGGCAGCCTTCGTCGCGGCCGACGCCGGCGACGCCGCCCAAAGGCTCGCCGCCGCGCCGACGCACAGGAGGGCGCCGAGGCGGCCCACCAGCCCCAGGGCCTCGCGGCGCCGACTGCCTCTTTCCGCCATGAGCTCCCTCCCCGCTGCCCCTCGCTGCACGCACACTCGTGAGTTGCCAGCAGCAACGTCACACGTTCGTAATCTTCTACAAGAGCTGGTCGCCGATGTCAACTCAGTGACCTGGTCGGACAATCAGCCATGCGCACAGGCGTCGAGGAGCAGCCTCACCGCCGTGCAGTCCTCTGGGGGTAGCAGAGCTCCGAAGTGCTCGAAGAGGTTCTCTCGTGCGATGCGGCCCGCGCGCGGGGCGTCTTTGGCGCGGATGGCCTCGAGCGCGTCGGCGTGGTGGAGGAGGCTCAGCTCCATCATCGAGGCACCCTGCTGCGATCCCGCGATCGCCGGGGAGATCATGCCGAGGACCACGTCGTGCACCACCTCGCTGAACATCTGGATGAGCGCGTTGCCGCTCACCTGGGCCACGAGCCCGTGGAAGCGCACGTCGGCAGCGCAGAAGGCTTCGTGACCTCGGGGCATCGCCACTCGCATCTCCTCGAGCGCCGCCTTCATCGCCGCGAGGTCCTCGGAGGTGCGCAGGCGCGCCGCGAGCATGTTCGCCGAGCTCTCCATGAGCATGCGGAAGTGGATGAGGTGCACCAGCCGGATCCGCCGCCCCGTCACCAGGCGGTCGACCGTCTTGCGCAGCGCGACGGTCGAAAGACCGAGCACCTCCGCGCCGTTCGGATTGCCGGGCCGTGACCTGACGAGGCCACTGCTCTCGAGCACCCGCATCGCCTCACGCACCGTCGAGCGGCTGACCGAGAACTGCGACATCATCTCCCGCTCGCTCGGCAGGAAGTCGCCCTCTCGGAGCCGACCCTCGACGATGGCCTCTTCGATCTGCTCGACGATGCGCTCGTAGGAGCGCACGGGACGGATCGGTCGGAAACTGACCTCGTCATGTTCGTCATGTTCCTCGAGCGTTGCCGAGCCCGGCTTCGGACCGGAGCCGTCCACGCGCCGGGAGTGACTGCGCGCCTGCCCTGTCATCTGTTTCGCCCCCTTGGCGTGAGGCGGCACGCCGGCACGTCGTCGATGAGTGTTGCGTAGCATACTGGCCGGACCACCATCACCGGAGGAAGAAACCGGAGGAAGAAAGGGAGGACGTGCTCGACCAAGGCGCTGCCCACGACGTCGTGGTGCCCGAGAAGGAGGTGGTCGAGCTCGCTCAGGAGCTCGTGCGATGTCGCTCGGTCTACGACCCCGAACGTGGAACGGACGAACGCTGCGCGGCGCGCCTGGTCGAGGACCGGATGCGGAGCTTCGGCTGGAGCGTCGAGGTGACCGAGGTCGCGCCCGGCCGTCCCAATGTCATCGCCACCCTGCCCGTGCACTCGCCAGGAAGGACGCTCGCCTTCGAGGGCCATCTCGACGTGGTGGCCGCGGGAGACGAGGCCGCCTGGTCCGTCAGCCCCTTCAGCGGCGAGCTCGTGGGCGATCGCCTCTACGGCCGGGGAGCCGCGGACATGAAGGGTGGCGTCGCCGCGATGATCTACGGCGCCCGTGCCCTCGAGCTCGCCGGACCGTTCCCCGGCCGCGTGAAGATCTGCGCCCTCGTCGACGAGGAGGGCGCGATGGCTGGCGCCAAGCATGCCGCCACGTCCGGTGCGCTCGACGCGGTCACAGGCATGATCGTCTGCGAGCCCGAGGGTGACGAGGTCTGCCCGAGCTCGAAGGGTGCGATCAGGCTCCGTCTCGACGTGACCGGCGCCATGGCCCACGGCGCCATGCCAGAGCGCGGACGCAGCCCGCTGCCGGCCCTCGCGTCGTGCGTCGAGCACCTTCGCCGGGTCCAGGCACGTCTCCAGGGCGCGCACGGCACCCACCCCAGGCTCGGCGACGTGTACCTCACCCCGACCGCCCTCGTGGCCGGCTCGGCCCAGCAGATGAACGTCATCCCTGCGTCAGGGAGCCTCTACGTCGACGTTCGCACGATTCCGGGCGTCGACCATCGTTCGCTCGTCGAGGAGCTGGCCGGTGTGCTCGCCGAGATCGCACGCAAGCAAGGGACGCAGGCCGCGCTCGAGATCATCGACGACCGTCCCCCGGTCGACACGCCGGAGGACGACCCCGTCGTCCGCTGCCTGGTCGATGCCCACGAGCTCGAGACGGGATCGCGGCCGACCATCGGAGGGGTGCCAGGCACCACTGACGGCACGATCTTCACCCGGGACCTGCGGATCCCCACCGCTGTCTACGGGCCCGGGGGGAAGTGGATCGCCCATCAGGTCGACGAGTTCGTGACCGTCGGCGAGATCACCCGCTACGCACGCACCTACGCGCGTGCCGCGCGCCAGTTCCTGACGGAGCGCTGAGGTGCCGGTACCGGTCCACGCGGGAACGCACAACGACCTGCGCGACGTGGCGGGGGTGCGAGTCGGCCACGCCCAGCGCACCGACCACGGATGGCTGAGCGGGGTGACCGTGGTGCTCCCGCCCCCGGCAGGGGCGACGTGCGGCGTCGACGTCCGCGGCGGTGCCCCGGGAACGAGGGAGACCGATCTTCTCGACCCGCGCAACACGGTCGAGCGTGTCCATGGGATCGTGCTCACCGGTGGCAGCGCTTATGGGCTTGCCGCCGTCGACGGTGTGGTCCGCGCACTCGGCGACGCGCGGATCGGTTTCCCGGTGGGCGACGCCCCCCACGAGGTGGTCCCGATCGTCCCGGCGGCCGTGATCTTCGACCTAGGCCGCGGCGGAGACTTCGCGAAGCATCCCACCCCAGAGGTCGGCCGAGAGGCCTATCAGGCCGCGGTCGCCACCACACCCCTGGCACCTCTCCAGGGCTGCGTCGGCGCAGGTACTGGAGCGTGCGCAGGCCGTCTGAAGGGCGGCGTGGGCTCTGCGAGCAGCGTGCTGGACGACGGCTCGACGGTCGCAGCGCTGATGGTGGTGAACTCGCACGGCACGACCGTCGATCCCGCGACCGGGGCGCTCCTGGGCGCACCCTTCGGTCTCGCCGGAGAGTTCGCCGCGCTGCGGCCGGCTGCCGCGACGGGCGATGCGGGTGGGCCGGCGCCACGCACGCTCAACACGACGATCGGCGTCGTCGCGACCGACGTCGGGCTCACGAAAGCGCAGTGCGCCAAGCTGGCAGGCGTGGCGCACGACGGGCTCGCGCGTGCGATCCACCCTGCGCACAGCCCCTATGACGGCGACACCGTGTTCGCGATGGCGACCGGCTCGCGCACGGGTGACGTCGACCTCGCGTCCTTCTACGCGCTCCTCGAGGTCGCTGCGGACTGCGTCACCCGATCGATCGTGCACGCGATGCTGCACGCCGACTCGGTCGAGACCGAGGCCGGCCGGTGGCCCGCCTATCGCGACGTCCACCTCGACACGGAGGGACCATGAGCGCATCGACCGGCTCGCTCCCGTTCCCCCCGGGCCTCCCGATCGGAGACGGATGGGACGTCTCGGCGCCGACGGCGCCCGTGATCTTCCCCTTCGACGGGACCGTGGTCGCCCGAGCGCCGGTGGGTTCCGTGCCTCACGCCAAGCGTGCGCTCGACGCCGCGGTGGATGTCGAGGCGGCCACCGCCGCCCTTCCCTCCCACGTGCGGCGCGCGGTGCTCTCGGAGGCAGCGGCCCGCATCACGCGCACACGGCAAGCATTCGAGGACCTTCTCGTGCTCGAGACGGGAAAGCCGCTGGTCGACTGCCGCACCGAGGTCTCGCGTGCCATCGTCACGCTGCAATCCGCCGCCGAGGAGGTCGCGCGGATCCACGGCGAGACGGTCCCGCTCGACCTCCTCCCGTCGGGCGAGGGGCTCTTCGGCTTCTGGACCCGCGTGCCGATCGGTGTCGTGATCGGGATCACCGGGTTCAACTACCCGCTCCTGCTCGCCGCGCACAAGGTCGCTCCCTCGCTCGCCGCAGGCTGCCCTGTGGTCTGCAAGCCCGCCCCCCAGACGCCGCTCGCGACGCTGTGGCTCGCCGACATCCTGCGTCGCGCCCTCACCGATGCCGGCAGCTCCGCCGCATCGGTGCAGGTCGTGACCGGTGGCGCCGACGTCGGGGCCGCCCTGACCACCGACCGCCGGATCGGAGCCGTCTCCTTCACTGGCTCCGCAGCCGTCGGCCATCGCATCGCACGCGATGCCGCCCCGACCAAGACGCTGCTCGAGCTCGGGTCGAGCTCGGCGCTCCTGGTCTGCGGCGACGCCGACCTCGACGCGGCCGCCGACGCCGTCGTCCGGGGTGGCTTCTACGCCTCGGGACAGGCATGCATCTCCGTCCAACGGGTCCTCGTCCTCGAGGAGGTCGTCGAGCCCTTCACCGAGCGGCTCGCCACCGCCATGAAGGACGTCACCGTCGGCGATCCGCGCGACGAGGCGACGCGGGTGTCGTCGCTGATCGAGCCTGCAGCCGCAGCGCGCGTCGAGCAGTGGATCGAACGGGCGGTGCACGACGGCGCGCAGGTGCTCTGCCGGGGAGAAGGGCGCGCGGGGACGGTCGCGCCGACCGTGCTCATGAACGTGGACGAGAGCTGCGACGTGTGGCGCGAAGAGGTCTTCGGCCCGGTCGTCTGCCTGCGCTCGGTCTCTTCGGTCGAAGAAGGCTTCGAGACGCTGAACCGCAGCCGGTACGGGCTCCATGCGAGCATCTACACGTCGTCGCTGGCCATCGCCTTCGACGCGCTTCGACGGTGCAAGGTCGGTGGGGTCGTGGTGAACGAGGTACCCGGGTTCCGCGCCGACAACATGCCCTACGGCGGGGTCAAGGACTCGGGGACGGGGCGTGAAGGCCCGCGCTTCGCCATCGAAGAGCTGACCGTGACGCGGATGGCCGTCATCCGCCCAGGTTCGGTGTCGTGACGAGCGCCGCGCCACCTCCGGCGCCCCCCTACCCGGCGCTCTTCCGCCTCGACGGTCGCCGCGCGGTCGTGGTGGGCGCCGGAGGAGGAATCGGCCGGGAAGCGTCGCTCGCGCTGGCCGCCCACGGAGCTTCGGTCGTCTGCGCTGACGTCGCAGGAGATCGGGCCGCGGAGACGGCCAGGATGGCCCAGGGGCACGACGCCGACGTCTACGTACTCGACGTGCTCGATGCCGATGCGGTCGAAGAAGCTGCAAGCCGCCTGGAACCGTACGACGTGCTCGTCTTCACGCCTGCGACCAACGTCCGCAAGCGACTGCTCGACTACACGACCGAGGAGTTCGACCGCGTCGTGGAGCTGAACTTGCGCGCGTCGTTCAACCTCGTGCGTGCATTCGGCCGGCAGATGGCCTCTCGAGGACGTGGGAGCGTCGTCGGGTTCTCCTCGATCCGGGCGTTCACGGTCGAACCTGGCCAGGGCGTCTACGCGGCGACCAAGGCAGGGCTCGTGCAGCTCCTGCGCACCGCGGCGGCAGAGCTCGCCCCCCACGGGGTGCGCGTCAACGCCATCGCCCCGGGTGTCGTCGAGACCCCGCTCACCCGCCAGATCGCCGCAGATCCCGAGTGGCACGCTGCATACGCAGAGAAATCCGCGTTGCAGCGATGGGCGCAGCCCTGGGAGCTGGCTGGAGCAGTGGTCTACCTCGCCTCGGACGCGTCGAGCTTCGTCACGGGGAGCGTGCTGACGGTCGACGGAGGCTGGACCGCCGTCGACGGACGTTACACACCACCCGCATGACCCGCGGCACGACGGACCGGCACCGCCGGGGATCCACGGGCTGGGAGCTTCGAGAGATCGAGCGCCCTGAGCGCGCCGGCGACCTGGTCGGGGACGTCAGCCTCGTGGTCACCGACCTCGACGGCACGCTGTGGGGCTCGAGCACCGTCGTCCACGACCGGACGATCATTGCCTTGGAGGCACTGCGCGAGCGCGCCGTTCCGGTGCTCGCCGCGACCGGTCGCACCTGGAGGAGCGCCCGCCGCCTGCTCGAGCGCAACGACCTCGAGCTCCCGCTCGTCGCCCTCGACGGAGCGGTCTGCCTGGAGGTCGACGGCTCGGTCTTCCACCGCGTCACCTTCTCTCCCCCAGATGCCCTGGGCGTCCTCAGGGCGCTCAGCGAGTCGGAGCTCGCCCCCATCGTCCACGTCGACTCGCCGTCGGCGGACTCCGCCGCCGAGCCCGGTGCTGCACTGCTCGCCGCCCAGGAGGCCTTCTACGGCGAACGCCTGCTGCGGTTCCCGCTCGACCTCTTGGTGCAGCGTGAACCGGTCCAGCAGTTCATCGCCTACGGTCCGCGCGAGAGGCTCGAGAACGCAGCACGCGGCGCGGCACCGCACGGACATTGCACCATCAACTCCAACGCGCTCTTCGGCGGGACCGCGCTCACCGTGGACCCCTTCGGTGCGACCAAATGGCAAGGGGTCGAGCGCTTCTGCGAGATCCACGGCATCGACCAGCAGCGAGTGCTCGCGGTCGGCAACGGCGAGAACGACGTCGACCTTCTCGAGCACGCACATGTCGCGTGCGTGGTGCGCGACGGCGCCGAGGAGGCACTCGCCGTTGCGACCCACGTCATCGACTCGCCCGACGCAGGCGGCTGGGCCGCCGTCCTCGACCTGCTCCAATCCGCGGGTAGCGAAGGCCGTCCACGTCGATGATGCCCTCCACGCCTGCTCCGGGGCACCTGCTCGTTCCTCTGTGCTCACGCGCAATGCGGTGCGTGCCATGCGCCTGACCGTGCTCGGCAGCGCCGGCTCCTACCCCGCCCCAGGACGAGCATGCTCCTCCTACATGGTCGAAGACCAGGGGTACCGGCTGCTGGTCGACTGCGGCAACGGCTCCCTGGCCAATCTCATGCAGCGAGTGCGCGTCGACTCGATCGCCGCAGCCGTCATCACGCACCGCCACGTCGACCACATGGCGGACCTGGTCGGCTTGTACCACCTCCTGCGCTTCCACGGCGAGCGCGAGGAGCGCTTGCCCGTCTACGCACCACCGGACGTGCTCGAGGTGATGGAAGCGCTGCTTCCCGGTGACGATGCCTTGCACGACGTGTGCCAGTTCGAGACGGTCCACGCCGGCGACCGCCTCTCTCTCGGGCCCCTCGACGTCTCGCTGTTCGCCGCCGATCACCCCGTGGAGACCGTGGCCATGCGGGTGGAGTCCACAGGGGTTCGGCTTGCATACAGCGCGGACTCGGGACCGACCCCCGAGCTGGCCCGCTGTGCAGCAGGGGCCGACCTCTTCCTCTGCGAGTCGACGTGGGCGGTGCCGATCGGAAGCCGCCCCGCCCACCTCCATCTCGACGCTCGGGAAGCCGGCGAGATCGCGACGAACGCCGGCGTCGGTTCACTGGTGCTCACCCACGTCGCGTACCCAGGCACCGGGGCACGCGCGGTGCTCGAGGCGCGCGCGACCTTCGGGGGAACGGTCATCGAAGCCTGCGACCTCGACGACCACGTGGTCGGATCACCTTTCCGGCCGCAGGCGGCGCCGGAGGCTGGAACGCCGGGCGCGTAGACCCCGATATTGGGGACCATCGACCCTTTCGCTCCCGGCAAGATCGGATCAGGGTGCAAGCGATGGGGGGTGGAGAACAGGATCCGCACGCCGCGCTGCACGCCACGCGCGGCAAGCTGAAGGAGAGTCCGACGGAGAAGGAGAAAAGGAAGCCAAGAGCTCGGGGCGACGAAGACGAACGGAGCCGGGAGGTCGAGGGGCCGCTCGAAGACGCCGCATCGGTCTTGCACGAGCAGGTCGACCTCGAGCACTCCCTCCTCGACGAGGCCGAGCTCGGGACCGAAGAGGTCCCGCCCGCACTCGCAGAGACCTCCGAGATCGAGGCGGCCGAGGACGAGGCGACAGCGACGCTCGAGGCCGAGTCCATCGTTGCCCCCGCACCGACAGGCCAGAACCCGGATGAGATGGACCCCGAGGAGCTCGAAGAGCGCCTCGAGGACGAGGGCGAGCCAGCCGAGCTCCTCTCCTTGCACGACGAGGAGCCGCTCTCCGAAGCCCTCCTCGACGAGGGGAGCTCCCTCGACGAATTCGAGCCCGACGCCGTCGAGGACGCGCTCGTGCGCGGGACCGAGAAGAGGACCTTGGACGAGCAACGCCCCGCCCTCGGGCGACCGCTCTTCCAGCAGGTCACGCTCGAAGGATCCCCCGAGCTGCCGTCTCCGCCAGAAGGACCCGAGGAGATGCCCGACGTCGAGCGCTTCAGGCACCTCCTCGAGGACGCTCGCGCGCGCCTCGAGGGGCTCGTGGACGGGTTCGAACACGAGGGGCTGAGGCGGGAGGACGAGCAAGAGGATCTGTCGTCCCTTTCGGCGGTCGACCAGCATCCAGCCGATCTGGGCACGGAGACGTTCGTCCGAGAGCGCGATCTGTCCCTGCGCGAGCAGGTCGAGGGCGAGCTCGCGGAAGTGGAGCAGGCCCTGCAGCGCCTCGAAGCGGGCACCTATGGTCGTTGCGAGGCCTGCGGAAGGCCGATCGACACCGATCGGCTCGTCGCCGAGCCAGCGACCCGCCTCTGCCTCGACGACCAGGTCGAGCTCGAACGCGAGCTCGCGTTCGAGCACCGCGAGGCAGAGCCGTAGGAGAGGTGGAACGCGTGGTTCCTCTGGCTCCCAGGTGACTGGCCGACGGCCAGAGCTCAGAGCGAGACGTAGAGCTTGCGCAGCGTGTCGCGGACTCGCCATTCGGTGCGGTCACCGGCGCGCAACCTCACGAGCACGCCGGGGCGCAGCTCGACGGTCTCGCCGTCATCGAAGCGCAACGTGGCATCCCCGGAGAGGACGAGGAAGATCTCGTCGCTCTCCACATCCCGGACTCCACCGGCGGTCATCTCCCAGACACCCGCCTCGGTGCCGTTCCCCAGCTCGGTGATCGTGGAGTAACGGGCGGTGGGATCTCCCTCCAGGACCTCGCTACCCGCTGGAATGGGCACTTCCAGCGGGAGTGCACCCACGTCAGCAGCCAGCAGGCGGCTGCTCACCGGACGGCGACGAGCTCGATGCGACCGATCGAGCGCAGCCGGCGATCTTGCCGCTGGGAGAGATCCTGTTCGGCCACGGCGACGACCATAGCTCGTCGTCCATGGCGACGACCCGACGCGTCACCATGCCCGGGCGGCAGCCAAGGCTCCTTCCCTACTGCTCGTCGGTGGCCATCCTTGCCTGGCTCCGCACGCGCCCATCGGCCCGCCGAGCGGCCGGGATGGCACCGAGCACGACGATCGTGGCCGCGATCCCCATCACGGCGGCATAGCCGTAGGCCCAGCCGGCCCCACGCGCGTACAACAGCCCCATGATGAGGTTCCCGAAGAACAACCCGGCGCTGCGCGCGGCACCCAGTGCCCCAAAGCCACGCCCTGCCGCACGGCCCGGTCTGAGCACGGACATGAGCGTGGGCTCGACGGTTGTCACGACGCCGAGCGAGAACCCCAGGGCCGCCACACCGACCAGCAGCACTCCAACCGTCAGGTGGGCTGCAGCGCCGACTGCGAGCAGCACGGCGCCGACGACCGCGAACAGGTACCCGAACGCACCGAGCGCGCGGAAGCGCTCGGCGATCCCGCTCCCGAGCCTTGGGCCCATGAGGTACCCGGTCGCCGCGGACACCGCATTGAACAGCAGGAACGCACCGATGCCGAATGCCCTGTCGCCGCTTCCCTGCGCCGTCGTGAGGATCGGGAAGCCGACGCTGTAGTACGTGAAGCCGAACAGCGCAGACGCAGCCAGCAGTGGGGCGGCACCGGGGAGCCGCGTGCGCCTGGACTCGCTGGGTTCAGGATCGCTGGGTGCAGGATCGCTCGGCTCCACGTGCGTCGACACTGCACGACCGGTGCTGCACAGGGTCAACGAGAAGGTCGCCGCGGCCAACGGCAGCACGCTGGCGAGGAAGATCCAGCTGAATGCGACGTGCTCGATGACCGCGATGAGCACGTAGACGCCCGCGAGCGCTCCACCACCGATGTCAAGGGCATGAAGGAACCCGAAGACCGAGCTCCGATCAGCTTCGTCCGGCGCTGCCTCCACCAGCATGACCCTGCGAGAGGGGGTGCGCAGGTTACGCGCCCACCACCCTGCGCACAGCAGGCCGATCGCGACCGCCGGGTTCGCCCAGAGCGCCGACAACGACAGCAAGGGGATCAAGGCGTTGCCGCCGATGGCGACCCTGCGGTGGCCGATCCGGTCCCCGAGCAAGGCGCCCAGCCACGCGAACAACGTGCCACCCCCATACGCGAGGGCACTCGCCAGACCGAACTCCCATACCGGCTGATGCAGCTCCAGGACCAGGAACAGGGGAAAGCCGGCCCATACCGCTTGGTACCCAGTGTCGGAGAAAAAGGCCGAGAGCGAGATGGCCCAGACGTTCCGGGTGCGCCAACGAACTGAGCGCCGATCGCTCGATCCAGAGGCGTCAGGCAGGTCTTCTGTCGTCACGCTCGTCGCATCTCGTCTGCAGTCGCGTCTGAGCCGCCGCGCGGCGCGTTCCACGCCCCTCACACCCTGCTGCGGCCCTCGCAGGAAGGAGGGTGACGCCCCTCACCGCCGTGAGCGCGCCTACCCCTGGTCCACCGGACGGACGTCGTACCCCGCGTCGCGAACCGCGTCGAGCACCCTTCTTGCATGCTGCTGCCCACGCGTCTCGATGACGAGCTGCACCCCGGTCTCCCTCACGTGCAGACGGTAGCCCTCCCTCAGGTGGTCCACTTCGAGGAGGTTACCTCCTGCTTCACCGATCACGGTGAGCATGCGAGCGAGATGGCCGGGCCGGTCGGACAGCCGAGCGAACACGACGAGGCGGCGCCCTGCATTGGTCTCATGGCGCCTGATCGCCGTTGCGAGCACATTGGTGTCCACATTGCCACCCGACAGCACCAGCGCGGTCGCCCCCCGAGCAGGCGCTGCCACGGCGCCAGACAGCAACGCTGCTGCTCCCACCGCCCCTGCCCCCTCGACCACGAGCTTGGCGCGCTCCAAGAGCAGGACCATCGCCTCCGCGATGTCGTCCTCCCCGACGACGACGACGTCGTCGACGAGCGACTGCACGATCGGGAACGTGATCGCACCTGGTCGCTTGACCACGATGCCGTCCGCGAGCGAATTCGGCGACCCGTCGGCGACCGGCGGCCCGACGCCGACTGGCGGCCCGACGCCGAGAGCAGCCGCGAAGGGTGCGCACACCGCCGCCTGGACAGCCACGATCCTGGCGCTCGGTACGCACGCTCGCAATGCGACCGCCATCCCCGAGGCGAGGCCTCCGCCTCCGAGGGGGATGACGACGAGCGCGAGATCGGGGATCTGCTCGACGAGCTCCAGACCCACGGTGCCCTGTCCCGCGATGACCGCCGCATCGTCGAATGGGTGGACGAAGATCTCGCCGGTGGAAGCCGCCCGCGCCATGGCCATCGTGACGCAGTCGTCGACCGACTCACCTCCGAGCTCGATCGTCGCCCCATAGGACTCGGTCGCGCTGACCTTGGCGATCGGAGCGTCACTCGGCATGAAGACGTGGCATGGCAGGCCCTTTTGCCTTGCACCGAAGGCCACCGCCTGGGCGTGATTGCCAGCCGACGCTGCGACGATCCCCGCCTCCGCACCGTCGCCGATCGAGGCCAGCTTCGACGCGACCCCCCGGACCTTGAAGGAGCCCGTCCGCTGGAGGTTCTCTGCTTTCATCCACACGGGGGCGCCGGTTCTCTCCGAGAGCAGGCGCGACTCGAACACCGGCGTCCGAGCTCCAACCGCTTCCACGGCGGCGCGGGCATTCTGGATGTCTGCGAGGCCGACCTGCGCCGTCATCGGCACGGGTGCCTGCGGCCCTGCCCCCGAACGGGCGGGCGGCGGCTTCTCTTCCGCGCACGCATCTCGAGCCATGTCGACATCGCAGCTCCCATATTGACAGAGCCCACGCGTGCCGCCGAGCTCAAGCATTCCCTCGGGAGGCCGATACATCGTCGGGCACGGAAAGGACAGGGGCCGGACACGTGAGAGCAGACGGAAAGCGGGACCCTGGCTACGCCGCACTGGGCGAGGCGCTCGCCGCACGCTGCGAGGAGGTCCTTCGTGAGTGCCAGAGCCGTTACGTGAGCACAGCGGGAGCCTTCTCCCCTGGTGGCCCGCTCCGGCACGAGATGTCGCGCTCCACGCAGTCGATCGTCCGTTGGCTGCGGACAGCGGACGCGGAGCCGCGAAAGGCATCGCACATGGCACAGGGTCGGTCGTCAGGGGGGCGTAGGGACGTGACGCGGCTCGGCGTCACGCCGCTCGTCGAGCTCAGCTTCTGGTGGAGCGAGGTCGTCAGCCGCATACTCTCCGAAGAGGCGGAGCGGCTCGGTGTCGGCGCCACGATCTTGCACGCAGCGACCACCACGGTGTCCGAGACCCGCAGGGCGGCCCTGATCGAGCTGGCGAAGTATTGCGACGCGGAGCTCGAGTCCCTCCACCACCGTCTCGCTGATCTCGCCCGACGCGACCCGCTCACCGGGTTGGGGACCCGTGCCGCTCTGCTCGACCAACTCGAGCTGTCCCTCGCGCGGTTGTCTCGTCAGCCAGACGGGATCGCGCTCATCGTCATCGGCATCGACGATCTCGCTGCGGTGCACGCGCGGTACGGCCGCCCCGGCAGCGACGCTGTGCTCGTCGAGGTCGGCTCCCACCTGCGTGGGCGCGTTCGTCCCGGTGACCTCGTCGCCCGGATAGGAGACGACGAGTACGCCATCCTCTTCGAGGACCTCATCGGTCCGTCCGAGGCCCAGCGCAGAGCCGTCGGGCTTCGCGCATCTGCCGCGGTGCCGGTGCAGGTCCCGACCGCCGTCAGCCCGGTCCGGATCACCGTGAGCGCCGGGGCGGCGACCGTGCGTCTTCCCGGAAAGCGGCCTGAAGACGTCCTCGCCCAAGCGTGGTCAGCAATGGACAGCGCCAGGCGAGCCGGGGGCGACCGAGTGCACGTGGTCGAGGTCGACAGGGGGAGACCCATCGTGCTGGCAGAGCGCACCATCGTCGGGTAGACGCCCGCAAGTTGCTCCTGACAGGGCTGACCCGAAAATCGTGAGCGCGCCCCGCCGCACGCCCGCCGTCTCCGGAGCGGGCTCGACGAGCACTCCGCTCAGTCGTCGCTGTGCATCCTGTGACTGAGTCGAACGTACGCAGTGAGGGCTCCGATGACCAGCGCCACCCCGGCTCCTCGCTCCAAGATGTACAGCCCGTCGGATGAGTCGACGAGGACCTCGACGAAGTCGACCGCGGTGATGAGGACGATCATCGAAATGACCCGTGCCTTCAAGTCATTCAGGTCGCGCATCTGGAGCCAATCCGGCAACCGAACGTGTGTCCGACCGGCGATACGGTCGACGAACAGCTCGTAGAAGCCGAAGCTCGCGATCAACAGCGTGGCGCCGATCAAGAACAGGTCGATGACCACGAGGATCCGCCCGATCTTGTTCCCGACCGGCAGCGCGGCACGAGCCACGTCATTCACCGCCAGCACGAACAGGTCGGTGCCGTAAGCGAACGAGCCGAGCGCGGCGAGCGCGAGGACAACCACGGGGGCGATCACGAGGAAGCGGCAAGCGGCAAGCGCCTCCTCGAAGCGGAACCGGATCGGGCTGCGCATTGTCGCTTCGCGTCGACTTCCGGAGCTACGGTCGCCCTGCCTCCCGTCGTCCATCAGCTCGTCGTCAGTCGGGGCAATCCGCGTGATCTCGCGACAACGCGAGGTCCGACAACACCATGGGCCCGTTCGTCCTCTCCGGCAATGCATCGTGAATGACCGCTGCGGAGCCATCCGTCCCGATGGTCGACGGCGGCGTCTTCGTCACGAACTGCTCATTCATGACGGCAGCGTAGGTTCTCCCGCCCCAGGGTGCCCACGTGCCGAGGGGCCGAGGGGCCGAGGGGCCGGATCGTCGTCATGACCGGTTCGACAACGTCACCAGCCAGGTACATCGCTTGCACGCTTACCTACTGTTACGTGAGGGTATGTTCAGCAGTACCCTGGCGTCGTGATCGAAGACATGCACCAGATCGGGGAAGTGGCTGAAGCGGTCTCCTTGTCGTTGCGGACCATCCGTCACTACGAGGAGGTGGGGTTGGTACCCCCCTCGGGGCGCAGCGCCGGGGGTTTCCGCCTCTACACCGATGACGACGTGGACCGGCTGCGGCTCGTGAAGCAGATGAAGCCGCTCGACTTCTCGCTCGAGGAGATGCGTGAGCTGCTGGAGCTTCGCGAGCGGCTGGCTGCGGAAGCTGGCGGCCAAGAGCACTCGGAGCTGGTCGAGCGCTTGGAGCTCTTCGCGGTGACCGCCGAGCAGCGCTGCGAGGCGCTGCGCGAGCAACTCGACGCCGCCCAGGCGATGGCCCAGATGCTGCGCCGAGAGGCTCGCCGCCACCGTCCGGCGGTCCGACGATGAGCCTCGCCGTCGCATCGGACACCAGCGTCAAGGCTGAAGCCACCCGCCGCCGCACCTTCGCCATCATCAGCCACCCTGACGCCGGCAAGACCACTCTGACCGAGAAGTTCCTCCTCTACGCAGGCGCGGTGGTCGAAGCCGGCGCGGTGAAGGCGCGAGCCGGACGGCGCCGCGCGACCTCGGACTGGATGGCCTTGGAGCAGCAACGGGGCATCTCGATCACGTCCACGGTGCTCCAGTTCACCTATCGCGGGCGCGTGGTGAACCTGTTGGACACGCCTGGACACCGGGACTTCTCCGAGGACACCTACCGGGTCCTCGCGGCCGCCGATGCGGCGATCATGGTGCTGGACGTCGCGAAGGGCGTGGAGGCCCAGACCCTCAAGCTGTTCGAGGTCTGCCGTGCCCGGTCGCTTCCCGTCCTCACCTTCTTGAACAAGTACGACCGGCCCGGACGTGATCCCTTGGAGCTCTTGGACGAGATCGAAGCGCAGATCGGGCTGCGCCCCACGCCGGTCACCTGGCCGGTGGGGATCCCCGGGGACTTTCGCGGCGTCATCGACCGACGCGACGCCAGCTTCGTCCGTTACATGCGCACCGCCCGAGGCGCCACGGCGGCACCCGAGGAGCGCCTCGACGCCGATCGAGCGGCCGCCGAGGAAGGCGAGGCCTGGCACCAGGCAAGAGATGCGATCGCGCTGCTCGACGAGGTCGGCGCCACGCTGGACCCGGCGTCGTTCCTCGCCGGCTCCTCCAGCCCGCTGTTCGTCGGGTCGGCACTCACCAACTTCGGGGTCCGCCACCTCCTCGACGCCGTGGTGGACCTCGCCCCGCCGGCGACCCCCCGACCTGATGACCAGGGCTTCGAGCGTCCGCTCGACGCGCCGTTCTCGGGGTTCGTCTTCAAGATCCAGGCCAACATGGACCCAGCCCATCGCGACCACGTCGCCTTCGTGCGGGTGTGCTCGGGACGCTTCACCCGCGGGATGATCCTGGTGCACGGACCCAGCGGCCGGCCCTTCGCGACCAAGTACGCAGCGTCGGTCTTCGGTGCCGAACGCGACACCATCGACGTCGCTTATCCCGGCGATGTCGTCGGTCTCGTCAATGCGAGCGAACTTCGGATCGGCGACACCCTCTACGATGCCGAGCCCGTGGCCTTCCCCCCGATCGCCACGTTCGCACCGGAGCTGTTCGCCTCGGTCCGGCCTCGAGACACCGGGCGCCACAAGCAGTTCCACAAAGGCCTCACCCAGCTCGAACGCGAGGGCGTCGTCCAGGTGCTGCGCGATCTCGACGGCGACCAGGTCCCCGTGCTCGCCGCCGTGGGCGCCATGCAGTTCGAGGTGTTCGCTCACCGCCTGGCCCACGAGTTCGGCGCCGAGGTGAACCTGGCCCCCGCCCCCTACAGGGCGGCCCGCCGCACCGACCGACGCACCACCGAGCACCTGCGAGCGGTGCGAGGCACGAGGGTGCTCGCTCGCGCCGACGGGACCCTGCTCGCCCTCTTCGAGAGCCCCTACCAGCTCCAACGCCTCGAACAGGACCACCCCGAGTGGTGCCTCGACCCGGTCGTGAGCGCGGGAGACATGCCGTGAGCGACGTCGTCTGACAGCTCGAACTCGTTGCCGTCGGGATCGGCACCATAGATGCTCTTGGTGGCCCCGTGGCTGGACTCGCCGGTATAGGCGCCGGCGTCGAGGAGCGTCTGGCGGGCGGCAGCCAGCTCGTCGATGGTGTCGAGCTGCCAGGCCAGGTGGTACAGGCCGATGGCGCCGCGCCGTTTCGGGCCGCCCGCGGTTCCGACGCCGAACAGCCCGAGGTCGTGGTGATTGCCCGAGCGCGGCAGTCGCAGGAAGGCGGCGTTGGCGCGCGGCTCGCGGGCGATGACCTCCATGGCGAACACGTCACGGTAGAAGCGGAGCGAACGCTCGAGGTCAGAGACGAAGAGCACAGCGTGGTTGAGGCGTACCGGCGATACGGGCATCGGGATTCCTTCGGACAGGCGCGAGCGAGACGCGCTCGGGACTTGCTCAGGCGGCGTCGGCGCTGCGGATGGCGGACACCTCGAGCTCCAAGGTGACGTTCTCGCTCACGAGCACGCCGCCGGCTTCGAGCGCCGCGTTCCAGTTGACACCCCAGTCCTTGCGGTTGACCGTCGTCGTTCCTTCGAAACCGATCCGCTGGTTGCCGTAGGGGTCCACCGCGCTGCCGGTGTACTCGAAGTCGACGACGACGGGGCGGGTGACCCCCTTGATGGTCAGGTCACCGGTGACCCGGAAGTGGACATCGTCGGTCTGCTCGACGCTCGTCGAAGAGAAGGTGATCTGCGGGTAGGTGTCCATGTCGAAGAAGTCGTTCGAGCGCAGGTGGGCATCGCGGTCGGCGTTGCGGGTGTCGATGCTGGTCGCCTTGATCGTGAGCTCGAGCTTCGAGCTCGCCGGGTTCGCGGCGTCGAAGTAGCCCGAGCCGTCGAACTCGTCGAACGAGCCCCGGACCTTCGTGACCATGGCGTGGCGGGCGACGAAGCCGATCCGGCTGTGGGCGGGATCGATGGTGTAGCTGCCGGTGAGTGTGGCCGGGACGGTCGGCGTGGTCATGGGGGCTCTCCCTTCACGTGGTGGACAGATCATCCAACATGGGTGATGAGTCAACTATTCCCGGGTAGGATAGGGGCATGGGCAAGGTGCGATGGCTCGACGAGCGAGAAGAGCGGGCGTGGCGGACGCTGCAGTTCATGCAGCTTCGCCTCGCCGGCCGCCTGGCCGCCGATGTGGCCGCGACCTCGGAGCTCTCCTACGCCGACTTCCTGGTGCTCGTCGCGCTCTCCGACCGTCCCGACGGCCGGGCCCGGCTGTTCGAGCTCGCAGAGATCCTCGGCTGGGAGAAGAGCCGGGTCTCCCATCAGGTCGCCCGCATGGCGGATCGGGGGCTCGTGAGCAAGGAGCACTGCGGCGACGACCGTCGCGGCGCGTTCGTCGTGGCCACCGAAACGGGCCGCAAGGCGATCGAGGCGGCGGCACCGCAGCATGCGGCGATGGTGCGCCGCTTGTTCATCGACCCACTCACGCCGAGCGAGCTCGACGCCGTCACCTCGTCCGCCGAGAAGGTCCTCGCCGTGCTCGACCGGGACCGCTCCGGGGGCGACGACGAGGACGGCAGCCGGCACGACCCGGAGCGTCCAAGTGGATGAGCTCTGGATGGCCAGAGACGACCGCTTCGGGCGAGTGGCGGCGCCTCCCCCGCGTCGAGGTCGGAGCGCCACCGTGGGGACGACGACACCGGGCCGTGCTCGGTGCGCCCGGTGACGCCACGGGTGGGCACCTGGACGCGCCCGGTCCACGACGCCATCCACCTGGACCACTCCCAGCTTGCGCTCCTTCCCGCGGCTCGATGCGCGCTCGGCATCGCCATCCCCCTTCTGGCCGGCGACCTCTCCGGCCACCTGCTGGTCGGGGTAGGAGGCGCGATCGGTGCCCTCACCGCGGGGATGGCGTCGTTGCAGGGCACCTACCGCAGCCGAATGAAGATCATGGCGTTCGCGGGGGTGGCTTTCGCCGTCTCCGCCTTCGTCGGGGCGACCGTGGGGCATGTGGAAGGCCCCGACATCGCCGTCACCGCCTCCTGAGGGGTCGCCGCCGGGTTCTCGGTGCTCTTCGGACAGGCGTCGAGCGTGGTCGGCCTCCAGGCGGTCATCGGCTTGGTCGTGTTCTCCCAGTTCTCCTTCACCCCCGAGCAGGCCGCGCTCAATGCGCTCTGGGCGCCGTGCGGCGCCGTTGTGCAGATCGTGCTGGTGCCGCTCACCTGGCCCCTGCAACGCTTCCCGGTGGAACGCGCAGCATCGAGCACCGCCTACCGCCGGCTGGCTGACCACCTCCGCTCGCTCGTCGCCGACCCCTCCGCCCTCTTCGAGACCGGTGCCCTCGACGAGCTTCGCTCCGCCCTCATGGAGACCCAGCCCTGGAGCGACCAGGCTGCGGCCGCGGCGTACCAGGCGATGGCGGACGAGGCCGAGCGGATCCGCCTACAGGCGGCCGCCGTCGCCCGGACGCGGGCCCGGCTCACCGGCACCGCGAGCTTCGACACCCCGACGAGCACGCAGAGCTGGGCGCACGACGCCGCACGCAGCCTCGACGCCGCCATCGAGGCCTCCGCCAACGTGCTCAGCGAGGTGGCTGGCGCCCTCCACTACGCTCGCAGTGTCGCCGTCACGCCCGACGACCGCGAACGGTTCCGCGCCACCGTCGAGCACCTCCGAGCGCTCGGTCACTCTGCCGACCGACAGAACCGCGTCACGCCCGCCCAGGCCGTCGACGACCTCACGGCACTCGCCGGCCAGCTCCGCTCCGTCGCCCAGCTGACCGCCGTCGCCGCCGGCGACCAGCCCCCCAGGCCCAGGCCACCACCATGCCCGAGGACGCCTCTGACACCGCCACTCGAGGCGTCTCGGGGGTCCAGCCGCGACCTTCCCCCCTCGCCGGCACGAGGAGGGATCTGCTGGCCAACGCCGATTGAGATGACCTGAACCTCCGGGAGCCGGCTGGGCCATCCCGGAGCAGTCCCATCGTGTCTGGGGGTGGGGCCAGTTCAGGCCATCACAGTGGGGCCAATCCCGACCGTCATTCCCAGGGGGTCCGACGACGACACGACACCGGTGCCGGCGAACGTGGTGGTCGTGAGCGAAACCGACCTCATGGTCAACGCGATCGACACCCTCGCTCACCTCGTCGGCCTCGTCGGTTCCGCACCCGCATCGCTCGAAGCCTCCAAAGACGGATAGGCACGGCCGGGCGGATCCGGTTCGGTCACCGGCCTCGGGCGTGCATCCCTCGACGATGGCTGCGCTCGGCGGGTCACGTCGCAAGGCAGCCGCATCTCCTCGGAGCGCGTAGGCCGCCGTGAACGCGGCGGGGTTCGAACGGCACGACTCGACTCGAGCGCGACGCACGCCTTCAGCCGCCCAGCATCACCCTCGTTCGGCCGCCGTGGTCTGGACGCGGGTGCCGAGGCGATCAGCCGCGGCGATCAAGGCCCCCATCGTCGAGTCCGGCACGCTGTTGCGGTAGCGGATGTGCCCTGTCGGCCCGATGAGCACGTAGAGATCGGGGATGCCGGCGGGGTCGTAGGCGAGGCTGAGCGACTTCGACGCCATCCCCCACTCCCAGCCCGCGCGCGAGATCAGCTCGTTGAACGCCGCCTCCCGCCCGAAGGTGAGCAGCTGGGTGACGCCCTTGTCGCCCGCGGCGAAGTCGCCGTAGAGGCCCAGGGTGAGCACCCGGAGCCCCGCAGCGCGCAGCTGGTGGAAGTGCGCAGCGACCGCTGGGATGCTCGCCGCGCAGCTCGCACAGCCCCCCGCCACGAACCACACCATGGTCGGATGGCCGCGAAGCGAGGCGATCGTCGCGGTCGTTCCCGACGGCGTCGTGAAGGTGCCGTTGGCCGCCGGTGTCCCCGGTGTCGACGTCGGCGCGGACGGCGACGTCGAAACCGAACTGGCACGGTGGTCGGAGGCCACGGGCTGGACCTTGGCGCTCACCGTGCCGCCCCCGCTGCCCGCCAGCGCGTACGCGCCGAGGCCGGCGGCCAAGAGGACCGTACCTGCCCCGACGGCCCAGCGCCGGCGGCTCCGAGGTTCGGGCGCCCGCTCGTGGGCACCGTGGGCGCTCATGCGAGCGCCTTGGCGGCGCTGAGCAGCTCGGGCATCGTGGATCCCGGCGAGCTGTTCACGTAGGTGATCTTCCCCTTGGCGCTGATGAGGTAGTAGATGTCGAGGTAGGCCTTCGGGTTGTAGGTGTGGGTGAGCGCCGAGGACGCCTCGCCGAAGGTCCAGTCCGGGTTCGTGAAGGCGCTGCCGGCGAGGGTCTTGGCGAACGTGCCCATGGGCGGTCCCGACTGGCCGAGGTCGGCGTAGTTCTCGACCTCGACGACCCGCACGCCGTCTGCGGCGAGCGTGGCGACGTTCTGGGCCATCGCCTGGGTGCCCGCCTCGCACGACGAGCACCACGTCGTCACGAACCAGATGAGCGTGGGCTTGCCACGCAGCCCCGCCACGGTCTCGGACCCGCCGGCAAGGGTGGTGATGGCGCCGTTGGGCGCGCTGGTGCCGACCGGAAGCGACACGCCAGACGTGCCCGACGAGCCGGGCGCTGCGCCGCCGGCCGACGAGGTCGCCGAGAGGTGCAGGCCGACGACCACGCCGGCGAGGCCGAGGATGCCGACAACGCTCGTCCACAGAGCGATCCGGTTGCGCCGCCGCCGCTGGGCCTCGGCCCGGCGCCGGGCCGCCCCGGTGGGGCGTGCCGAGCGCTGGCGCGTCGAAGCCCTGGTCATCGAAGGGCTCCTTGCCTGCGCCCGGGTCCTCGAGCCAAGGCTTCGTCACCGCTCGGGCACGCCGCATCGGCGGAGCACTGCGAGCCTGCCACCTTGCGCAGCCCCCACCAGCACATGAGGGCGAGGAGCACGAGGCTCGACGAGAGGAACTCGGTCTGGTGGACAGCGAAGAAGTGCTGCAGGGCGCCCGTCGTCGTGTAGAGGCCCACCCCCGACACCCCGACGAAGGCGAGCGCGGAGGGGACGATCGGGGTGCAGCACAGAAAGCTCGGGAGCAGGCTCGCGACGAACGCCACGCCGCCTGCCGCGCCGCTCGCGGCCCGGGCCGCGGCGATCCTGCGCATCGCGTAGACCTGGACGCTCACGACGAGCCCCATCGCGAGACCGAGCACGATCGCCCAGGTGAGCAGGTAGGCGTCCAGGTAGTCCCAGTTGGCGAGCTCGAAGCGCTGGGTGTAGTCGAAGGGCAGGAGCAGGGTGTAGAAGAACGCCACGACGCCGGAGGCGACCAGGAAGCCTCCGACGCGCCCGGGCGTGCCAAGCACCTCGGCGAGCGCCCGTGGCGCCCGCAGGCGGGTGAGTGCATTCGTAGTCGTGCTCACGGGCGCCACGCATTCTGTGCCGGTGCGCAGCACGCACCGCTTCGTCGGCGCCGAAGCAAGAGCCCGACGGCGACCGCGAGGAGGACCGCGCCGACCACGCCGCCCACCACGCCGAGGGTCGCCGCGCTCGCGGCCGCCAGCGCACCGGCGATCAACGGGCCGCCGCAGCACAGTGCCGGCAGGACGAGCAGCAGGAGGGCCGCACCGGGACCTCTCTTCTCGTCGGGAGCCTGCGTGCTCGAGCTCGGTTCCCCGTGGGGACGCCCGCCCGCGCGTGGGCTGGCATCCGGGGGTGTCACGTGGGAAACGGCCATCAGAGTCTCCTTCGCGTCGCCGGGCCCTGATCCATTCGGTGGCGCCCCGAGTGCGCTCACCAACGGAGACAATCTACTACACATTCGTGGGAGCGGGTCAACGCGGCGAAGGCCGCTCCGGGAACGACGGGAAACCGAGACATCCAGGCGTGAGACGCATCCGCCTCGACCCGAAGCCCTCACCAGCCGCGGGCGGAGCGGCGATGAGGGACGTCCCGGCCGTGCCCGCAAGTCCGCTCCGCCACCCAGAGTTGCCCTCGTCGTCCTGGCGAAAGCCCGTGATCACTCTCTGCACCGCCATGAGCTACGGCTGGCCCTCCATCGATGGAACCGGCCTCGAGCTCGCATCGATGGAGTCGGCTTCGAGCTCGCCCCGCCGTGGCGCCGCGTGCGACGAGCCCCCGAGGGTGTTCGCGACCGTTACTGCGGGTCGTGGACGTCGTGGGTCAGGGCAAAAAGCCTGCTCCAGGTCGAGCAGGGCGCGCTTGGTCTCCAGCCCTCCCGCATACCCGGTGAGGGTGCCGTTCGCCCCGATGACCCGGTGGCAGGGGACGATGATGGGGATCGGGTTGCGCCCGGTCGCGATCCCGACTGCCCGCGCCGCCCCAGGTTGACCGATACGGCGGGCGATCTCGCCGTACGAGCAGGTCTCGCCGTAGGGGATCTCGGACAGGGCATCCCACACTCGTCGCTGGAAGCTCGTGCCATCTGGGCGCAGAGCGACGTCGAAGCCGACGCGCTCACCGGCGAAGTACGCCTCGATCTGGGCGACAGCATCGGAGAAGGCTTCCTCATCCCTTACCCACCGGGTGCGGTCCGGTGGGAGATGGGCTCCACCTTCCATGACCAGGTTGGTGAGCACGTCGCGGTGGCCGGCCAAGGTGAGCAGGCCGATAGGGCTGTCGACGGTCCGAGAGCGGATCAGGCGCATCGTGGTTCCTTCGCCGGCCACTGGTTGACCGGGTGGTCCTGGGTGCCCCACAGGTACTGCGCGGCGTAGGACCGCCACGGCTGCCACCGCCGGCTGTGGGCCACGAGCGCCGCTGGGCGCGTAGGAAGGCCGAGCACGGCGGCACCCTTCACCACGCCCGCGTCGGTCGCCGGGAAGGCGTCGGGGTCACCCAACGCCCGCATGGCGATGACCCCGAGCGTCCATGACCCGATGCCGTCGAGCCCAGCCAGCTGCTGACGAGCGCGCTCCTGGTCGGCACCGGCACCGAGCTCGATGCTGCCTTCCGCCAACGCAGTGGCCAACGCGATGAACGCTTCCCTGCGTGCCTTGGGAACGGCGAGCGCCTCCGGGTCGAGCTCGAGAAGGGATCCAGGGGAAGGGAAGACCCGGTCCAGCCCGCCCGCCGGGTCGTCGATCATGCTGCCGTATCGCTCGGCGAGGCGGGCCGCATGGGTGCGAGCGGCACCAATGGAGACCTGCTGGCCGAGCACGACCCGCAGCGCCATCTCGGCCCCGTCCACGGTGCGAGGGATTCGCCGCCCTGGAGCCTCGGCCACCGGACCAGCAAGTGCCGTGTCGGCACCAAGGACGTCGGTGATCGCCTCGGGATCCGCGTCCAGATCGAGGAGCCGGCGGCACCTGGCGATCGCGGTCGGAATGTCGCGCAGGTCGTGGAGGACCAGGCGGCAGGCCACATGGCCCTCCCGCGGCCTGAGTGCGACGATGCCGTCTCCGTTGGGAAGTCGCAGCGTGCGGCGATACGCGCCGTCACGAACCTCCTCGCACCCGGGCACTGCGGTGGCTGCCAAATGGCCGAAGAGGCTTCCCGGGACGAACGGCTTGCGGAAAGGAAGCCGGAAGTCGAGGCCGCCGGAGGTTCGTGGCCTGATCGCTGAGGCCCGGGCACGCTGACCGACGGCCCGAGCGCGAAGCTCGCTCGGCGTGCCGGCGAGCACCGAGCGCGCCGTGTCGTTGAACTGGCGGATGCTCGAGAAACCAGCGGCAAACGCCACCTCGGAGAAGGTCATTGAGGTCGTCTCGATGAGCAGGCGCGCCGTCTGGGCGCGGTTGGCACGGGCGAGCGCGAGCGGTCCGGCACCGACTACAGCCATGAGGTGACGTTCGACCTGGCGGGCGCTGTAGCCGAGCCGAATCGCCAAGCCGGCGACGCCCTCGCGATCCACGATGCCGTCCGCGATCAACCGCATGGCCCGCGCAACGAGATCCTGGCGGACATCCCACTCCGGCGACCCGGGCGAGGCGTCGGGACGACACCTCTTGCACGCCCGGAACCCGGCGTGCTGGGCGGCCGCTGCGGTCGGGTAGAACGCGACGTTGCGAGCCAGAGGGGAGCGGGCCGGGCAGCTCGGCCGGCAGTAGATCCTCGTCGTCGAGACCGCGGTGACGAACCAGCCGTCGAAGCGGGCGTCCTTGGACTGCACGGCCCGATAGCAGCGGTCGAAGTCCTCGTGCACCCCTCAAGCGTGCCATCTGGGACGGTGCACAGCTGGCGGAATTGCGACATCGCGATGCAGTTGCAGTGGCCTGGCGCCGATCGGCACGCGGACTGCGCTCGGCGCGAGACCAGTCCGTTCGGCAGGACGCCACGTGGGACCCGAGAGGTCGTTGAGCACGCTCGACAGGTCGTGGAGCATCTCGCCGTCGAAGGCGCGCCGTGACACTCGTTGATCGATCCGTCCAGGACCTCGTGCCGGGCCAATTCCGGTACAACTCGTCCTGCACAGGCGTCCAGCCCCGCAACAGAGCGGGGCGGGCATAGCGTCTTGGCATGGTCGATGGCCCAGGAGAGGTGAGCCTCGAGAGGGGGACCCTCCTCGGCCGGGGACCACGAGATGCCGAGCCGGCCTGGGTGCGCGACCCGCTCGCCAGGCGTCACGAGTGGCGGCGGCTCTTCTCCGAAGTGCTCGGCACCTTCCTGCTCGTCGTGGTGGCCGCCGGTGCCCCGGTCGTCGATGCCGTTTCCCACGGCCAGGTCCCTCTCGACGCCCAGGTCGTCGCGCCCGGCCTCATGGTGATGGCGATCATCTACTTCATGGGCATGGTGAGCGGCGCACACCTCAACCCGGCGGTCACCCTCTCCTTCGCGGCCCGAGGCAACTTCCCCTGGAGCCGGGTGCCGGGGTACGTCCTCGCCCAGCTGATCGGAGCCACCGCCGCGTCGCTTCTCCTGCGGGCGCTCTTCGGCACCGTCGGCCATCTCGGGGCAACGCTGCCCGGACCGGGGATCTCCTCGGACACGGCACTCGTCGTCGAGGCACTCCTCACCCTAGGCCTCGTGAGCGTCATCCTCGGAACCGCTTCCGGCGCGCGCAACGTGGGCGCCAACGCCGCGCTCGCAGTCGGCGGCTATATCGCCCTCGCCGGTCTATGGGCGGCCCCCATCAGCGGGGCGTCGATGAACCCGGCCCGCTCCTTCGGCCCGGAGCTCCTTGCCAGCGACTGGACGAGCTGGTGGGCCTACACCGCCGGCCCGATCATCGGTGGCCTTCTGGCGGTCGGCGTCGCCTGGATCCTGCGCGGACCTCCGAGCCTGGCCGCCAAGGTCGCGGCCCAAGGCGAGACCCCTGACGACAACCCCCCCGAGGCCCACGTTCCTAGCGCAGGAGGGAGCAGCCATGACCAATGAGCATTGGAAGGACGATCCCGAGGAGCAGGACTACCCGGCTGCCCGCAGCTATCTCTCCCTCCTGGTCGACCCCCGCGAGGCGAAGAAGATCGCCAAGGCGCTGGCGGACGAGCCCGACACCGTGCGATACAAGGCCAAAGACCTCCTCCGGGCGGCCGGCCTCCCCCTCCTGGCGCTCGACGACCCCGAGGTGGCAAAGGACCTCGCGAAGGTGAAGGTCGGCACGAAGCTCTCCCCGGTCCTGCTCGTGCGAAGCGACCCGCTGTGGGTCGCCGACGGCTACCACCGGATCTGCGCCAGCTACCGCCTCGATGAGGACGCCGAGATCCCGTGCCGCATCGTCGCGAGGACGCGTGTGACCACCGGCCGAAAACGGACGCGGAAAGCTTCTCCATGATCGCGTCCGCCTCGACAGCGAGGCGGTATCGAGCGGAATGCCATCGCACGGCATGAACGGCCAGGACGGTCAGCCCGAAACGCGCTGAGATCGAACACTTGCGGCGAAGGCGTCATGACGTGCTCGCGTGGTGCGCTTCGTCCCACTGCTCCTCGACCACCAGGCAGTGCAGCTCTGGCGAAGCGAAGTGCTCGCGACCCCGACGGCGGAGCCGCTCGGCGACGGGCACGCTGTCGTCGACGACGACGATCACCCGGGAAGCACCCGTCGCAGGTCGAACAGCCGAGCGATCTCGTCTTCGGCCTTGCCCGTTCGAGCGAGGATCTCTTCCGCCGAGCGTGCGAGCTGCTCGAGCGTGCGAGCATGCTTGCTCACCGCCACCGGATCGGATCCCGACAGGTACATGGTGTGGGCGCCCCGTCCGAAAAGGGCAACGGGGTTCTCGGCACCCAAGGGTTCACCCGCCGGCCAGACGCCCGCGCTCGATTGAGCGAAGATCTCGACGCCCGAGGTGGCCGAAGGGTGCCGGTGCGAGGGTGCCCTGGTGGTGCATCGCCATCGGTGCCCTCAGCTGCGGTAGGCGTCACGGCGGTGGTCGATGTCGAGCACGTAGACGGTGCGGGCCTCGTCGTCGATCCGGTAGCGGACGCGGTACTCGCCCCGACGGGCCCGCCACTGCCCCTCAAAGGGCTTGCGCAGCGGCGCTCCCACTCGGCGAGGATCCTCCGCCAACGGCCCGAAGACGAACTCGATGCACGCCGCGGCGGCCGACTCGGGCAGGTGCTCGGCAAGGCGCCGCGCCGCGCTCTTGGCCACGACGACCCGGAAGCTCACCGGCGACTACGGGTGCTGGCGTCGGGCGACGAGGTCTCGCACCGCTCCCTCGTCGAGCACCTCTCCCGCGGCGACGTCCGCTTCGGCTGCCCGCAGGCGGTCCTGGGCGTCGGGGTCGGCGAGCAGCTCGAGGGTGGCCTCGATCGACTCGAGGTCGTCGGCGGCGACGAGCACCACGTACTCGCGCCCGTTCTTGGTGATCCGAACCCGCTCGTGGGTGGCCGCCACCTCTTCGGCGATCTCGGACAGGCGGGCCTTGACCTCGGACAGCGGCAACGTGCTCATCGACCAGAATTATAGTCCACTGGCGGCGATCGGGCTCTCGCCGGGGCGGGCGCGCGGGGTGCCCGACGAGGCGGGTCACGCCAGCGCGGTCGGGACGAACCCGATGCTCTTCAAGGTGGCGAGGCGGCGCTGGTGCATGCGGCGCAGCAGCGGGTGGAGGGTGTCGTGGTAGTCGTGGACCTCGACACTGGTCTTGTCCGGCAGGGCGCGGGTGACGCGCCCGACGTACTGGACGACCCGGCTGCGCCCCGAGATCGGGAAGGCCAGGAACAAGGTGTCGAGGATGGGAAGGTCGAAGCCTTCACCGAGGTAGGCGCCGGTGGCGAGGAGGAGGATCGGGGCGCCGCCGCTGCGCAGCCCGTCGAGGACCGCCGCGTGGCGCTTCTTCCCGGTGCCGCCCTCGAGCACGGCAGGGTCGAGGCCGTGGCGGCCGCTGAGCTCGGCTCGGAGGGCTTCGAGATGCCCGGTGCGGTCGGTGAAGACGAGGACGTTGCGTCCGCGACGGTGGGCGTCGGCGACGTCGACGCAGATCTGGCGGGTGCGCTCGGCGTCGGCGGCGACCAGGCCGAGGACGGCCTGGACCCCGGCGTCCTCGGGGGCGTCGGGGTCGGTGAGGGTGTCGTGGACGACGAGGTCGCGGCGGATGAGCGCGGTCGTGCCGTCGTCGCTCATGGTGTGGCGGGTGGGTCCGAGCTGCATGTGGAGAATGCCTTCGAGGCCGTCACGGCGGCGGGGGGTGGCGGTGAGACCAACCCAACGGCGGTTGGTGGCGGCGCGGACGCAGCGCTCGAAGGTCACCGCCGGCAGGTGGTGGCACTCGTCGACGACGACGAGGCCGTAGCCACAGAAGACCTCGGCAGCGTCGTCGCGCCGGGCCAGGGTCTGGAGGGTGACGAGGTCGACGATCCCGCTGCGGCGGGTCCGTCCGGCGCCGAGCTGGCCGATCTCACGCCGCTTCAGGCCGAGCAGGTCGCCGAGGCGTTGACGCCACTGCTCGGCGAGGGGCCTGGTGTGCACCAGAACCAGGGTCGGCGTGGCGAGGCGGGCGATGAGGGCGCAGGCCATGACGGTCTTGCCCGCGCCCGTTGGCGCCACGAGGACCCCGAGGTCGTGGCTGGCGAGCGCCTCGACGGCCTCGGTCTGGGCGGCGCTGAGCTGGCCGGTGAAACCGAGCGCTCGGGTGGGCGCTGACGGGCGCCGGTCGTCGACCTCGAGGCGGCTGCCGGCCGCCTCGATGACCCTCGTGGCGTCGTCGAGCAGGCCGCGGGGGAGGTAGAGGCGGTCGAGGTCCTCGTCGTAGCAGCGGACCATCCTCGGGGTGTTCCACGTCGAGAGCCGCAGCTGCTCACGCTGGTGGAACTCGGGATTGTGCAGCGAGGCGAGGTGCTTGAGGGACGCGAGCAGCGCCGGTGGGAGGCCGATCCGGTCGACCGCCAGCATCGCCTCGAGGGTGGCAGTGACCACCGGCGGGGCCGGCGGCCCGGGACGCCTCGAGCGGACCCTATGGGCCGGCCCGACCGTACCCGGGCCGGCAGCGACCCGGATGGCGTCGCCGATGCTCCTCGCGTCGACGGCAGAGAGGCGGCGGACCGACGAAAGAAAGGCCCACTGGTCGGGCCAGGACTCCATCGACGCCGGATCGAGGAAGACCGTGTTGCCGACCTTGCGCGAGCTGCCCTGGAGCGGGAGGGCGATCAGGTTCCCGAAGCCCTTCTGGGGCACGAAGTCCTGGGAGGGGAAGAGCCGGTCGTAGCTCGTGAGGTCGACCTCGGCGCGAACCGCCATCGTCTCTCGCAACAGCCCGGTCCCGAGCCGGCGGGCGACGGCAGCCTCGACCGGCTCGTCGAAGAACACCCAGACGTGCGCGCCGTTGCCCGAACGTGACCGCTCCAGGCAGGCGGGCACGCCGACGTCGTTGCAGACCTGGAGGAAAGCCAACGCGTCGAGCGCCCAGCTGCCCTTGTCGAAGTCGCAGGCGAGGAACCAGCAGCGGTCGCCGTCGATCAGCGGGTAGACGCCCGCCGTGACGCGCCCCGAGAGGTGCGCGCTGAGCACCGCGTCGTCGAGCGGGGCGTAATGGCGAGGGCCTTGAGACCTGCGCCCGTCGAGGGTCACCGGCGACCACCCGGACCGCTTCGTGGACCGGTTCTCCCAGCGCTCGGCGTAGACGTCGGACCGGCCAGCGAACAGCGCCCGGAAGAGACGGACCTTGTCCTCCGGCGAGGAGCTGGCATCCACCTCGCCCACAGCCACCTCGCCGGCGGGGAACAGCCGTGGGGCACGCGCGGAGCGATGCACCCCCGTCCCGCTCAGCTCCGACGTAGCCGGCCCGGCCAGGCCGGCGCGGAGACGGCGATTCTCCTCCTGCAGCTGTGCGACCTCCGCTCGCGCCGCCGCCAGCTGCGCACGCAGGCGCTCGACCTCGGCGACCACCCCCGCGCCCGACGATTCCGTTACCCCTTCACCGTTCCCCTCGGCGGTCCGCCCTGCCTCGACAACTCTCGCGCCGCCGGGTCCCGCAGGCCTCATCGCTCGGGCCAGCTCCAGCCGGCCAGGCGCCGGGCGGAGAACGGGTCGAGCCCGAGCCAGCTCCGGTAGGCGGCGTGCAGCCAGGCCGCGACGCTTCCGGGCTCGAAGCGCACGTCGGTGAGCAACACCACGCCGGCGCGCCTGCCCTCGTGACCGCAGCGCGCGACGAGCCCGCGGCGCTCGCCGCCCTCGGCGTCGAAGCGGAGGACCTCGACGGGAAGGTCCAGCACGGTGGCCGAGCAAGGCACCTGTACCTCCTCGGAGAAAGCGGTGAGGAACGCCGTGAGCTGCTCGTCGGTGCCGTAGGCGGCGGCGGTGATCGACTCGATGAGCTCGCTCAGCGCTGGCGGCGGCACGACCGCGAAACTACGCGGCACTCCGGCACTGGTGAGGACGCGCGGGTCTCCTCACGACCGACGAGAGACCCTACGCGGGGCAGACCTACCTGTAGGGTCCATGTCCTCGATGAACGTTTTGACCTGGCAATTCGCTACTGGCCCACGGCCACCCGATTACCGAGCCGACATGCACATGGTGCTTCCTACCAGCTGTCGCCTGTCGGGCATGAGTCCTACCTGTGGTACGATTTCCTTCCGGCTCGGTTCCATTTGCGCAGCTCAGGCGATGCATCAGCTTTTTGGGCCCTACAGGCAACCGCCTGCTCAGCGTTGAACCCCTGGCGATAATCGTCCGGCCCTTCCGCCAGGGAGGTCACGATGCTCACCGTGCTCCCAGCTCCGCCAAGAGGGTCTCGACCGTCCAGGTCGGGCAGCCACAGCCCAAGAAGTCGTGGTCACCGGTCAGGATCCCAACGCCGAGCGCGACGGCCAGTGCGACCGGTGCCCAGTCCGCGGGGTCGCGTGGGACACGTCGCTGGGCGGTAGCCTCCATGTGCTCGTAAAAGCGCCGTGCCACGATCTCGATGGCGTCTCCTTCGACGAATGCACGAACCACGCCCAGCAGCTGCTCACCCTGGATGTCGGTCAGCCGGCCTTGGCCGACGATCACAGCGACACGCTTTTCGAGCTCGTGGCGTGCTTCGTCCCACTGGTCCTCGGCCACCAGGCAGTGCAGCTCTGGCCGAGCGAAGAGCTCGCGACCTCGACGGCGGAGCAGCTCGGCGACGAGCACGCTGGCGTCGACGACGACGATCACCCCGGGAGCGCTCGATGCAGATCGAAGAGCCCGGAAAGCTCGTCTTCGGTCATGTCCGTCTGCGCGAGGATCTCTTCGACCGAGCGCCCGAGCTGCTCGAGGGCTCGCATCGCCTGTTCCCTGTCGGCTTCGACGGGGATGTAGAAGCCGATCACCTGGCCGTGCTTGCTCACCGCCACCGGATCGGAGCCCGACAGGTACGTGGTGGCGTGGTCCCGGAACTCCCGGACGCCGACGTTCTTCAACTTCGCCATTGTGGTCACCTCGTGGTCACATCATAGCGAGCGCCAGGCGCTCCGTGCCAGGCAGAAGCCCCTGCCCCGTCCATGGCTTTCTTCGTCGGGGACACCTGGCCCGAGCTGGGCGGACGGGGTTCTCGGCACCCACACCTGGGCGCCCTCATCAACGAGTATCACGCCGCGTGACCAGCCCGGCGGAGTTTTCGAACCCTACGCGTGGCCCAGATGCGGCCCACGCTGTGGCGGCTTTCGTTTTTTTCGACTCGTGCTATCATTGACGCATGACGCCGGCCGGCCGAGCTCCCAGCGAACCTTCGACCGCCACCGTCGACCTCGGGCGTGAAGAGGACGTCGTCTTCCCTCCCGAGGACCTCGACCAGCTCCTCGACCTCGCCCGCTTCTTCGAGGGCCACACCGAGCCGGGCCTGCTTCTCGGCCCTGACGGCGAGCAGATCCCGCTTCCGGCCGAGGTCTACCGCGTCCTGCGCCAGGTGGTGGACGTCATGCGACAAGGGAAGGCCACCCTTGTCGCCCCCCAAGGCCTGCTCCTCACCACCCAGGAGGCGGCCGATTTCCTCGGGATCAGCCGCCCCACCCTCGTCAAGCTCCTCGAAGACGGCGCCATCGCCTTCGAGAAGCCGAACCGCCACCGCCGAGTCCGTCTGCAAGACCTGATCGACTTCCAGCACCGCCGCCGCACGGAGCGTCGGGCTGTCCTGGACCAGCTCACCGAGGAGGCCGGCGAGCTCGGGCTCTACGACGGCACGCAAGCCGACTACGCCGGAGCGCTGCGGGCGGCTCGCCGGCGTCGCTGCCGCCCGGCCACCGGCGAGTGACCTCGTGGCTCGCTATGCAGTGGTTCTCGACGCGTGCGTCCTCGTGCCCATCGCACTCGCCGACACGCTGCTACGGCTCGCCGAACGCGACCTCTACCGGCCGCTATGGTCCACCCGGATCGTCGCGGAGGCCATCGACGCCATCGTCGACATCCATCCCGAGATCCCACCCGAACAAGTCCAGGCCCGGTTCGCTGCCATGGGCGGCGCCTTCGAGGACGCCTGCGTCGAGGGATGGGAGACCCTGGAGCACACCGTGACACTTCCCGACGCTGACGACCGCCACGTCCGTTGCCGCCGCTCTCGGCGGCCGGGCTGATGCCATCGTCACGGCAAACGTCGGCGACTATCCGATGAACGTGCTCGGGCCGCTCGACATCGAGGTCGTCCACCCCGACGACTTCCTGCTCGACCAGCTCGACCTCGCCCCGAGGATCGTGCTCGACGTCCTCCGAGAGCAAGCTGCCCACACCCGCCAACCTGCCCTCACGCCCGTCGACCTCATCGCTCGACTCGCCCGCTGCGGGGTTCCAGGCTTCGCCGACGAAGCCGGCCGCCTGATCTGACCGGTATGTCGGAGCGCCGATATGGGCGGCCTCGAAGGGCCTGCCCAGCGCAATTGGGCGCATCGGCACGGCGGTCAGTTCCGTCCTGGCAGATGCTGAGGCAATCGCGGGCAGCCGGCGGACATTCCACGCCCTGATCCCTTCCCCACTGGGCGCTACAAAACAGCGTGTTGGTGCCGAGAACGTCATCCACCCCCGGTGTACTGGACTTTGACGGTTGGGCCCGGAGCAGAGAGCATCGACCGATGACCCTCTCGTTCCTCTACCGGGCGTTCTGCCGGGTACTACAGCTCATCCAACTCGTTAGCCGCAGAGACCCGGACCTCGCGATCGAGGTCGTGATGCTGCGCCACGAGGTGGTAGTCCTCAGACGCCAGATCCACCGACCGGCGCTCGAGCCTGCAGACCGGGCGGTGCTGGCCGGGCTGGCGCGGTTGCTCCCACGCCGACGACTCGGGCGCTTCTCCGTCCAGCCGGCAACCCTGCTGGGTTGGCATCGTGATCTTGTCGCCAAGCGCTGGACCTACCCGCACGGCCGGCCAGGTCGGCCGGGCATCGCGAAGGGAACCACCGCGCTCGTACTCCGGTTGGCCAAGGAGAACCCGACCTGGGGATATCGCCGCATCCATGGTGAGCTCGCCACCATGGGCAACGTCATCGCTCCTTCGAGCGTCTGGTCGATCCTGAAGCGTCACGGCGTCGAGCCATCACCGCGGCGATCCGGACCGACCTGGGCGGAGTTCCTCGCTGCGCAGGCCAGGGGTCTGATCGCCTGCGACTTCTTTCATGTCGACACCATCCTTCTCCGCAGGCTCTACGTCCTCGTGTTCATCCATCACGACACGCGTCGCGTCCGGATCGCCGGCATCACGGCCAACCCGGTGGCCGCGTGGGTGACCCAGCAGGCCCGCAACCTCTCGATGGAGCTCGCCGACCAGGCGAACGAGGTGAAGTTCCTCATCCGCGATCGCGACACGAAGTTCGTAGCTTCCTTCGACGCCGTGCTCGCCGCAGACGGAGTC
>JAKAQM010000160.1 GCA_021822565.1 Actinomycetes bacterium | reverse complement strand
GTCGCGACGCCTCGGGCGCGACGAGACCGCGGACCGCTACCGCAAGCTCGGCGTGCGCTGGTTCTCCTGGCTCATGAACCTGCTCATGGGCTCGCACCTCACCGACACGTCCAACGGCTTCCGGGCGCTGCGGGTGAGCATGCTCTCCGACGTGTCGCCGCGCCTCGAGCAGGACCAGTACCAGACGGCCGAGCTCCTCATCACCGCCATGAGCCGCGGCTGGCGGGTCACGGAGCGCCCGACCGTCTGGCACGAGCGGGCGTCGGGCCAGTCCAAGAAAGGTGCCAACTGGGTCTACGGCTTCCGCTACGCCGCGGTGATCCTGAGGACCTGGCGGCGCGAGCAGGGCACCTGACTCAGCCCGCCGTGGCGTTCCGGGCCTGGTCGAAGCGCCGGGCCACGTCGGGCCAGTTGACCAGGTTCCACAGCGCCTCGACGAACTCCGCCCGCACGTTGCGGTACTGCAGGTAGTAGGCGTGCTCCCATACGTCGAAGACCAGCAGCGGCACCGAGGCCTGGGTCAGGTTCGCGTGGTGGTCGTAGATCTGCTCCACGATCAGCCGGGAGCCCAGCGGCTCGTAGGCGAGGGCGCCCCACCCCGACCCCTGCACCAGCACCGCCGCCTGGGACAGCTGGGCGCGCATGGCGTCGAACGAGCCGAAGTGCTCGTCGACGGCCGCGGCGAGCTCACCCTCGGGCCGGCCCCCGCCGCCGGGGGTGAGGTTCTTCCAGAACATCGAGTGCAGCACGTGGCCCGACACGTTGAACGCCAGCGTCTTCTCCAGGCCGACCAGGCCGGCGTAGTCGCCCGCCCCCCTCGCCTCGGCGAGCCGGTCCACCGTGGCGTTGGCACCGGCCACGTACGCGGCGTGGTGCTTGGAATGGTGGATCTCCAGGTTCTCCGCCTGGTAGTGCGGCTCGAGCGCGCTGTAGTCGTAGGGGAGCTCCGGCAGGGTGTAGGACATCTCGACCTCCCTCGTCGTGCTGTTGACCGCTCGACGTTGATCTGTGGTATACACGTGCAGACGGCAGGTGCAGGTGAGGCAGATCCATCTCTAGCCTCTTCCTGCCGGGACGGGTGCAGGTTTCCTCTCCCTAAGCGGCCTGCACCCGTCCACCCTACCCATTGCGGCGCCCGTCGGCTCGCTCGGCCGGCCCGTCGGGTCGCTCGCGCTCGGCTCGTCGAGCGGGTGAGTGCCGCTCAGACGCCCTCGAACTCGCGGCGCGCTTGGTCGTAGACGTCCTGGATCGCCTGGCGAAGCGCCTCGGTCGTGGCGTGGATGCTGCTGCGCGGCACCCGGCCGCCGGGCGACCGCGGCGGGGGTGCCAAAGGAGCGCCCGCCACGACCCTGATGCGCAACGGCCTGGGGACGTGGCGGCCCTTGGGCATGGACACGTCGGAGCCGCCGATGCCGATGGGCACGATGGGGGCGCCGGTCCGTGCGGCCAGGAACGCGGCCCCTTCGTGCAGCTCCCCCACCGCCGTGCCCGACCGGCGCGTGCCCTCGGGGAAGAGGACGAGGAGCTGCCCGCGGTCGAGCACCTCCTGGGCACGGCGCATCGCCTCGCGGTCGGCGCCGTCGCGGCGCACCGGGAACACGCCCAGGGAGGCGAGGAGCCGTCCGAACGCCCGGCTCTTCCAGAGCTCCTCCTTGGCCATGAAGAAGAGCTTCCGGCGAGTGAGGAAGGCCGAGAACGCGAAGTCCGCGAAGGAGCGGTGCACGGGCGCCAGGATCGCCGGGCCCTCCTGCGGGACGTGGTCACGGCCCAGTACCACCGGACGGAACCAGCTTCCGACGATCGCCCTGAAGACGATCCGCGCGACCGCGTACCAGACGGTGCGCCTCGTGTCGAGCACGAACTCGGGCGGGGCGGCCTCGCTCACGCGGCGGCCTCGCTCATGGTGCGGCCCTGAGGGCGGCCTCGCTCATGGTGCGGCGCTCAGCGCAAGCACGAGAGGATCTCTTCGACGACCTCGTCGACGCTGCGGCAGGTGGTGTCGACGAGCCTGGCGTCGGCGGCCTGGGCGAGCGGGGACGCCGTGCGCGTGCGGTCCAGCTCGTCGCGCCGAGCGACGCCCTCGGACGGCTCTTCTCGCCGGCGGCGGGCGCGCTCCTCGGGCGCTGCGGTGAGGAACACCTTCAGGTCCGCGTGCGGGAAGACGACCGTTCCGATGTCCCGGCCTTCGACCACGCCGCCGCCGTGCGCGGCTGCCCATGCACGCTGGCGCTCGACGAGCGCGGCGCGCACCGACGGGTTCGCCGCGACCGCAGACACGGCGCGGTTGACCTCGGGCGTGCGGATGGCGCTGGTGACCACCACCCCGTCGATCACCACGTCCGGGGGGCCCGGGTCGATCACCGCCGAGTGCGCCAGCTCGGCGACGCCGGGCGCGTCCTGCGGGTCGATGCCGCGCTCGAGCGCAGCCCAGGCCACGGCCCGGTACATCGCCCCGGTGTCGAGCCGATCCAGTCCCAGGCGCCCGGCGATGGCGCGGGAGACCGTGGACTTCCCCGAGCCCGCCGGGCCGTCGATGGCGACGAGCTGCACCCGGGCGTGCCCCCCCACGTGGCGCAGGTGCGTGAGGAACGCCGGGTAGCTCGTGGCGACCCCCCCGAAGCCGTCGATGCGGCTCTCCCCCGGTCCGGCCGCGAGCGCCGCCACGGCCGCCGCCATCGCCATGCGGTGGTCGCCTTGGCTGTCGAAACGGAAGTGGCGCAGGCCCTTCGGGCTCCCCCCGCTCCCGTCGCCCCCCTCCTCCCCGTCGCCCCCGACCCCTTCGACGAGGAGGTCGTCGCCCTCGATGCGCGCCGGGGCGCCCACCGCGTCGAGGAGGCGTGCGACCGCGCGCAGCCGGTCGCTCTCCTTGACCCGGAGCTCGCCCATGCCCACGAAGCGCGTGGTCCCCTCGGCGCACGCGGCGGCGACCGCGAGCGCCGGCACCTCGTCGAGCGAGGGGATCTCCGACGCGTGGACCACCGTGGCGCTGAGCGGTCCCCACTGCGCGGTGACGTCCGCCACCGCCCCCACGCCTGATCGCGAGCCACCCGGCGCTCCCCCGTGGAGCCCGACCCTTGCTCCCATGCGCCGGAGCACCGAGAGGAAGCCGGTGCGGGTCTCGCCGGCGTAGACGCCCCGGACGCGCAGCGCGCTCTCGGGCACCACGCACGCCGCAACGACCCAGAACGCCGCCTGTGAGGGGTCGCCCGGCACCACGACGTCGAAAGGCCGGAGCGCCGAGGCGCGCACGCGCACCACTCGCCCGTCGCCGTCGTCGGCGACCTCGATGTCGGCGCCGGCCAGCGCGAGGAGCTCCTCGGTGTGGGGTCGGGTCCGCACGCGCTCGCGCACGGTGGTCTCCCCTGCGGCGAAGAGGCCCGCCAGCAGCACCGCGGACTTGACCTGTGCGCTCGCCACCTCGGGGACCCAGGTGATCCCGTGGAGGCTGCCGCCCGTCACGGTCAAGGGCGGGAGGCAGCGTGCCCCGCTGCCGGTCACCCCGGCGCCCATGGCGCGCAGGGGCGCCGCGATCCGGTCCATGGGGCGGGTGGAGAGGGACGCGTCGCCCACGAGGACGGTCACGCCTGCGAGCCCGGCTGCGACCCCTGCGAGGAGCCGCATGCTCGTGCCGGAGTTCCCGCAGTCGAGGGGCCCGAGCGGCGCGTGCAGGAGGCTGCGACCGCCGGTGACCGTGACCACCTCGCCGTCGTCGTGCACCTCGGCGCCGAGCGCCGCGACGGCGTCGCGCGTGCGGCGCACGTCGTCACCGTCCGAGAGGCCCCGGACCAGCGACGTGCCCTCCCCGAGGGCGCCCACGATGAGCGCACGGTGCGAGATGGACTTGTCGCCCGGCACCCGCAGCTCGCCTCCGAGGGGCGCGCCCCCTGCGACCAGGACCGTCTCGGGCAGGACCGGCCGGCCGTGCCCGCTGCTCACGAGATCGCCTGCGCGGTCGCGTGGAAGCCGCGGGCCCCGACCCCCTCGCGCAGCTTGGCCGAATCCTCGGCGTCGACCACGAGGAGGAGCACCCCACGCGGGCCTTCGGGGGAGTGCGCGATCTCGATGTCGTAGATGTTGATGCCGAGGTCGCCCGCGACGCTCGTGAGCTCCGCGAGCACGCCCTCTCGGTCCGGGACCGGCACGCGCACCTCGGCGAGCCGCTCCGGCCGCGCCCCACGCGCCGGGAGACGTCGCCGCGCGCGGCTCGCCCGCTGCAGGACGTCGAAGATCTCCTGGCGGTTCCCCGCGTGGACTCGGTCGCGCATGGCGCGCAGCTTCTCGATCACCGTGTCGAGCGACGCCGAGATCGCCTCGGCGTTGCTCGCGCACACGTCGGGCCAGATCCCCGGATGCCCGGCCGCGACCCGGGTCATGTCACGGAACCCTCCTGCCGCGAGCCGGAGGAGCACGGCGTCGTGCGCGGCGCTCTCCGCAGCGGTGTTCATGAGCGTGGCTGCGACGAGGTGCGGGACGTGGGAGACCACCGCCACGAGCCGGTCGTGGTCGGAGGGGCTGAGCGCGACCACGTCGGCGCCGAGCGAGGACACGGCGCCGCGCACCGTCGAGAACGCGTCCAGGTCCGTGCCCGGCGTCGGCGTGAGGACCCACACGGCGCCCACGAACAGGTCCGGGTCGGCGCCGTCGAGACCGAGCTGCTCGGAGCCCGCCATGGGGTGCCCGCCGACGAAACGCGGGTGGTCGATCGCGCCGGTCACCGTGGCCTTGACCCCGCTCACGTCCGTGACCACGAGGTCGGGGCGCCGCCGGGGGTCCTCCAGGAGCGCCCGGGCGATCCCGGGGACCGCCGAGGCCGGCGTGGCCACGAAGGCCACCACGGCGTCGAGGTCGTCGCCTGCGGCGTCGAGCGCCCCCCGCTCGACCGCGGCCTCGGTCCGAGCCTCGTCGGCGTCGTAGCCGCGCACCTCCCATCCCCGGGCGCGCAGCGCCAGGCCCAGCGAGCCCCCGATCAGGCCGGTCCCGACCACGAGCGCACGCCGAGCCGGCTCCTCCGAGGACAGCTCGGAAGGGGGCGGCTCCTCCGAGGGCGGCTCGGAAGGGGGCGGCTCAGACGGGCAGGTCATCGCGGAGCACTTGGGCACCATGGAGGTAGACGTGCCGGAGGTCGCCGGGCGCCCGGTCGCTGGTGACGTGAAGCAGGACACGGATGCACAAGGGCATGGCGCCGGGGACCGGGATCTCCGAGGCGCAGAGCAGCGGCACGCTCCCGAACCCGATGCCCCGTGCCGCGGCGGCGGGAAACATGGAGACCACGTCCGCGGTGGTGGTGAAGATGGCGCTGATGATGTCGTCGAGCGCAAGGCCGTTGCGGGCCATGATCTCGGTGAGGAGCTCTTGGACCCGCTCGGTGACCTGCGCCTCGGTG
>JAKAQM010000033.1 GCA_021822565.1 Actinomycetes bacterium | reverse complement strand
AGGACCCCATGCGCGTGAAGTGCATCCACAGGTGCCGCCGTGCGCGCTCGCTCAGCTGGTCGCCCCAGCCGTCGCCTTGGAATTCCACGGTGTGGGTCTCGTACTCAGAAGTCATCTGCTCCCCCAGGAGTAGGTCTGCTTGGAAAGTTTCAGGTACACGAAGGACTCGGTGCTCCGCACGCCCGGGACGGAGCGGATCGAGTCGTTGAGCAGTCGGAACAGGGCGTCGTCGTCCCGGCAGACGATCTCGACGAGAAGGTCGAACGAGCCGGCGCACATCACGATGTAGTCGACCTCGTGGAGCTCGGAGAGCTTCTCGGCGACCACGCGCACGTCGCCATCCACACGGATCCCCACCATCGCCTGGCGGTGGAACCCGAGCTCCAGAGGGTTGGTGACCCCGACGATCTGGATGACCCCGACGTCGCGGAGCCGCTGGACCCGCCGTCGCACCGCAGCCTCCGACAGGCCGACCTCCTCGGCGATCGCGCCGTAGGGAAGTCGGCCGTCGCGTTGCAGCGCTTCGATGATGGCTCGGTTGGCGTCGTCCAGCAGCCCCGACGGGCCGGGGCCGATGAAGCTCTCGCCGTGGGCGCCGGCATCCCTGGCGTCGCCATTGGCACCACCGCGGGGCTCCATCTGCTTCACTCCGGCTCCATCCTCGTCTGTCGGCACGCCTGCCCTGAGGTCGGGCAGCGGGTGCACGCCGAATTCTGTCACATTTTCGTCGATCGTCAAGCGATTTGGTCGCCAGGCGCCAGATCGCTCACGTAAACCGCTCTGCTCGCTTGTCAAGACCCGCGTAATCTGCGATGGTGGTGATGTGTGGGCCGACGGGCCTCTCCTGCCCCTCGAGGGGGGCGGAGCGCCGCTCGCCGGCCTGCCGACCGAGGCAACCCAGCCATGCAGGGAGGAAGCGATGAGCCCACACGAGGACACGGGCACGCTCGAGCGCTTGTCGAATTTCGTGAACGGCGCGCACGTCGAGGCCGATGGCCCGGTGGCGCCGGTGATCGACCCGTGCACGGGACGTGCGTACGCCGAAGCGCCGGTGTCGAGCGCGGCGGACGTCGACCGCGCCGTGCACGCAGCGGCGAAGGCCTTCCCGCAGTGGCGTGACCAGACCCCGAGCCAGCGGAGCCTCGCGCTCTTCCGCATCGCGGACGCCATCGAGAGCCGGGCCGAGGAGCTCGTCGCCGTCGAGGCGCGCAATACCGGCAAGCCGGTGCACCTGGTGCTCTCCGAGGAGATCCCGCCGATGGTCGACCAGATCCGCTTCTTCGCCGGGGCGGCCCGCATGCTCCACGGGCTCTCGGCGGGCGAGTACATGCCCGGGCACACCTCGATGATCCGCCGCGAGCCCATCGGGGTCTGCGCGGCGGTGACGCCCTGGAACTACCCCATGATGATGGCGGTCTGGAAGTGGGCGCCCGCGTTGTCCGCCGGGAACACGATGGTGCTGAAGCCCTCGGACACCACGCCGGCGTCCATGGTGCTCATGGCCGAGATCATGGCCGAGCACCTCCCGCCCGGCGTCTTCAACGTCGTGTGCGGCGACCGCGACACCGGCCGCGCCCTGGTCGCGCACCCGACGCCGGCCATGGTGTCGGTGACCGGCAGCGTCCGGGCGGGGATGGAGGTCGCAGGCTCCGCCGCGGCGACGCTCAAGCGAGTCCACCTTGAGCTCGGCGGGAAGGCTCCGGTGATCGTGTTCGACGACGCCGACATCGAGGCGACCGCCGCAGGCATCGCCGACGCCGGGTACTTCAACGCCGGGCAGGACTGCACGGCGGCGACTCGCGTGCTGGCCGGGCCACGGGTCCACGACGACCTGCTGGCCGCGCTCGCCGAGGACGCCAAGGCGAAGAAGACCGGCCTGCCCGACGACGACTCCTGCGCCTACGGACCGCTCAACAACGCGAACCAGCTCGCGCGGGTTCGAGGGTTCATCGAGCGCCTGCCGGACTACGCGGAGGTGGTCACCGGGGGGACGCAGGTCGGCACAGCCGGCTACTTCTTCGCGCCGACCGTCGTGGGCGGGCTCCACCAGGAGGACGAGATGATCCAGCAGGAGGTCTTCGGCCCGGTGATCTCCGTGCAGAAGTTCTCCGACGAGGAGCAGGCCCTCACCTGGGCGAACGGCGTGGACTACGGGCTCGCCTCGAGCGTCTGGACGAAGGACCACGGCCGCGCGATGCGGATGGCGAAGGGGCTCGACTTCGGATGCGTATGGATCAACACGCACATCCCGATCGTCGCGGAGATGCCCCACGGCGGCTTCAAGAAGTCCGGCTACGGCAAGGACCTCTCCATGTACGGGTTCGAGGACTACACGCGCGTGAAGCACGTGATGAGCAACATCTTGGCCTGACCGCCGCCACGAGCGGGTCGACCGAGGCAAGACACGAGCCATGACAACCGTCACGACAAGAAGAGCAAGAAGGAGCCTCACACCGTGATCATCGGCGTCCCCAGGGAAGTGAAGAAGGACGAGTACCGGGTCGCCGTCACCCCGGCAGGAGTCCGGGAGCTGACGTCCGCCGGGCACATCGTCCATGTCGAGCAGGGTGCTGGTGAGGGCTCGTCGATCCCCGACGCCCAGTACGCGGCCACCGGGGCGAAGATCGTTCCCGACGTCGACGAGGTGTGGGGCGGAGCGGACATGGTCTTGAAGGTGAAGGAGCCCGTCGCCGAGGAGTACCACCGGCTCAGCCTGCGGACGGACCAGGTGCTCTTCACGTACCTCCACCTGGCCGCGTCCCGGGAGTGCACCGACGCGCTCGTCGCGGCGGGCAACGTGGCCATCGCGTACGAGACCGTCAAGCTCCCCGACGGCTCCCTGCCGCTGCTCACTCCGATGAGCGAGGTCGCCGGCCGCATGTCCCCGCTCGTCGCCTCGCATCACCTCATGCGCCCGGGCGGCGGACGAGGCACGCTCGTGTGTGGCGTGCCGGGCGTCGAGGCGGCGAAGATCGTGATCCTCGGTGCAGGCGTGGCAGGGATGGCCGCCGCGACCCTTGCGGTCGGGCTGCACGCCAGCGTCTACATCCTCGACAAGAACCTCGAGCGCCTCCGCCAGCTCGACCACCACTTCCGCGGCGCGCTCGAGACCATCGCCTCGAGCACGCACGCCATCGAGGAGCAGTGCCTCGACGCCGACATCGTGATCGGCGCGGTGCTCGTGGTGGGCGCACGGGCGCCCAAGCTCGTGAGCGACGACCTGGTCGCCCGCATGCGGCCCGGCTCCGTGCTCGTCGACATCTCCGTGGACCAGGGAGGATGCTTCGAGTCGACGCGTCCCACCACGCACTCGGACCCGACGTTCCGGGTGCACGACTCCGTCTTCTACTGCGTCGCCAACATGCCCGGCGCCGTTCCCCACTCCTCCACCTACGCCCTCGCCAACGCGACGCTGCCCTACGCGCTCGAGCTCGCCAACCACGGCTGGCAGGAGGCCGTGCGCATGGACGAGCCGCTCGCACAAGGCGTGAACGTCGTCCACGGCAAGATCACCTGCCAACCGGTCGCCGACGCACACGGGATCGGGTACGCCCCACTCGCACCGTTGCTCTCCTGAGGCTCACCTCTCCTGAGGCTCACCTCGCCCACCTCTCCTGAGGCTCACCCCCACTGGTCCTGGGCGCCTCAGGAGACGTAGCGGCTCCCGGCGATCCAGAATCGCCACTCGGCATCGATCGCCCTCTTGATCCCGACGCGCGGTCCTGCTGCGAGGTGCGCTGCCTCCACGAGGGGCGCGCCGTCGTCGATCAGCCGAACGGGCGACGCCGGCCCGCAGAGGTCCACGCCGTCGTGCTCCTTCGTGATGCCGAGCGCGACGGTGAGGTTCCCCGGCCCCCTGCACAGGTCACGCTCGCGCAGGGTCGAACCCGGGCGTCGCCGAGCGGCACGCGCGGCAGCCATGTCCTCGAGGCCGGCAACGGGTTCGAGGGCCCGCAGGAGCACCGCTCCCGCTGCCCCCTCCTTCCCGCACACGACGTTCGCGCACCAGTGCATCCCGTAGGTGAAGTAGACGTAGAGCAGACCCGCACGCCCGAACATCGTCGCGTTGCGCGCGGTTCGACCCCGATAGGCGTGGGACGCGGGGTCCGACTCTCCCCGGTACGCCTCGACCTCCACGATGCGCGCCTCCCGGCGGCCGTGCACGAGCAGCTTGCCGAGGAGGAACGGCGCGACGTCGAGCGGATCGGCTGCGAGCGTCGTGCGGGCCACCGGACGGCGGCTGCGAGGCACGGTCAGTCGCCAGGCACGCGGCTCTCGGCGAGCGCGGTCGCCGGCGCCGCATCGGGCACGGGCGCTGCCCGCAGCGTCTGGACGTGGATGGCGAGCCGCGACCGATCCACGTCGAGCCTGCGGACGAACCGCTGGACCTGCTCGCCCACCGGGAGGGGTCCCGCGCCCCCCGGGGTCGTCCGCCGGGTGACGGCCACCCCGGGCTCGAGCAGCTTGGCGCCGACGTCGCCGAGGTCCGGGTGGGCCTGGACCAGCTCCACCAGCGGCACGCGACGCGCGGCGGACTCGCGCACGAGCCCTGCCACGAGCGCGTGCGCCCTGCGGAACGGCATCCCCCTGGTCACCAGGAGCTCCGCGAGGTCGATCGCCGCAGACGCCGACTCGTCGGCCGACGCCTGCATCCGGGTCGGGTGCCACTCGGCAGTGGCGTAGAGCCCCGCCAGCGCGCGCACCACCGACCGGGCCTGGGACAGCGCATCGAACAGCGGCTCCTTGTCCTCCTGGAGATCGCGGTTGTACGCGAGAGGGAGCCCCTTCAGCGTCGCGAGCAACCCCGCGAGATGGCCGATGAGCCTTCCGGACTTCCCCCGGGCGAGCTCGGCCACGTCGGGGTTCTTCTTCTGTGGCAGCATCGAGCTGCCGGTCGCGTACGCGTCGTCGAGCGTGCAGAACCCCCACTCCTCGCTCGACCACAGCGCGATCTCCTCGCCCATGCGCGAGAGGTGGACCCCGAGCAGCGCCATGTCGAACAGCGCCTCGGCGACGAAGTCCCGGTCGCTCACCGCATCGAGGGAGTTCTCGAAGCGGGCGGAGAAGCCGAGCTGCTCGGCCACGAAGTCCGGGTCGAGGGGCAACGAGGACCCGGCGAGCGCTCCGGCGCCCAGTGGGCAGACGTCGAGACGCTCCACCGTCGCGACGAGGCGGTCGACGTCACGCGCGAGCGCCCAGCCGTGCGCGAGGAGGTGGTGCGCGAGCAGCACGGGCTGCGCGCGCTGCAGGTGCGTGTACCCCGGCAGGTACACCTCACCGGCCTCCGTGGCGCGGCGCAGCAGGACCTCTTGGAGCCGCACCGTCTCACCGGCGAGCTCGAGGAGCGAGCGCCGGGTCCACAGGCGAAGGTCGGTGGCGACCTGGTCGTTACGGCTCCGCCCCGTGTGGAGCTTCGCGCCGACGTCGGGCACGAGCTCGGTGACGCGCCGCTCCACCGCAGTGTGGACGTCCTCGTCCGTGGGCTCGAACACGAAGGTGCCCGAGCCGAGCTCCTCGCCCACCCGGTCCAAGGCGTCGAGCAGCGTCGACGCCTCCTCCTCGGCGAGAATCCCCACCTTCGAGAGGCCCCGCACGTGGGCCTTCGACCCGGCGATGTCGTCCACCGCGAGGCACCGGTCGAACGACACGCTCACCGAGAGCGCGGCCACCTCCTCGGCCATGCCTCCTTCGAGGCGGCCCTGCCACAGGGTCACGACTCGGCGCGGCCCTCGCCCTGGCGGGCGGCCCAGGTCGCGACCCCGAGCCCCCACAGACGGACGAACCCCTCGGCGTCCTCGTGCCGGAAGGTGTCCCCGGTCTCGTACGTCGCGAGCCCGAGGTCGTACAAGGCGACGGGGCTCCGCCTCCCGACGACGCCACCGGCACCGGGCGGGGAGAACCGGACCTTCACCTCTCCGGTCACGTGGCGCTGCGACTCGGTGAAGAACGCGTCGAGGGCCTGCTTGAGCGGCGAGAACCACATGCCGTCGTAGACGAGCTCCGCCCATTTGGGCTCGAGGCGCGCCTTCTCGTGCTGCAGGTCGCGTTCGAGGGTGAGATCCTCCAGGTCCGCGTGGGCCATCAGCAGCGCGAGGGCGCCGGGGCACTCGTAGATCTCGCGGCTCTTGATCCCCACTCGGCGGTTCTCGACGACGTTCAGCCGCCCGAACCCGGTCGATCCCGCGAGCCGGCCGATCCGCGTGATGAGGTCGTGCGCGTCCATACGCTCGCCGTCGAGCGACACGGGGTTGCCCTCTTCGAAGCCGACGACGACCTCGACCGGCGCATCGGCGGTCACCTTGGTCATCGTGAAGATGTCCTCGGGGGGGCCGGCCCAAGGGTCCTCGAGGATGCCGCACTCGATGGACTTGCCCCAGAGGTTCTCGTCGATGGAGTACACCTTCTCCTTGGTCACCGTGATGGGGATGTCCCATTTCGCGGCGTACTCGATGCTCTGCTCGCGCGTGAGGCCCCAGACGCGCGCGGGCGCGATGACGTCGAGGTCGGGGGCGAGCGCCCGGGTGCCGACCTCGAAGCGCACCTGGTCGTTCCCCTTCGCCGTGCAGCCGTGCGCAACGGCTTGCGCACCGTGCTCCCTGGCCGCGCGCACCAGGTGGCGCACGATGACCGGCCTGGAGAGCGCGGAGACGAGCGGGTACTTGCCCTCGTAGCGGGCGTTCGCCCGCACCGCGGCGAAGCAGAACTCCTCGGCCATCTCCTGGCGGGCGTCCACCACGATCGCCTCGACAGCTCCCGCGGCGAGCGCGCGCTGGCGGATCGCCTCCCAGCTGTCCACGGTCGCGTCCGCCTCCTGGCCGACGTCGACCGCGACCGCGATCACCTCGGCGTCGCTGTGCTCGATGAGCCATCGCACCGCCACCGACGTGTCGAGCCCTCCGCTGTAGGCAAGCACTACTCGCCGCATCGTTCCTCCTCAGTTGTTCGGTCGTCCCACTCGGCGCCGAGCCTCGCGAGCGATGCGAGGTGCTCCGCGACGTCCCGGGCGCTGTGGCTCTCTGCGACCACCACCAGCATGGTGTCGTCCCCTGCGACCGTGCCGACGACCCCGTCGAGGCCGCTGCGATCGATCGCCGATGCTACGACATGGGCGCACCCCGGCGGCGTGCGCACCACGACCAGGTTCTGCGAGGGCGAGACGTCCACCGCCCACTCCCCCAGCACCCGGCGAAGGTGGTCCACCGGCGCGATCTGCTGCGCCGGGAGCTCGGGGAGCGCGTAGGCGGTCTCGCCGCCGGGGAGCCGGACCTTCTGCGCGCCGAGCTCCTCCAAGTCGCGCGACACGGTCGTCTGCGTCGCGTCGACGCCGTCGGCGGCGAGCAGCTCCACGAGCAGCTGCTGGCTCCCGATCGCCTGCTGCTCGAGCAGGCGCGCGATCCGGTGCTGGCGCTGGGTCTTGCCGAGCTTCACCGCCCCGCCTCCGCGCCGCCGAGCACCGCGGCGATCGCCCCCTCGAGCAGCGCGACCGCCTCGTCCACGACCTCGTCCTCGACGAGCAGCGAAGGAGCCAGCCGGAGGGTGTCCGGGCGCAGCGCGTTGACGAGCAGGCCGCGGGCGAGCGCCGCCGAGGCGACATCGGCCGCAACGGGCGCGGCGAGCTGCGCCGCGAGCAAGAGGCCCTGGCCCCGGACCTCGGTCACCCCGGGCAGCGTCTCGAGGCGCGCCTCGAGGCGCGCCCCTGCGCGCCGGGCCCGTGCCGGCACGTCCTCGCGCTCCATCACCTGGAGCGTGGCGCGGGCCGCGGACATGGCGAGCGGCTGGCCGCCGAAGGTCGTGGCGTGGTCGCCGACGCCGAACGCCGCCGCCACCTCGGCGCTCGCCCAGCACGCCCCGACCGGCATCCCGTTGCCGAGCGCCTTCGCCATCGTCACGACGTCGGGGCGGAGCGGCTGGGCCTGGAAGGCGAACCACCTCCCGGTCCGCCCGAGGCCCGTCTGGACCTCGTCGCACATGAGCAGCACGCCGCGCTCGGTGCACAGCCTGCGCACCCCTGCGAGGTAGTCCGAGGACGGCACGACGACGCCGCCCTCGCCCTGGACCGGCTCGACCAGCACGGCGGCGACGTTGGAGGGGTCGAGCGCGGCGTCCATGGCGTCGAGATCGTCGTAGGGCACGTGCGTGAAGCCCTCGGGGAGGGGCTCGAACGGCGCGTGCTTGGCGGGCTGGCCCGTCGCCCGGAGGGTGGCGAGCGTCCGCCCGTGGAAGGAGCCCCAGGTGGCCACCACCACGTAGCGCCCCGGCCCCGCCCACTTGCGCGCGAGCTTGAGCGCGCACTCGTTGGCCTCGGCCCCCGAGTTGCAGAAGAACACCTGCCCGCCCGCGGGGCGCTCCCCGCCCCCCACGAGCCGGTCGATCGTCGCCGCCACCTCGGGCGCGAGCGCGTTGGCGTAGAGGTTGGAGACGTGCCAGAGGGTCCCTGCCTGCTCGCAGAGCGCCCGCGCCACGTCCGGATGGGCGTGCCCGAGCGACGTGACCGCCAGCCCGGAGACGAAGTCGAGGTACCGCCGGCCCTCCGCGTCGAACAGCGTGCTCCCCTCCCCCCGCACGAAGACGACCGGGGGAGGCGCGTACGTGCCCATGAGGGTCATGGCACCACCATCGTGCCGACCCCGCCGTCGGTGAACAGCTCGAGAAGGAGCGCGTGGGGCACGCGTCCGTCCAGCACGTGCGCGCGGCGCACGCCCGCCTGCACCGCCCGCACGCATGCGTGCGCCTTGGGGACCATCCCGCCGGCTGCGGCGCCCGACTCGACCATCTGGGTGAGCTGGTCGGCCGTCACCTGGCGCACGAGCGACGCGGGGTCCGCCGGGTCCGCGCGCAGACCCTCCACGTCGGTGAGGAACACGAGCTTCTCCGCACCGAGCGCCTCGGCGAGCGCACCGGCCACCGTGTCCGCGTTGATGTTGTACGCCTGGCCCGAGGAGTCCGAGCCGATGGTCGCGACGACCGGGATCAGCCCCTCTGCGAGCAGGCGGAGCAGGATCGTCGGGTCCACGCCGATCACGGTGCCGACGAAGCCGAGGCCGCCGGAGTGCGCGGCCGCGCTGATCAGCTTCGCGTCCTCCCCCGAGAGCCCGACGGCGAGCGGACCGTGCACGTTGATCGCCGAGACGATGTCGCGGTTGACCTTGCCGACGAGCACCATGCGGGCCACCTCGAGCGTGTCGGCGTCGGTCACCCGCAGCCCGTCGCGGAACTCGGGCTCCTTGCCCAGGCGGCGGAGCAGGTCGCCGATCTGGGGACCCCCGCCGTGGACGACGACGGGCTTGACCCCGACCGAGTGCAGCAGGACGACGTCCTGGGCGAACGACGCGAGCGGTGTCGCCTCGGAGCCTGCCAGCGCGTTGCCCCCGTACTTCACCACGACGACCGCGTCGCGGAAGCGCCGGATGTAGGGAAGCGCCTCGACGAGCATCGCGGCACGGGCCGACTCCGGACCCCTCACGACGTCGTCCGGTTCTCGTCGATGTAGCCGTGGCCCAGGTCGGAGGTGAGGACTGCGCCCTCTCCGTCGCCCATCCCCAGGTCGCAGCGGATGTCGACCACCTTCCCGGCCATGTGCGCGGCGACCGCGTCCGCGTCGTGGGGCACCGCTGCCCCGCGTGCGCACACCTCGATGCCCCCGTAGGAGACCGAGGTCCGTCCGAGCTCGAAGGCCACCCCGGCGGACCCCAGCTCGCTCACCACCCGCCCCCAGTACGGGTCCTCGCCGTTGAGCGAGCACTTGACCAGCAGCGAGCCGGCCACCTTGCGCGCGGCCGCGTGCGCCTCCGCGTCCGACGCGGCCCCGGCGACCACGATGCGCGCCGTCTTCGTCGCTCCCTCCGCGTCCGCCACCATCTGCTCGGCGAGCGACCGGCACACTGCGGTCACCGCCGCTCCGAGCTGGTCCTCGGGCACCGCGCCGGCCTCGCCGCTGGCGAGGAGGAGCACCGTGTCGTTCGTCGACGTGCACCCGTCGACGGTCATCGCATTGAAGGAGGCGTCGACCGCGGCGCCGAGGAGCGAGCGCAGGGTGCCGGGGGCCACCGCCGCATCCGTGGTCACCACGGCGAGCATCGTCGCCATGTGCGGCGCGAGCATCGCCGCCCCCTTGGCCATGCCGCCCACGGTGCAGCGCACCCCACCCGCCTCCACGTGCGCGACGGCCTCCTTGCGGACGGTGTCGGTGGTCATGATCGCCTCCGCCGCGGCACGTCCGGCGCGCGCCCCGGGCGCTCGTGCGGCCACGACCGGCTCGACGGCGTCGAGCACCCCTGCAGGGAACGGCACGCCGATGAGCCCCGTCTGGCTGACGAGGACCTCCTCGGGCGCCGCGCCCACTCCGGTGGCCACGATCTCGCACAGCCGGCGAGCGGCGCGCACACCCGCCGGGCCGGTGGCCGCGTTGGCGTTCCCCGACGTGAGGACCACGGCGGCCGCGTGCCCGCCGCTCGTCCCCAGGTGCTCCCGGCTCACCTGCACCGGTGCCGCAGCGGCGAGGTTCTGGGTGAAGACCCCTGCCGCGGGCACGGCCCTACCGTGAGCGGTCGCCACGACCGCCACGTCGGGCTCGCCTTCGGCCTTGATGCCGATCGCGCCTGCGGCTGCGACGAAGCCGAGCGGGGCGGTGACGCTCACGGGTACACCGCCGCGAGCGGCAACCCCGCCCCCTCGTCCAGGCCGAGGACCAGGTTCGCGCACTGCACCGCCTGGCCGGCCGCACCTTTCACCAGGTTGTCGAGCGCGCACAGGGCCACCAGCCATCCGGTCCGGTCGTCCACGCACGCGCTGACCTGCGCGGTGTTGGAGCCGCTCGTCCACTTCGTGGAGGGCGGCTCGTCCGTCACGACGACGAACCGCTCCCCGGCGTAGGCCTCGCCGAGAACCGCCATCGCGTCCGAGGACCCGAGACGTCGCGCCGGGCGCGCGTAGCAGGTCGCGAGGAGCCCCCTGGTCATCGGGACGAGGTGAGGGGTGAACAGCACCTGACGTCCGAGCACCTGCTCCATCTCGGGGGTGTGCCGGTGGGTGAGCAGCCCGTACGCGCGGACGTCCTCGTCGACCGCGCTGAACTGCAGGCGCTCGGAGGTCGTGCGGCCCGCACCCGAGACGCCGCTCGCGGCGTCGACGACGACGTCGCCTTCCAAGAGGCCCGCCCTCGCGAACGGCGCGAGCGCGAGCGCCGCCGCCGTCGGGTAGCACCCCGGCACCGCGACCATGCGGGCACCGAGCAGATCGGCACGGAAGAGCTCGGGGAGCCCGTAGACGAACTCCGACAAGAGCGCAGGGGACTCGTGGGCCGCCCCGTACCAACGAGGGTAGGCCGAGGGATCCTCCAGACGGAAGTCCGCGGCGAGATCGACGACCGCCCCGACCCGCCCCACGAGGCTCGGAACCAGCTGCTGGGACTCCCCGTGGGGCAACGCGAGGAAGACCACGTCGAGCCCCTCCAGCGCCGTGGGCTCCGTCTCCTCGTAGCGCAGCCCCGGATAGGCCGCGGCGAGCGACGGGGTATGACGTCCGACGAGCTCCCCCGCGCTCGCGCCGCCGGTCGCGACCGCGACCTCGAGGTCGGGGTGCGCCGCGCAGAGCCGAAGGAGCTCCGTCCCGGCGTACCCGGACGCTCCGACCACCGCAGCGTTCATATTGCAGGTTTATACATCGTCTCGCATAGCTATGCAAACCAGGGCCGGCTCTCGGCGCCCGCCGCGTCGGCCGGCTCTCGGCGCCCGCCGCGCCAGCCCGCCGCGCCAGCCCGCTCGTCGGCCCTACTCGACCAATGCCTCGGTCGCCTCGGTGACCATGTCCATGCCGACCAGCTCGCGGTCCGCCAGGGTTTCCTGGCCATGGTGGTACTTGGCTCCCCGGAGCAGTGAGGCGACGGCGCCGAGCCCGCAGGCGACGAACGCGAAGTCGAAGGCCGCGTGGAGCCCCTTGCCGAACGGTCCGCTGATGAGGTGGGGGAAGAACGCCCTGCCCGTCAGGTAGGCGTAGGTGTGGCTCGGGAGCGTGTGGGCGGCCGGCCCGAGCAGCTGCCCCATGGGGTTGTAGCCCAGGAACGCCGCGAACAGGCTGCCCACCGGAGGAAGGTGCGACACCGCGGTGGCGAGCGGCGTGCTCACCCCCTGCGCGGTGAGCCCGTGGAGCAGCGCCGCGGGGAGGCTCGCCGCCAGCCCCAGGATCATGAGGGTGAAGAAGATGCCGATGGACAGCACCTGGGCCGACGACATGAAGGTCATCGTCATCCCGGCACCCGCTCCGCGCTGATCGGGCGGCAAGCTGTTCATGATGCCGGTCTGGTTCGGCGCACCGAACATCCCCATCCCGACACCGCTCAGGAACAGCACCGCCCCGAACCCGAGGTAGGAGAAGTCGACCGGGAGGACCTGGAGCAGGACGAACGAGAGCGCGGCCAACACGAGCCCGCCGGTCGCGAAGGGCCGAGCGCCGTAGCGGTCGGCGAGGATCCCGCTCGTGGGTCCGGCGACGAGGAAGCCGCCGGTGAGCGGCAGCATGTAGATCCCCGCCCACAGCGGGGTGACGCTGAAGCTGTAGCCGTGCAGGGGCAGCCAGATCCCCTGGAGCCAGATGATGATGATGAACATCATGCCGCCACGGCTCAACGCGGCCAGGAGGTTGGCCCCGTTGCCGGCTGCGAACGCCCTGATCCTGAACAGGCTGAGCCGGAACATGGGCGCGCGCACCCTGGTCTCGAGGACCATGAAGCCGACCAGGACGGCGATCCCGCCGAAGATCATGGTGAGGACGAACGGGCTCGTCCATCCCATGGTGTGCCCACCGTAGGGGAGGAGCCCGTAGGTGATGCCCACGAGGACCATGACCAGCCCTGCGGCGAAGGTGAGGTTGCCCCACCAGTCGATGTGCGACCTGGTGCGAACCCCCGTGTCACGTAGCTTGACCCGGGACCAGACCGTGCCGAACAGGCCGAAGGGCACCGACACCAAGAACACGAGGCGCCACTCGACCGGCGCCAGCAGGCCGCCCAGGATCAGGCCGATGAACGACCCGGCGATGAGCGCGACGTTGTTGATCCCCATGGCCAGCCCTCGTTGGTCGGGCGGGAAGGCGTCGGTCAGGATCGCGCTCGAGTTCGCCATGAGGAGCGCTCCTCCCACGCCCTGCCCGACCCTCAGGATGATGAGGTACAGGGCGCCGGCCGACCCCTGCAGCCAGCACACCGACAGCAGGATGGAGAACGCCGTGAACACGGCGAAGCCCAGGTTGAACATTCTGACCCGGCCGAACATGTCCCCCAGGCGCCCGAGGCTCACCACGAGCACCGCCATGACCACCATGAATCCCATCAGCATCCACAGCAGGTAGCTCGTGTTCGCAGGGGCCAGCGGGTTCACCCGGATCCCGCGGAAGATGTCCGGCAGCGCGATGAGCACGATCGAGGAATTCAGCACTGCCATGAGGACCCCGAGGGTGGTGTTCGACAGCGCGATCCACTTGTAGTGGTCGGGCGCGGCAGAAGACCCGGAGGAAGCGTGCGGCATGGCGCGATTCTACGAGGCAGCGGTCAAGACGCTTGCACGACGGTCTCGACGCTTGCACGACGGGGGGAAGACCTGAAGGTCTCACGCCCCCGAGCCCGGACCCTCAGCGCAGGGTGGCGCCCGTCGCCTCTTGGGCAGCGTGGATGGTCTCCTGGCGAAGCCGTCCGACCTCGTCGTCGGTGAGGGTGCGGTCGGGAGCGGAGAAGCGCAGCCGGAACGCCAGGCTTCGATGCCCCTCGGGGACCCCCGGGCCTCGGTAGACGTCGAAGAGGTGCGCCGACTCGAGGAGGTCGCCCCCCGCGGCGACGAGGGCGGCCTGGACCTGCGCAGCGGGGACCCCGTCGGCGACCACCAGGGCGAGGTCGACGTCCGAGGACGGGAACCGGCTGATCGTCCGCGCCTCCGACGGCCTCCGCAAGGCGACGCCCGGATCGAGCACGAGCCCGAGATCCACGTCGAGCCAACCGACCCGGCCGCCGTCGTACCCGAAGGCCGCCGCGACCTCGGGATCCACCTCTCCGAGCGCTCCGATCGGCGTCGACCCTCCGTGCCCCCGAGCGACCAGCCGGGCGGCGCGCGTGGGGTGCAAGCCGGGGATCGACCCGTCGGCGACGACGTCGACGGCCTCGAGGCGCAGCGCGTCTGCGAGCACGCGCCACACGGCGACCGCGTGGCGCGCATCGTCACCGGCGCTCGCCAGCACCGCAGCGAGCCGCTCGTGCTCGGCAGGGAGCACCGCCTCCTGCGTGCCGCCGGAGCCGCCCCGGGCTCCGCGTCCTTCGACGTCGGGGTGTGAGAAGACGGTCCCGATCTCGAAGAGCCGCACGTCTCCTTGCCGGCGGTTCGCGTTCCAGGCCAGTGCACGGACGAGGCCCGGGAGCAGGGATCGACGCAGCCAGGCCTCCTCCTTCACGATCGGGTTCGACACCCGGACCGACGGGCCGAAGAGCCCCATCGCGCGGTGGTCCGCGTCGTCGACGAGGCTCGGCGTCCACGCCTCGTAGGCTCCGACGCCGCACATCGCGTCGGCGACCAGGCGTCGGTCCCGCTGGTGCTGCGTGAGGCCGCCGGGCTCCGGCCATGCAGGCTGGCGTCGCGGGATCTGGGAGTACCCGTAGGTCCGCGCGATCTCCTCGATCACGTCCTCGACGCCGTAGGGGGCGGGCCGGATGTCGGGACGATTGGTCGGGACCGTGACGAGGAGCCCTTCGCCGCCGGGCTCTGCCCCGAAGCCGATCGGCTCGAGGAGCGACGCCGCGCGGGCGACGTCGATGTCCACGCCCAGCACTGCCCCGATGCGGCGCGACGACACGAAGATGCGCTCGGGCTCGGGCACCGCGCCCCGCACGTCCAGCTTTCCCGTCGCGCTGGGAGCGCCGACGAGCTCGCACACGCGGTCGACGGCCCGATCGATCCCCCACGGGTCGCATCCCCGCTCGAAGCGCGCCGAGGCCTCCGTTCGCAGTCCCAGCCGCTTCGAGGTGCGGGCGATCGCCATCGGCGAGAAGTACGCGGCCTCGAGCGCCACGCGCGTCGTCGAGCCGGAGATCTCGCTCGCGGCTCCGCCCATGATCCCGCCGATCCCGACGGGCGATCCGTCGGCGTCGCAGATGAGGCAGTCCTCGCCGGTGTCCCCGAGCCCCCGCCCGGGCGTCCCGAGCGTCCGCTCGACCCCGTCGAGGGTGACGAGCCTCTCGCCACGGCGCGCCCGCCGCACGAGCAGCCCCGCCCCGCCGAGCCGGTCGAGGTCGTAGGGGTGCGTGGGCTGGCCGAGCTCGAGCATCACGTAGTTGGAGGCGTCGACCACGTTGTTGATGGGGCGCATGCCGGCGAGCAGCAGCCGGCGCGCCAGCCAGCGAGGCGACGGCGCGACGCGGACGCCCTCGAGCACCCGGACGACCATGCGCGGGCACAGGTCGAGGGCCTCGATCTCGAGCGACGCGAGCGCCTCGACCGGCTTCCCGAGGTCCGGAGCGGGCGCCGGGTCCGGAAGCGTGAAGGGCAGCCCGAGCTTGCCGGCGAGGTCCCGTGCGACCCCTGCGACCGACCACGCGTCGGGGCGGTTGCCCTCCACGGTGATGTCGAAGACCACGTCCTCGTCGATGCCCAGGGCATCGGTGAGGGGCACGCCGGGCCGGGCGCCCTCGACGTCGTTCAGCACCAGGATGCCTTGGTGATCGTCGGAGAGGCGGAGCTCGCGTGCCGAGCACAGCATGCCGTTGGACACGGCCCCCTTCATCGTGCGGCGCCGGATCTCGACCTCGCCGGGGAGGACCGCTCCGATGGGTGCGAGCGGCACCAGGTCGCCGGCCGCGAAGTTCTGCGCTCCGCAGACCACCTCGAGGGGGCCTTGGCCGGCGTCGACCGTGACGAGGCGGATCCGGTCCGCCCCCGGGATCGCGTCGACGCCTTCGACCAGGGCGACCACGACGTCACCGAGGCCCTCGCCGACGTGCTCGACCCCTTCGACGACGAGGCCGAGCTCGTCGAGGGTCGTCACGAGGCGGGACACCTCCGAGGTGTCGAACGGCGCGAAGTCGCGCAGCCAGCTGAGCGGGGTCTTCATCCCGGCGACGTCAGAACTGCCTCAGGAACCGGACGTCGTTCTCGGCGAGCGCACGGGTGTCGGCGATGAGATGGCGCATCTGCGCGCACCGGTCGATCCCGAACCCGAACGCGAACCCGGTCCACTCCTGGGGGTCGATCCCGACGGCCGCGAAGACCGCCGGGTCCACCATGCCGCAGCCGGCGAGCTCCACCCAGCCGGTCCCCGAGCAGGTGCGGCAGCCCTTGCCGCGGCAGATCGTGCACGTCACCTCGACCTCCGCAGAGGGATCGGTGAAGGGGAAGTACCCGGGGCGCAGGCGCGAGTGGATGTCGGCGCCGAAGTACGCCGTCGTGAAGGTCTCGATCGTCCCGGCGAGGTCGGCGAAGGTGATGCCGTGGTCGACGACGAGCCCCTCGATCTGGTGGAACACCGGGAGGTGTCGCGCGTCGGCGGTCTCCCTGCGGTAGCAGCGGCCGGGCATCACCGCGTGGACGGGCGGGGCCTGCTCCTCCATGAGGTGCACCTGCACCGGCGAGGTGTGCGTGCGCAGGACGACGGTCTCGGGTTGGCCGAGATCGAGGTAGAAGGTGTCCCACATGCTGCGCGCGGGATGCGCGGGCGGGATGTTGAGCGCCTCGAAGTTGTACCAGTCCGTCTCCGCCTCCGGGCCCTCGGCGACCGTGAACCCCATGGCGACGAAGACGTCCTCGAGCTCGCGCCGGGTCTGGTCCACCAGGTGCAGCCGTCCCCGCCTGATCACGGAGCGGACCTCGTCGTCGGTCACCTCGGTCAGGTCCAGGCGGTCCCGATCGAGCATCTCTGCGCGCTCTCGTGCCGCCAGCGCCGCCGCCCGCTCGGCCGCCAGCGCCTCGAGGTGCGTCCGGATCTCGTGGAGGACCCTGCCCGCGGCGCGCCGCTCCTCGGGGTCGAGCGCAGCGAGGTCGCGGTGGGCCGACGCGAGTGCGCTCCGCTTCCCCAGCACCGCCGTCTGGGCCTCGGCGAGCGCAGCGAGCGACGTCGCCGAGACGAGCGCGTCCGCAGCGTCTCGCTCGATCTCTGCGAACCTCACCGTGCCGGTCACCGCTGCATCGTAGATCCACGCGGCGCAGATCGGCGCTGGCGGAGCGCCTCGAAGCACAGCACCGCGCACGCCATCCCGACGTTGAGCGACTCTGCCCGTCCCGCCATCGCGATCCCCACCAGCCCGTCGAGGGGAAGTCCCGCAGGCAGGCCCCATGCTTCGTTGCCCAGCACCAGCGCGGTGGGGACCGACCAGTCGACCGCTGCGTAGTCCTCTCCCCCGCTCACGACCGCGCCGAGCCGGCGCAGACCCGCCGCGCCGAGGGCGCCGAGGGCTGTCGCGGTCGCTCCAGCGAGGACGACGGGCACGTGGAACAGCGAGCCCGCCGACGCGCGCACGGTCTTCGGATTGTACGGATCGACGGTTCCGCCGCAGCACACGACCGCGCTGGCGCCCGAGGCGTCGGCACTTCGAAGCACGGTTCCCGCATTGCCGGGGTCCCGGACGTCGGCCATGACGACCACCAGGTCGGCGCCTTCGGGCACCCATGGGACGTCGACCATCGGGAAGACCCCGAGGAGCGGCTGGGGCGTCACCGTCGCGGCGACGCGCTCGACGACGCCGGGCGCAAGCTCGAAGACGCGCGCGCCGGCGTCGTGCGCCAGTCGGACGACCTCGGCGAGGCCGGCGTCGACGTCCGCGGCCCCGGCGGCGACGTAGAGCGACTCGGGGACCACGCCAGCGAGGATCCCCGTGCGGATGACCTCGACCCCCTCCGCGACGAACGCCCGCTCCGCCCGCCGGGCCGGGCGGCGCTCGAGCAGGCGCCGGATCCGGCGTACCCGCGGGTGTGCGTACGCGAGGCTCAGGAGGGCTGCAGCGCCGCGCCTGCGACGGCGACGAGCGCTCCGAACGCGGCGTCGTCGGTGACTGCCAGGTCTGCGAGCACCTTGCGATCCACGTGCACGCCAGCCTCGTGGAGCCCGGCGATGAACCTGCTGTAGCTCATCCCGTGCAACCGGGCGGCCGCGTTGATGCGCTGGATCCACAGCTTGCGGAAGTCCCCCTTGCGTGCGCGCCGGTCCCGGTACGCGTACTGCATGGAGTGGAGCACCTGCTCGTTGGCGGCGCGGTACGTGCGGCTCTTGTTCCCGTAGTACCCCTTGGCCTGCTCCAGGATCGCGTGGTGGTGCTTGCGGCCGTGGACGGCACGCTTCACTCGGGCCATGGCTGCTCCCCTCTCAGATCCCGAGCATGCGCTTCACGCGCCGCTCGTCTCCGCTGGCGAAATCCCTCTCGCGCGACAGCCGCCGGGTCCGGACGCTGCTCTTCTTCTCGAGCAGGTGCGACCGGTTCTGCTGACGGCGGCGCAGGCGACCCGAGCCCGTGATCTTCACGCGCTTGGCTGCGCCCCTGTCCGACTTCATCTTCGGCATGTCGTTCCCTTGTTCCTGGGGTTCATTCCTGGGGTCCCTGGAGTTCCTCGTGGAGTTCCTGGAGTTCCTCGTGGGGTTCCTCGGTGCTCGCGCCGTCGTGATCCTGGTGGTGCTGGCGCGCAGCCGCCGATTGCTTGGCTCGCTTGTCCGGAGCGAGGACCATCACCATGTTCCGGCCGTCGAGCCGGGGCTCGGCCTCGACCTTGGCCGAGCCGTCCATCTGCTCGGCGATCCGGTCCAGGATCCGCTTGCCCAGCTCGGGGTGGAAGACCTCGCGCCCTCGGAACATGATCGTGATCTTCACCTTGTGGCCGTCGTCGAGGAACTTCGCCACCTGGCGGGTCTTGGTCTCGAAGTCGCCCGACCCGATCTTCGGCCGGTACTTCATCTCCTTCAACCCGACGTGGACGGTCTTGCGCCGGCTCTCCTTGGCCCGCTGTGCCTCGTCGAACTTGAACTTTCCGTAGTCCATGATCCGACAGACCGGCGGGCTCGCCATGGGGGCGACTTCGACCAGGTCCATGTCGAGCCCCCTGGCGATGCTCAGCGCCTCGGGCAGCGGCTTGATCCCGAGCTGCTGCCCGTCGGGGTCCACGAGGCGGACCTCGCGGGCTCGGATGCGGTCGTTGATCCGGTGCTCAGGTGCAGCGGCGGTGACTATGCGGCATCGTCCTCTCTGTCTCGGGCCGACGGTCCTTCCGCGACCATCATCGTGCAAGCGGAGCCATACCCGATCGGGCAATGCCGAATCGACCCGGCACACCACGAGTGGCCGGGTGGAGACCCTGTTGACGGGGGCCCCGCTTTCTCGGATGCATAGGCTACCAGCATGAGCCTGTGGACCCCATCAGGGGAGCATCCCGTCGGCCGCGACCAGCCGGACGAGCGCGCGGGTGGCCGCAGCGAGGGCGGCGTCGGGGCTCCTGCGAACGAGCGCGCGACGCCGGGCGCCGGGCACGGCGCGCGGATCCCCGGCGCCGACGAGGGCGGCTCGGCGGATGCCGACGTCGACGCGCTGCGGCGCGAGCTCGCCGAAGCACCGGCCGACGTCGTCGTGGCCAACCACTGCTACGGGCTCTTCGAGCTCGCTGCCGTGTACCTGTCGGGATCGCCGCCGCACCTCGACGACGCGCGCCTCGCGATCGACGCACTCGGCTTCGTCGTCGACGGGCTGGGCGAGCGCCTCGGCGAGGCCCACCCGTCCCTGCGTGACGCGTTGGCGCAGATCCGGCTCGCCTTCGTCCAGATCGCCGCGGCTCAGGAGACGTCACCGGGCAACGGAGCAGGCTCGCCCTGATCCGCTTGGCCGAGCCCTGCCCGGATGACGGCGGCGGCGGCGTGCGGGTGCACTCGATGGGTCTCGACGATCTCGACGTGCTCGAATCCCGCGTCGGCCAACGCCGCGCGGTAGGCGGCTTCGGTGAGCGCTCCGGCGATGCAGCCCGTCCACGCAACCATGTCGGCGCGGGTCTCCGCATCCATTCCCGGATCGGCGATCACGTCGGACACCGCCAGTCGCCCGCCGGGACGGAGCACGCGGGCAGCCTCGCGCAGCACCACTGACTTGTCGGCCGCCAAGTTGATCACGCAGTTGGAGATCACCACGTCCACGCTGTCGTCGGAGAGCGGGATCTCCTCGAGATAGCCCTCGAGGAGCTCGACGTTGTCGACCCCGGCTGCGGCGGCGTTGCGGCGGGCAAGCGCGAGCATCTCCGGAGTCATGTCGAGCCCGATCGCCCTGCCCCCGGGCGCGACCCGCCGCGCGGCGATGAGCACGTCGGCGCCGGCGCCGGCGCCGAGGTCGAGGACGACCTCGCCCGGATGCAGGTCGGCCACGGCGGTCGGCACGCCGCAGCCGAGCGACACGGAGACGGCGTCGGGCAGGACGCCCTCCTCGGCCAGGCCCTCGTACAGCGCCGCCCCGAACACCGCCTGGCCTGTAGGTCCGCAGACGCTGGGAGCGGACGCCGAGGACGGGCCACAGCACGACGCGGCTGGGTTCGCCGCGGCCGAGGGCGGGCCACAGCACGACGCGGCTGGCACCGGCCCGGCGGCTGCGGTTGCCGCTGCGGCGTACCGACGCCGGACGACCGCTCTCACGTCGCCGGCGTCGTCCAACGTGGTCTCGTGTGGCATCGCGCTCTCCTCACCCGGAATTACCTAGACGAATGTCGAGGGTCAGGATAGCCGATACCTCGACATCCGTCAAGGGAACAGCTAGGCTGAGATCGTGCCGAGATCCTTGCCGACCATCGAGCTGTCCGGTGCGGTGTGCTGCGCCCCGGTCGCAGCGGGAGTGGTGAGCGACGGCGACGCGCTCGAGGTCGCCCTCAGGCTCAAGGCGCTCGCGGACCCCGTACGGATCAAGCTCCTCTCGCTGGTGCTCGCCGCCGGCTCCGGAGGCGCTCGCAACGTCGACCTCGCCCGCGAGCTGCAGCTGACCGACGCGACGGTGAGCCATCATCTCGGCCAGCTCAGCCGGGCGGGTCTGCTGTCGGCGACCCGCCAGGGCGCGAGCATCTACTACGCGGCCGATCGGCTCGCGCTGGGGGCGCTCGCAGGGGTCCTGGACCCGAACTGCTGCTGAGCCGTCCGGGCGGGCTGCCCCGGTGGTGCGCTCAGCGCGGCTGCCCCGATGCGACGCTCAGCGGGGCCGCCCCGGCCAGTGCGATGTCCTCCGGGCGCACCGGGGCACGCGTGAGCGCCATGCCGGTCGCGTCGCGGATCGCGGCCAGCACGGCCGGGCCCGACGAGATGGCAGGGGGCTCGCCGACCCCCTTGGCGCCGTAGGGCGCGTCGGGCTCGGGCTCCTCCACGAAGGTCGCCGCGACCGCAGGCATGTCGAGCGTGGTCGGGACCAGGTAATCGGTGAACGACGGGTTCTTCACGCGGCCTTCGTCGAGGACGATCTCCTCCATCACCGCGAGCCCGATCCCCTGGGCGATGCCGCCCTCGATCTGCCCGGTGACCTGGGTGGGGTTGAGCGCGCGTCCGACGTCCTGGCCGGTCGCCACCTGCACCACCTTGACGAGGCCGAGCCCCGGGTCGACGTCGACCACCGCGCGGTGGGCTGCCACCATCACCGAGAGGTGGGCGTCGCCCTGCCCGTCGGCGTCGAGCGGCACGGTGGGGCGGTGATGGTACTCGTGCTCCGCCTCGACGGCGCCGTGGGCGAGGAGCGCAGCGAGCCCCAGCCGCTCGCCGGTCCCCTCGTGCACCACCTCTGCCGCGTCCCACTCGAGCGAGCTCTCGGCGCACCCCCAGGATGCAGCGGCGCGCGCGATCAGCTGGCGCCGGATGGCGGCGCAGGCGAGCTGGATCGCGCCGCCGCTCATCCACGTCTGGCGGGACGCGCTCGAAGAGCCTGCAGAGCCGATGTCGGTCGTCCCGGCAGGAGCGAGCAGCACGCCCGCCACGCCGAGCTCTTCGCGCACGATCTGCTGGGCGAGCGTGACGAACCCCTGGCCCACCTCGGCCGTCGCGGCCACGACGGTCGCCACCGGCTCGCCGCCCACACCCACCTCGAGGCGAACCCGCGCCGTCGCGTAGTCGTCGAACCCCTCGGAGTACGCGACGTTCTTCACGCTCACCGCCACCCCCACGCCGCGTCGGACGTCGGCGTGATCGGCGGTCAGCCCTGCTCCGCCCGGGCGCGCCATGGGGGGGTCGAGTGGGCTCGGCGCAGGAGGCAGCGGGTGCGCCATCGCCGCGCGGATGCACTCGCGCACCGGCACGGCGCCGGTGAGCACCTGGCCGGTGACCAGCCGGTCGAAGCGCTCGAGCGCGTTGCGGAGCCGTAGCTCCACCGGGTCCATCCCGAGCGCGGCCGCGAGCTTGTCCATCTGCGCCTCGTGCCCGTAGCAGACCTGCACGGCGCCGAACCCGCGCATCGCGCCGCACGGCGGGTTGTTCGTGCGCACCGCGTAGGCGTCGATGAGCGCGTTGGGCACCCTGTAGGGGCCGGGCGCGAAGCACGCCGCGTTCGAGACCACCGCGTTCGACGACGACAGGTACGCGCCGCCGTCGAGCACGATGCGGGCCTCGACCTTCACGAGATCGCCGCCGCGGGTCGCGTGGTGGCGGAACCACATCTTGGCCGGGTGCCGGTGCACGTGGCCGAAGAAGGACTCGTCTCGCGAGTAGACCATCTTGACGGGTCTGCCGGTGCCGAGCGCGAGGAGGCACAGGTGGATCTGGAGGCTCACGTCCTCACGCCCGCCGAAGGCGCCGCCCACGCCGGCGAGGTGCAGGCGCACCCGCTCGGGCGGCATCCCCAGGCTCTCTGCGATCTGGTCGCGATCGACGTGGAGCCACTGGGTGGCGACGTACAGGTCGATCCCGCCGTCCTCGGCCGGGACGGCGAGCCCGGACTCGGGCCCCATGAAGGCCTGGTCCTGCATGCCGACCACGTAGCTTCCCTCGACCACCACGTCACCGGTCGCCTCGAGGTCTCCGTGGCGGATGACGAGGTGCCGGAACAGGTTCCCGTCGGGGTGCAGCGGCGGCGCCTCGAGCGCGCGCTCCGCGTCGACGACCGGCTCGAGCGGCTCGTAGACCACCTCGATCGCCCGCGCCGCCGCACGTGCGGCCTCGGGGTGGTCCGCGGCGACGGCCGCGACGGGCTCGCCGTGGTAGCGCACGACCTCGGAGGCGAACACCGGCTGGTCGGGCACCTCGAGACCGTACGTGGGACGTCCGGGAACGTCCGCCGCGGTGACCACGGCGCGTACGCCGGGGATCGCGAGCGCCGGCGACGGGTCGACGGCGACGATGCGCGCCGAGACGTGCGGGCTGCGCAGGGTCTTTCCCCACAGCATCCCGTCCATCCACAGGTCCGACGAGAACGCGAACTCGCCGCGCGCCTTGGGCACGCCGTCGGGCCGCGCGGCATCGGCCCCGACGCCCGCCCCCAGCCGGGCTCCTGCTCTTGGCCGGGTGACCGTGGGCGCGCTAGACCGCGGCACCGGAACGCTCCTCCTGCACCGTTCGAACCGCTTCGAGGATGCGCCCGTAGCCGGTGCAGCGGCACAGGTTCCCCGAGAGCGCCTCTCTCACCTCGAGCTCGCCCGCGTCCGGTCGTCGCCGCAGGAGGTCGTAGACCGCGACGACGAAGCCAGGGGTGCAGAACCCGCACTGGACGCCGCCCGCAGCGAGCAACGCCGCCTGGACGTCGGCTGCCACCCCGCGCTCGGTGACGCCTTCGACGGTCTCGACGTGGCTTCCGATCGCGTCGACCGCCAGCACACAGCACGCGCACACCACCACGTCGTCGAGCAGGACCGAGCAGGATCCGCACTCCCCCTGCTCGCAGGCGTTCTTGGCCCCCGAGAGGCCCAGACGCTCGCGCAGCACGTAGAGCAGGCTCTCCCCCAGCCATGCGTCCTCGACGGTCCGAACGGTGCCGTTGACGTGGAGCTCGTAGGCGCCGGCGAGCTCGTAGGCGCCGGCGAGCTCGTAGGCCCCGGCGACCTCGTCGGCCGGCGCATCGGATGCTTCTTCGCCGGGTTCTTGGCACCCGTCAGGGGACCTTGCGACTTCACGCGACGTCACGGAGGCACCTCCTCAGTCCTCTTGCAGCGACGACCTCGACCGCGCGGCGACGGTAGGCGGCGGTGCTGCGGTGGTCGGTGATCGGGGAGCAGGCCCGCGCCGCCAGCTCGCCGAACCGGCTCACCGCTGCCTCGCTGGCGCTGAGCCGACCCCAGTCGATCGCGTCGCTCAGCTCGTCCTCGGCCTCGTGCGGGCGGACCGGGACCGGGCCGACCGACCCGAACGCGGCGCGGACCCGGCGGGCCTCGAGGTCCAAGACGACCGCAGCCGAGGCGATGGCGATCACCATGGCGTTGCGGGTCCCCACCTTCAAGAAGTGCTGGGGACCGTCGAGCCGGGGCACACGGAGCGAGACCACGAGCTCTTGGGGCTCGAGCGCCGTCCGCTTCACCCCGGTCACCAGCTCGCCGATGCCCAGCTCGCGCTCGGTGCCGGGACCGCGGACCCTCACGCGTGC
>JAKAQM010000159.1 GCA_021822565.1 Actinomycetes bacterium | reverse complement strand
CCTTCTCGTTCCGTGAGGCACCCTTGTCGCCCCGTGAGGGAGCGGTGACCACCCTCGGGCTCGACGCGAGCGAGCTCAGCCGGTGCGTGCAGTGCGGCCTGTGCCTCTCTTCCTGCCCGACGTTCCGCGTGACCGGCGACGAGAGCCAGTCGCCGCGTGGGCGGATCGCGCTGATGCGCGCCGTCGAGCGCGAGGGCGCGCCGCTCTCGGGGCCGGTTCGGCGCTCCTTCGAGACGTGCGTGCAGTGCCGCGCCTGCGAGACGGCGTGCCCGAGCGGGGTGCCCTTCGGGCACCTCATGGCGCGCACCCGTGAGGTGCTGGCGGACGAGGGCCTCTCGGTCCCCCCTCCGATCCGCGTCGGCTACGCGGCGCTCGCCCACCCGCCACTGGTGCGGGCCGCGAGCCGCGCCCTCGCCGTGGGCCAGCGGCTCCGCGCCGTCCCCCAGTCGGCCGGGCTGCCGAGGCTCCCCCTCCGCCAGGGACCGCTCACGCCTTCGGGGCCCGACGTGCACCTCTTCACCGGCTGCGTCATGGACGCGTTCGAGCGAGACGTGCATCGCGACACGATGCGAGTCCTCGCCGCAGCAGGCTTCGGCGCCATGCCCACGGGCGACCGCGTGCCGTGCTGCGGCGCTCTGCACGCACACGCGGGCCTGACCCGCTCCGCGCGCCGGCTCGCACAGCGCGCCGTGAGCGCGCTTGGTGATGGTCGCCCGGTGCTCGTCGACGCCGCGGGCTGCGGAGCCATGATGAAGGAGTACGGCGAGCTCCTCGGGTCCGACGCCGCGCGGGAGCTGGCCGCTCGGGTGTTCGACGTGTCGGAATGGCTCGCTACACGGATGGCGCAGCTCCCCGACGTGCCTCCTCTCGACCTCCGCGTGGCGGTCCAGGACCCGTGCCACCTCCGCCACGTCCAGCGGGTGCACCAGGCGACGCGCGCGGTGCTCGCTCCATTCGTGAGGGAGCTGGTCGAGCTCGACGACGACGGCTTGTGCTGCGGCGCGGGCGGAGCGTACGCCTTCGTCGAGCGCCACCAAGCCCGAGCGATCCGCGATCGCAAGCTGGCGTCGATCGCACGGGCAGCCCCCGACGTGGTCGCCAGCGCCAATCCCGGGTGCGCCATGCACCTCGCCGCCGCCGGGGTGCGCAGCGTGCACCCGATGACCCTCGTCGCCCGGGCCCTCGAGCAGCACGCCCCACAGCTCGACCGGCCGGCAGGGAGCTGAGAGCGGTGGCCGCCGACCTCCCTGCGACCGTCATCGGCTGCTCGAACCTGATCGCCCGCGGCGGACGCTACCTCCTCGTCCAAGAATCCAAGGAGCCGGCACGATCCCTGTTCAACCTCCCGGCGGGGAAGCCCGAGCTGGGCGAGACGCTGTCCGAGGCCGCCGTGCGGGAAGCTCGAGAGGAGACGGGGCTCGACGTCGAGGTGGAGTACCTGGTGGCCATCTACCACTGTCCTTGCACGTCGGAGGGCATCGGGGTGGTCAACTTCGTGTTCCGCTCGGAGGTGTCGGGTGGCCAGCTGCGCACGTCCGCAGAGCACCCTGTCGTCGCGTACTTCAGCCGGGGGGAGATCGCCGACATGGGCCGGGAAGGGCGCCTCCGAGGCGTGCACGTCGAGCTGGCGATCGACCAGTGCGCCGCAGGCGCCCGCCTGCCGATGGACACGGTCCAGCTGATCGCCTGTCCTCCTTCACCGTCGGGCGCCGAGCCGACGCGCTCGGTGGTGTGAAAAGCTGCGACCGTGGCACCCGCAACGATCTCCTGGGACGAGGTCGCCGACCGGCTCGCGCCCGCGCGCAGCTACTGGCTGGTGACCATCGGCCTCTCCGGGGCACCCCACGCCGTCCCGGTCTGGGGTGCGGTCGTCGGCGGCGCCCTTCACTGCTACACGTCCCAGAGCACCGTGAAGGCGAGACACCTGTCCCGTGACCCGAGAGTGACGATCCACCTGGAGCCTGCCGAGCACGTCGTCATCGTCGACGGCACCTTCGCCACCCTCGGCCCGCCCTCGGACCATCCTGACGTCGTGAGGGCGCTGGATCGGAAGTACCCGGACCCCGAGGACGCGGTGTACCTCCCGTCCCACGATCCGACCGTCGACGTGCTCTACCGGCTGGTCCCGCTCCGCGCCCGGCTGTGGGACCTGTCGGACTTCGACGGCTCGCAGCAGCGCTGGCACGCCTGAACTGAAAGACGTGCCGCGTCGAGCAGGCCACCGGCCGTTCCGCGCGTTCGAGGGAGCGGGCTTCATCCTGCCGGTCACCGCACTCGGGCGAGCGGCGCAGAACGCGGGCCAGACGACGTACCCGCTGATCGGGCACGATCTCCTCGCGGTGAGCAATCACCTCATCGGGGTGATCGTGGCATTCGCTGGAGCGGCCGGCATCCTGGCCTCGGCCACGATCGGAGCACGTGCCACGGCATCCAACGCCTACAGGACCCTCGCCGCGGGGCAGTCGTTGCTCGTCGTCGCGTTCGTCGCGCTCGCCGTGCCCGGGGCGGGGGTGGTCGGGCTGTGGGCATCCGCCGTCCTGCTCGGAGGCGCGGGCGGCCTCATCTTCCCCGCCACCATGACGCTGGTGGGCAGCCGTGCGAGCGTCCCGTCCAGAGCGCTCGCGCTCTACACGGTCGCGCTCTCGCTCGGCCTCGCGGGGGGTCCGTTCATCGAGGCGGCGTGCCTGCATCTGACCGGCCAGTCGCTGCACGAGACCGTCGCCGCGCTCATTCCCCTTCCGGTCGTCTCCCTGCTCCTCGCGCTCCGGGCGGAGCGTGGCGATCGGCTCGCTCGGCAGCTCGTGACCGCGCAGGTGGTCGTGCCCACCGCCACGAGCGACGCGCCCGCGCGTGGCACCCGCTCCGTTCCGCCCAAGGACCGGGCCAAGGGGCGAAGGCCGCTGCTGGCGCTGCCGGCATACCGGCTCGCGCTGGCGATCATGCTCAGCTACGAGGCCCCGTTCGTCGCGCTCATGGGGTTCGGAGGGCTGCTCGGCCGCCACAGCTACGGGGTGTCGTCGTCGGGGGTCGAGATCGCGTTCACCAGCTTCTTCGCCGCATCGTTGGCGGTGCGGGGCGCGCTGGTGCGCTACTCGCCCCTTCCTACCGTCGGCGTGCCTCTCGTCGCGTCGGTCGCCTTGACGGCCGGCGGCCTCGCCCTGCTCGGCCTCGGGCACGGGTTCGCGGCGCTCCTGATCGCGATGGCGATGCTCGGAATGCCCCACGGCCTCACGTACCCCCTGGCGGGGGCCCACCTCGCGGAGTCGCTCTCCGACGACCTCGGTCGCGCGAACGGCGGGCTGAACGCGTCGATCGGGGCCGTCGCCGTGGTCGTCCCGCTGGCCTGCGGATGGCTGAGCGAGGCGATCGGCCTGCGAGGGACGTTCCTCGCCCTCGAGGTGGTGATCGCCCTCTTCGGCTCGGCGCTCCTGGTGCAGCTGGGCAGGATGGGCGGGTTCAAATGGAGGGCGCACACCCCGGCGCCATGACCCGCGGGGCGAGACGAGAGGCGATCGATGCCGTTCTTCCTCATCAGGCTGCTCGACATCCGGACTCGATGGCATGCGCTGATCCTGGTCGGCGCTGCTGCCGTGCTCATCATCGTGGGCGGGGTGGTGTTCGCGGAGACCCAGCACATTCCCTTGACGACGGGCTGGTACTGGGCGATCACCACGGCGACGACGGTTGGCTACGGTGACGTGACGCCGAAGAACGCATCGGGCCGCTTCGTCGCCTCGGCGGTGATGCTGACGACGATCCCGCTGCTCGCCGGCGCCTTCGCCGTCATGACCGGATCGGCAGTCGTGAGAGGAGTGAGAAAGCTCTTGGACGTCGGAGCGCGGTTCCCAGAAGGCTCGTACGTCCTCGTCCTCGGCGCGCATCCGGCGATACCGGTCGTGCTGAAGGAGCTGGGGTCCGCGGGCGATGCGGTCATCCTCGTCGCAGACGTCGACCCGTCGAGCGTTCCGCACCACGTTCACCTGATCAAAGGGGACCCCACCTCCGAGGAGGTGCTCGCACGCGGGCATCCCGAGCGTGCGTCGAGGATCCTCATCGCAGGGGAGAACGATGGGGACGTCCTGGTGAGCGCGGTCCTGGTGCGACAGGAGGCCCCGGACGTCCCCGTCACCGCGCTCGTGAGCTCGAGCCGCCTCATCCCGGCGCTGAAGGACCTCGGCGTGCTCCAGGTGCTCTCCCCCGACGACCTCACCGGCCATACCGTCGCCAAGGGGCTCGAAGCCCCCCACGCCAGCGAGCTGCTCATGCAGCTCGTGCGCGGCCAGGAGCACCGGCTGGTCGAGCACAGGGTGGGGCCGGACGAACCGCCCCGCCTGCTCAGCGTGGTGCGCAGCGATCGGCGCGAGCTGGTGCTCGGCGTGGTGAGCGGGGCATTCGTGTCACTCGGCGTCGCAGACGACCCCGAGGTGCGCCCCGGCGACCTCCTCCTGCTCGTCGAGCCGAACGGCCACCGACCGCGCCGGCGTCACGGCGACGGCGCTCGCACACGCGGCACGCACGACGTCGCCGGGCCCGAGGCTCCCGGAGGCAGCGGCGATCCGTGAGCCGCTCGCTCACCGCCCGAGAGGGCGTCGGAGCGGCAGCGGGGCTCGGTAGGCGGCGGCGGCCTGTGCGGTGGTGAGGTCGTGGTTGGCGACGAGCTGGGCGAGGACGTGGCGCTGCCGCATCTTGGCCAGCGAGAAGTGGTGCAACGGGTCGTACGCCGACGGCGCCTGGGGAAGGCCCGCGAGCATGGAGGCCTCCGCCCAGCTGAGCCGGTCGGGGCTCACGCCGAAGTAGCCATGCGCGGCGGCGACGTCACCCCAGTAGCCGTTCCCGTAGTAGATCGCGTTCAAGTACATCTGGAGGATCTTCGTCCTCGGGAAGGCGAGCGACAGCTTGATCCCGAGCGCGAGATCCTCGAGCGAGGTGGCGAAGCCAGGGGGTCGCGGGAAGAGCTGCTTGGCCAGCTGCTGGGCGATGGTGCTCCCACCGGGGTCGCCGCTTCGCTCCAGCGAGGCAACGGCAGCACGCGCCGCTCCGTCGAGCACGTTCGAGAAGAGGTTTGTGTAGAAGTGCTCGTCTTCGACCGCGACGATGGACGTGGCCAGCTTCTTCGGGAGGGGAAGCCGCCCGAGCTCGCCGTGGTGCGCCCTGACGATCGCCGCCACCATCTGCGGGGCAGCGCCCACGCCGGGCAACGCGAGCTCGTAGCCGACCGCAGCCCCGAGGAGCGCCATGACGAGCAGCGCGACGACGACGAGGCTCTGTACCGCACGACGCCAACGATGTGGCCGGCTTCGGCGCCCGCTTCGGCGCCCGCGTGCCCTCGGGAGCTCCGGCGCTCTCACCTCGTCCGACCGATCAGGTCGAACCGGCGTGGAAGGCGCCGATCGCTCCCCTGTGAGCGTCAGAGGCCCTGAGCTCGAAGATCGCGATCTCATTACCAGTTCAGCTTGGCAAGCAT
>JAKAQM010000158.1 GCA_021822565.1 Actinomycetes bacterium | reverse complement strand
CCGCCGCGCCGGACCCCGCCGCGCCGACCCGCCGACGACAGGGGCGGTTCGCCGGATCGGATCGCGAGGGCCGTGGCCGGCTCGTGCGAGCACTCCGCCTCGCACCGGTCCCGGCTCGGGCGGTCGCGACGACGGCAGGGTCGCCCGACGACGAGCTCCGTGCCCTCCGTGTCGCCGAGGCGCTCGTGGCCGAGGGCCTCGCGTCCCGGCAAGAAGGCGCGCTTGCGCTGGCATGAGCCCGGCGGGCGCGCTGCTCGACGGAATTACGGTGTCCGGGCGCCCGTGATCGTCCGAGTCGGTCGCTCGTTGGCGTCGGGCGCCGATGGCGTCATCCCGCCAGCTCGGAGCACACGAAGCCGGCTCGGGGAGGCGGCCGCCGCGCCGGAGCGGCAGCGCGCGGCGGAGCCGATGTGACACGGTTTCGGGAGGTGCTCGGTCGGTTCGCGACGGGCGTCAGGTCGTGTCAGCGCTGGAGGACGGCCTGCCCGTCGGGTTCACCTGCCAGGCGTTCGCCTCTTCGTCCCGGCACCCGCCGATGGTCGTGCTCGCGCCGGCCAAGTCCTCGACGAGCTGGCCGCGCGTGGTGCGCGCATGGCGCGCGTTCGGTCCCGCAGGGACGCCCGTGATCGATGGAGTGCTCGCACGGGTCGAGTGCGCCGTGGGAGGGTCCACGACGCAGGAGACCACGAGCCCGTCACCGGCAGGGTCCTCGAGCTCGGGCTCGGCGAAGACAGCCCCCCTCTTCTCCCGGAGCAAGTATGGCCGCATCTGCAGCTGACCCGGCTACTGTGCGGCGGTGCCGACCTTTCTCACCACCGACATCGACGACGTCCTCGTCGTCGTCCCCGACGTTCACGACGACGAGCGCGGCCGCTTCGTGGAGACGTACCGGCGCCAGTGGCTCCCACTGGGGCGCGAGATGGTGCAGGCCAATCGCTCGGAGAAGCAGGCGGGCACGGTCGTGGGCCTCCATTACCACCTCCATCAGGCCGACTATTGGTACGTGCTGCGGGGGCGGGCCCGCGTGGTGCTGCACGACCTCCGTGAGGGCTCACGGACCGACGGCGTGACCGAGACGATCGTGCTCGACGGCGGCGAAGACCGGGGGCTCTTCATCCCGCCGGGTGTGGCACACGGGTTCGCCGCGTTGAGCGACCTCCTCCTCTGGTACCTCGTGGACAGCTACTACAACCCCGCCGACGAGCTCGGCCTCGCGTGGGACGACCCCGACGTCGGAGCTGACTGGGGCGTCGTCGACCCGGTCCTCTCGGCTCGCGATCGGGCAAATCCCCGCCGCGCCACCATCGTCCCTCCGCTCCGTCCTCGTTCCGGCCTGCGCACCTGACCGGCCTGCGCACCTGACCGGCCTGCGCACCTGACCGGCCTGCGCACTTGACCGGCCTGCGCACTTGACGTGTGCAGACGGTTATGCCGCGCCCAGGAGGGAGAGGATCCCCAGGCGAAGCACCTGGCGAGCGGTGCGGGTCGACTGCCCGTGGCGCCGCATGCGATCCCAGGCCTCCGCGCTGGCGAGCACGTCGATCCCGGCGATAGCGGCGGAGCGAGAGGGCGCGGCCTTCGCCCGCAGCTCCGGTGCAAAGATCTTGGCGACGCGCGCTTTCTCCCACGCCTCCATCTCCAGCCTCGCGGCGCGGATGTGGTCGGAATCGGGTTCCATGAGCCTCACGGCACGATGGAACGGCAGCAGTCCCTCGAGCGTGGTCGTCCGATTGTCCACGAACAGGTCGACTCGCTTCGCCAAGGGGAGAGCGGCGTCGATGTCCTTCGCCGTGTCTCGCACCCACTGGTACGTTCGCTGAGCGGCATCGGCGTAGAGGCCCTCGACGTCGGCGAAGTGCTGGTAGACGGATCGAACGGAGACGCCCGCCCGATCGGCGATGCGCTGCGCCGTCGGCGCCACGTCGCCCGCGGCGACCAGGTCGAGCAAGGCGCTGACGATCGCATCCCGCGTCCTGAGGCCTCTCGCCCTCCTCCCGTCGATCTTGTCGATCTCGATGGACATCACCGCGATCCAATCCTCCGTTCCGGGAAATGCCAGTGCAGTGTGATTGAAATCAAAGGCTACAGGCGCGGGAGGGCGATCGTTGTCGCGGCTGGGCTGGCACTCTGATCGGGGACGTGCTTGTGCTGCCGGCATCCTCGGAGCATCGGGTTCGTCGATCCTGTTATATGGAGGAGGTGAGAAGGGGTCGCTGGGAAGCCAGATCGATCGCCGGGTATCGGCGGACGTTGGACGTGCTCGGGCGACTCGGTGACGACGAACGGGGCGCGGGGCATCCCGCCGCACGGGGCACCGAGACCCCGGCGGGAGCCGGGCCCCGTGCCGGCTCGGGCGGCAGCTCGGGAGTCGGGCCCCGTTCCGGCTCGGGCGGCAGCTCGGGAGCCGGGCGCGAAAGGGGCGGCCTCCCCTCGCTCGTGGCGATCGAGCACCCGGTTCGGCACGGCACGGCGATCGCCGCGCTCGTGGCGGTGCTCGTCGTCGTGGCCGTGGGGGTCGGCGCCTTCCTGCTCGTGCGCTTGCATCATGGAACCCACTCGGCGAAGCCTGCCGCGGGCTCACGGCCGCACGTCTCCGCTGCGCCGACCACGCCCTCGACGACGATCCCGCCCAGGTACACCGCCGTGAGCGCGACCAGCTCGTCGGCCACGTACACCCCGACCACCGCGTCCGGCAGCACGGCGTACTCCCTCCTCGTGGGTGCCACCACGTCGGACTGTTGGATGAGCGTGACCTCGTCGACGGGCACGACCGTGCTCGCGCAGACCTTTACGCCCGGTGCGACCGCGTCCGTCTCGCTCACCGGCCGTGCGACGATCGTGATCGGAGCCACGACGTACGCCCAGCTGGCGATCGGGGGCGTCCCGCTGGTGCTCCCGAGCGGAGCCACCAGCCCGTTCACCATCACGGTGGTGCCGTCGTAGCGGCGCATCCTTGGGTTCCTCGGCACCGGCCGCGGCACGCGGCGCGAGGTTCCCTGCGGGTCAACGCGCTCTGGACGCGCCTTGGGACCCTTCGCCGTTCCCTCCGTGCGCGCTGGTCGGTGCAGGGATGTGTGCGCCGACGTATCGGCACATGTTCGTGCCGAGGTTGCCCTCGTCGTGGCCGGTCGACCCTGTGAGTGGAGTCTCGGTGGCGGTCACGACGGCGTGGGCTGGTAGCCGATCGCGTAGGAGCCCCCGAGCGACACGTCGTCGCGCGGGGCAGATGTCCCGGCACCCGCCCCGGCACCCGCCCCGACGACGGCCCCGACGACCGACTCGGCTCGGGGGCCGCTGAGCTCGCTCAGGGCCGTGAGCACCGCCAACGTGACCACCACGGCGGCGACGGTCCGCGACGGTTCCACGGCGGCGGCGAACCCCGGTACGGCGGCGAACCCCGGTACGGCGGCGAACCCCGGTACGGCGGCGAACCCCGGTACGGCGGAGAGCCCCGAGGGCGGCGAGCTCAGCTCGTCTGGCGCTCGAAGTCGATGCCGACGCTCACCTGGGTGGTCGAGAACCCGAGCAGTGTGAACGTGACTGTGCCGAGGGTCATGTTGCCGTTCATCGTGAGTGTCTTGGCGTAGACCTTGCCCTCCTTGATCGGGCTCGTTCCTTGGATGGTGACCTTGCACGGCGAGTAGACGAGGGTCGCGATCCCTGTCCCGATCGTGCCGTGGATCGAGATGTTGCCGTTCGTGCCTGTGCAGCTCGTTCCTGTGGGCACGACGAGGAACAGTGTCCGTTTCGCTGTGGACGAGTCGAGCACCTCGGCGTTGCTGGCAATTGTGATGCCCGCTGTCGAGAACACGACCAGGCTCTGCGCGAGGACGAGCTTCTTTGTGATCTTTGTGAACTGGACCGCGCAGACCGTGTGGAGTGCGACGCCGACGTACCCTGTGGTCGGGGGTGTCCTGGCGGACAGGACCGCCGTGCGCAGCGCGACGCGCGCTGCTGTGGTGCACGTAGAGCCGGTTGTCACGACCTTGTAGCGCATGCCCGCCCAGTCGGCGCTCGTCCAGGTGAGGTCGGGCCAGGGCTCTTCCGTCGGCCGGACGAGTGCTGTCTCTGTCGGGTTGATCGTGTAGCTCACGCTGATGCCTGTGACTGTGTGTGTCGCGATGTAGCGCTGGTACCACGTGGTCGAGCTGATCGTGATCGACCCGCGGGCGTACATGCTCCCCGACACCGCGACGCCTGTCCCCTGGACTGTGATGCTCCCTGTCGTGGAGATGACTGTCCCGCCGATCGACGCGGTGCCGCCGAGAGAGATCGATGTCGTCGCCTCGAGCCCTCCGGCGATCGAGCAGCTCCCCTTCGCTGTCACCGGCCCGAGCACCGTGACCGAGCCGTCGATGGTGCCGCCGCCGTTGCATGTGAGCTTGCCTGTGTGGACGTAGACCGTCTGGCCCCCGATCGACGAGTTGCTCCCACGCAGTGTCATCGACCCGTTGACGAAGACCGAGTTGGCGAAGGGGTTGACCGGGGCGATGTTCGCCTGGGACGTCACGTGCGCTGTCTGCGTGAGGTCCGCGCCGGTCGATGTGACCACGATGCGGACGAGGTCGACCGGTGTTGTCGTGCACGTCGCTGTGGTGAGCTTTGTCGGTGTGGGGTGCGCCGCTGTCGCGTACTTGTAGTACTTGACCGTCACTGCGTAGCTCGAGCCGCTCGGGGCGCTCCCGAGGCTCCCTTTTAGCGGGCTTGTCGCCGGCGCGCACGGGACGTGGTGGCGCCCGGTTGTGGACGACGCGAGTGTGACCGCCTCGATGCCCTGGTAGGCGATGTCCACGCCCGACTCCGCGGCCTGCAGCGCCTGCTCCTGGAGCACCATCCGCTGGGAAGTCGAGATGTTGTCGAGGGCGACGTGGAAGAGCGTCGCGGCCAGGACGGCCATCACCGAGGCGATCACCACGACGACGAGGATGAAGGCGAGGCCTTCGTCGTCGCAGGCGCACCGGGCCCGGCGCTGCCAGGCACGCTGGATCCGCCCGACGATCATGGCGAGGGCACCGGCGAGCAGTACTCGCTCGCTGTGGGGGCGAAGAACTGGGCGTCGAGTGCGGTGACCGACGACCGCAGCGTCAAGCTCGGCCCTGTCGCGCGCACGGTCTGGGGGAGCACGAAGGTGAGCTTCAGCACGCGGTGCTGGTACGCCCCGGTCGTGTCGAGCTCGAACGGCGGTGTGGTCGGACGGGGGTTCACCAGCCCCGACATCACCGTGTGCCAGGGGCGTACCGCTGTCGGGTGCCCTGTCGGCCACGACCGGTCCTCGAGGTTCCCTGTCTCGAGGAGCCGCCACTGGACGCACGTCGGCACTGTGATGGTGCCGAGCACTGTCTCGGGAGGCGCGGTTGTCCGGGCCCCGGCGGTGAGCATGCGCAGGGAGAACCCGCTCGGGACTGTCGCGCCGGCGTTGGACCCTTCGTCGGCGGGGTTGTAGAGGACGTCCGCGTTCACGACCTGGCGCCGGATGATTGTCATCACGAGCGCCG
>JAKAQM010000157.1 GCA_021822565.1 Actinomycetes bacterium | reverse complement strand
GTGGGACGGCCCGATCGTGGTCCACGTGCTCACCCAGAAAGGTCGCGGCTACGCACCCGCAGAAGAGGACGAGGTGCAGTGCCTGCACGACGTCAAGGCCACGGCCCGCCCTCAGTCGACGACGTCACCGGCTCAGGCCGACGCCGCACCGGCTCAGGCCGACGCCGCACCGGCGCGGGTCACGACCCGGCCGGCAGCTCAGTTCGAGCCCCGTGACCGCACGGGGGCCGCGGGGCTCTCCACCGGCGCTGCGAGCACGTACACCGACGCCTTCGCCCGTGCGCTCGTCCGCATCGCAGAGCGCCGGCCAGAGGTGGTCGCGCTCACCGCGGCGATGCCCGGTCCGACCGGGCTGCTCCCCTTCCAGGCGCGCTTCCCCGAGCGGTTCTTCGACGTGGGCATCGCAGAGCAGCACGAGGTCACCGCCGCCGCGGGCATGGCGATGGGCGGGCTGCACCCGGTGGTCGCGGTGTACTCGACGTTCCTGTCACGCGCCTTCGACCAGATGAACCTCGACGTCGCGCTGCACCGGCTGCCCGTCGTGTTCGCCCTCGACCGGGCGGGGATCACGGGGGACAACGGACCGAGCCACCACGGCATCTTCGACCTGGTGCTCTCGCTCTGCGTGCCTGGCATGACCGTGCTCGCCCCCTCGAGCGCCGAGGACCTCGAGGCCATGCTCGAGACGGCGATCGACCTGCGAGGTCCCGTGACGATCCGCTACCCGTCCACCCCTGCCCGCCACGCCGAGCCAGGCCGAGGTCTCGATGCCCGGCTGGTGCGCCAAGGCGACGGGTCGGTGTGCCTCCTCGGCGTGGGGAAGCTCCTGGCGGCGTGTGAGCAAGCTGCAGAGGAGCTCGAGGCGACAGGGATCGACGCGACGCTCTGGGACGTGCGCGCGGTGAGCCCGCCCGACGAGACCATGATCGCCGACGCCGTGCACCACAGCCTCGTGGTGACCGCCGAGGACGGCCTGCGGACGGGTGGCGCGGGGACCTTCTTGTCGGTCGCCATCGCTCGCTCGGCCGACGAGGCCGAGCGAGCTGCGCCGCCTGTCGTGTCCCTCGGGATCCCCCGCGCCTTCCTCCCGCAGGACAAGCCCGATGCGATCCTCGCAGAGCTCGGTCTCGACGGGCCCGGGATCGCAGCGAGCGTTCGGCAGGCGGCACGCCGCGGCGCGCGGGAGCTGCCTGGCTCGCCGGGTGCCGGTCAGGCCTTGTTCGCCCCGTAGGCGCGGACGAAGTCGTTCACCGAGTAGTACGCGTCGATCGACTCGCCCGCGTCGCCCCAGAACCCCTCCAAGACGTCGTAGCGCATCGACCCCTGAGCGACGTAGTGGTTGTTCACGTCGGTGATCTCGAGCTCGCCGCGGCCGGAGGGCTCGAGCACCTTGATCACGTCGAAGACCCCGGCGTCGTAGCAGTAGATGCCCGTGACCCCGAAGTGCGAGGGCGGGTCCTCGGGCTTCTCGACGATGCGCACCACCTGGCCGGCCTCGTCGAGCTCGGGGACCCCGAGGTGACGGAGGTGCTCGGGTTGCTCCACGGGCGTGAGCAGGACGCGCGCCCCCTCAGGGCGCGCCTGGAACGCCTCGACCATCGGACGGATCGAGCGCTCGACGACGTTGTCCGCGAGCATGACGAGCACGGGCTCTCCGTCGCAGAAGCGCTCGGCGAGCCCGAGCGCTTCTGCGATGCCCCCCGGGCGCTCCTGGTACGCGTAGCTCAGCCGCTCGATGCCGAACTCGTGGCCGTTGCCGAGGAGCCGCAGGAACTCCCCTGCGTGCGTGCCCCCGGTGACGAGCATGATGTCGTGGATCCCTGCGCTCACCACGGCCTCGATGGCCCACTGCACCATCGGACGGTCGTAGATCGGCAGCAGGTGCTTGTTCGTGATCCTGGTGAGCGGGTACAGCCGAGAGCCGGTCCCACCGGCGAGGAGGACGCCCTTCACGGGGCCCCACCCTACGCGACCGCGCCAAGAGGCCCGTGACGGCGCCCCGCTGCGTCATAGGGGCCCGCTACGGTCGTAGGGCATGGTCGCCGACGTCGCCCAGGTCCTCGAGGAGGTGACCAAGACCCTGCCGGGCGGAGGAGAGGACCGACCGGGGCAGCTGCAGATGGCTCGTGCGGTCGCCGAGGCCATCTCCTCGGGCCGCCATCTGGTCGTGCGCGCCGGCACGGGAACGGGCAAGTCCCTCGCCTACCTCGTCCCCGCGGTCGTGTCCGGCACGCGCGTCGTGGTCGCCACCGCGACCAAAGCCCTCCAGGACCAGCTCGCAGGAAAGGACCTGCCTGCGATCTCGCGAGCCCTCGGGCGGCCGGTGTCCTTCGCCGTCTTGAAGGGGCGGGCGAACTACCTCTGCCTCGAGCGGGCCGCGGAGGTCGGCGGCCGCGGCGTGCAGCAGGACCTTGGCACGCAAGCCGAGCCCTCGTGGGCCGGCGACGAAGGGCGGCTCGTCGAGGACGTGCGCCGCCTTCTGGCGTGGTCGCACGAGACCGCCACGGGCGACCGGGCGGACCTCGCCTTCGAGCCGCATGCACGAGCGTGGGACATGATGAGCGTGGGGACGAGGGAGTGCCCGGGCGCGCACCGTTGCCCCGAGGGATCTCGCTGCTTCGCGGAGCGGGCGCGCCAGCGTGCGGCGGAAGCCGACGTCGTCGTGGTGAACACCCACCTCTACGGCGCACACCTGGCGAGCGGCGGCGCGGTCCTGCCGCCCCACGACGTGGTCATCTTCGACGAGGCCCACGAGCTCGAGGACGTGATGACCCAGAGCCTGGGCGTGGACCTCGCGCCGGGCCGGCTGCGCGCGCTGCACGCCTCGGCGCGCACGCTGCTCGACGACGCCGAGACCCACGGGCTCGACGACGTGGCCGAACGGCTCCGGGTGCTCCTGGCCGCACACGTCGGCCAGCGGGTGCTCGTGCCGAAGGGAGCTGTCGGAGGACCGCACCCGGCTCGCACGGGCGCACGCCCGGATGGGCGCGACCGCCACGTCTTCGGGGTGCCCACCGGCGGTGCCGAAGCTGCGAGCGCGAGCGGCACACGATCGCGGCTCGGGACCGTCCCCGGCGGCGAGCCATCGAGCACAGAGCTGTCCTCGCTCCTCGAGCTGCTCCGCGCTCGGCTCGAACGGCTGCGGACCCGCCTCGCCACCGAGGCGGGGACCGGCGAGCGGGTCAGGCGGCGGGCCGGGGCCATTGGCGCCAAGGCGGGGGCGGCCGGAGACGCCGCAGCCGTGGCCAGGGCGCTCACCGCTGCCGCACATCTCGAAGGGGACCTCTCGCGGCTCCTCGCCCCCGGCGAGACGGACGTGGTGTGGATCGACGGGGGCGAGCGTGCGCCGGTCCTCAGGGTGTCCCCCGTCGACGTCGGTCCGGTGCTCGCCGCCACGCTGTGGGGCTCGGTGCGCTCGGTGCTCACCAGCGCGACCGTCCCCACGGGCCTCGCCGCCCGACTGCGGCTCGACGACTTCGAGGTCGACCACCTCGACGTCGGCAGCCCGTTCGACTTCCGCTCCCACGCCCTGCTCTACGTGGCCCGCCACCTCCCGGACCCCCGGCACGAGGGTGCGAGGGCAGCGATGCTCGAGGAGCTCGCCACGCTCATCTCGGCGGCCGGCGGGCGGACGCTCGCCCTGTTCACGAGCCGGCAGGCAGCGGTCGAAGCGGCGTCGGCGCTCGCAGGGCGTGTGGCGTTCACCGTGCTCGTCCAGGGGGATCTCCCGAAGCCCAAGCTGCTCGAGGAGTTCTCGGGCGACGAGACCTCATGCCTGTTCGCCACGCTCGGCTTCTGGCAGGGCGTCGACGTGCCCGGCCGTGCCTTGAGCCTCGTCACGCTGGACCGGCTCCCTTTCGGCAGGCCCGGGGACCCGCTGCTCGACGCGCGACGCGAACGTGCGGGAGCGGCGGCGTTCTCCCTCGTCGACCTGCCACGCGCCGCCGCGCTCCTCGCGCAAGGGGTGGGACGGCTCATCCGCAGCGCCACCGATCGCGGTGTGGTGGCGGTGCTCGACTCCAGGCTGGCCACCGCCGGCTACCGCAAGGTGCTGCTCGAGGCGCTGCCCCCGATGCGCCGGACCGTCGAGCGTGACGAGGTGGTCAGGTTCTTGAGCCAGATCTTGACCGAACGGGCAGAGAGCTGACCCGTCGGTGCGCCGTCTCGATCGGTTGGACGAACCCAGCGGCCGCGGTGCCCGGAGCGGCTCAGGCGGCGCGCCGACGCGAGGCGGACCGAAGTGCGCCTTCCCCTCGCAGACGCCACCCCGTCTCTACGAGGACCCGACCTGGGTGAGGCGAGAGCTCTCTGGGCTCTCCCTGAGGAAGGGCTGCGTCGCCGCGTCGTCGGAGGGTCACCAGCCGGCGCAGGTCCGCACTCCTCTGCGCAGCGAGCTTGTTCGTCGTGGACCAGTGTTGCCGTGTCATGTGACGGAGTATACCAGGTTTTGATAGGGATGCAGCTATACATGGATATAGTGATCTAGCTATGCCGATTCTCGAGCGTGGTGAGGCCGTCCAGCACAGGGTCGACGTGCGCCCGTCGGTCGCCATCGAGCTCGAGTGGCTGCTCCACTCGGCGCTGCGCGAGGACTTCCGGGCCGAACAGCCTGCACTGCACGCGCTCTACGACGTGCAGCGTCCCGACCTGCTCGAAGTCGTGCGTGCGATGTGGGCCGACGAGGGACAGGCCGCCAGGTCGCCCATGTACGGCGCCTTCACCGAGCTGGTGCTCGTCGCCCACCACGGCGGGCTCCTCTTCGGCGACGACGCTTCGGCGCTGATCGCGCAGCTGCCGGACCTGTGCGCGTCGGTGCCCTCGGGCACGAAGGACTGGCCGCTCGCAGCCGAGACGAACGAGGACCGGCGGATCGCGCTCCAGCGCCTCTCGCGCCTGCGCCGCTCTGGAGAGGTGCGCCGTCGGTTCGTCGACACCGTGCGGCGGGTCTGGGATGCGGCATCGGACGTCTGGGAAGCCGACGGCCGCGCAGCGGTGGCCGAGACCGTCGCGGCGAAGCAGGCGATGCTCGCGAAGGGCGCCGGCTGGCGAGACCTCGTGAGGAGCTCCCCGCATTTCGGCGAGAACGCCGAGCGCGCCGTCGCCGCCCTTGCGCCGCAGGGGGAGATCGTCGTCGTCCCGGCCTACTTCGCCCACCTCGGGCTCCTCTACGACCTCCCGGGCTACGTGGTGCTCGGGATCCGGGCCGACGAACCGGGGCACGCAACGCGCGGGCGCAACGAGGAGCTCTCACGCCGCCTTCGCGCGCTGTCCGACCCGACCCGGCTCGCCATCGTCGACAGCCTGCGCACGAAGCCCCGCACCATCACCGAGCTCGCCCAGCGCTTCGGTCTCGCACAGCCCACCGTGAGCAATCACGTGAAGCTGCTCCGCGACGCCGGGATCGTCACCGAGCTGCGCGAAGCGACCCGGAAGAACCTCGTCATCGACCCCGAGGTCGCCAAGACGCTCCTCGAGGACCTCGCACGCCACCTCGGGACCACCGCGCCGCCAGCCTCG
>JAKAQM010000156.1 GCA_021822565.1 Actinomycetes bacterium | reverse complement strand
AGGTAGTGCGATGGCCAAGGCGGTCGGAATCGACCTCGGCACCACGAACTCCGTGGTGAGCGTGCTGGAGGCGGGCGAGCCCGTCGTGATCCCGAATGCGGAGGGGTCGAGGACGACCCCGTCGGTCGTGGGCTTCTCGAAGAGCGGCGAGGTGCTGGTCGGGGAGGTCGCCAAGCGCCAGGCGATCACCAACCCGGATCGCACTATCCGGTCGGTGAAGCGCCACATGGGCACCAGGTGGACGATCACAATCGACGGGAAGGCGTACACCGCCCAGGAGATCTCCGCCCGGATCCTGGGCAAGCTGAAGCGTGACGCCGAGGCCTACCTGGGCGACACCGTGAACCAGGCGGTCATCACCGTTCCCGCGTACTTCGACGACGCGCAGCGCACCGCGACCAAGGAAGCCGGGCAGATCGCCGGGCTCGAGGTGCTGCGCATCATCAACGAGCCGACCGCGGCCGCCCTCGCGTACGGGCTCGACAAGGAGGAGAAGGACCAGACGGTCCTCGTCTTCGACCTCGGAGGCGGCACCTTCGACGTCTCGATCCTCGAGATCGGCGAGGGGGTCTTCGAGGTGAAGTCCACCTCGGGCAACACGCACCTCGGGGGCGACGACTGGGACCAGAAGGTCATCGACTGGCTCGTCAAGACCTTCAAGGACACCGAAGGAGTCGACCTCTCCAACGACAAGATGGCCCTGCAGCGCCTGAAGGAGGCCGCCGAGAAGGCGAAGATCGAGCTGTCCTCGGTGCAGGAGACCCAGATCAACCTGCCGTTCATCACCGCGACGTCCGAGGGGCCCAAGCACCTCGACCTGAAGCTCACGCGGGCCAAGTTCAACGAGCTGACCCACGAGCTCGTGGAGCAGTGCCGCGGGCCGTTCGAGGCCGCCATCAAGGACGCCGGCCTCCAGACCTCCGACATCGACCACGTGGTCCTCGTCGGCGGGTCGACCCGCATCCCGGCGGTCCAGGAGCTGGTCCAGAGCCTGACCGGCAAGGAGCCGCACAAGGGCGTGAACCCCGACGAGGTGGTCGCGGTCGGCGCCGCGGTGCAGGCGGGCGTGCTGAAGGGCGAGGTGAAGGACGTGCTCCTTCTCGACGTGACGCCGCTCAGCCTGGGGATCGAGACGAAGGGCGGGGTCATGCACCGGCTCATCGAGCGGAACACCACGATCCCGACCAAGCGCTCCGAGGTGTTCACCACGGCCGAGGACAACCAGCCGTCGGTCGAGATCCACGTGCTCCAGGGGGAGCGCGAGATGGCCATGTACAACAAGACGCTCGGCAAGTTCCAGCTCGTCGATCTCCCCCCGGCCCCCCGCGGCATCCCGCAGATCGAGGTCACCTTCGACATCGACGCGAACGGGATCGTCCACGTGTCCGCCCAGGACCGCGCGACGGGCAAGGCGCAGTCGATGACCATCACGGGGCAGTCCGCCCTGGCCAAGGACGACATCGAGCGGATGGTTCGTGACGCCGAGGCGCACGCCGAGGACGACCGTCGCCGGCGCGAGGAGGCCGAGGTGCGCAACACCGCCGACACCCTCGTGTACCAGACCGAGAAGCTGCTGCGGGAACAGGGGGACAAGTTCCAGGGCTCCGAGAAGGAGGACGTGTCCAACGCCCTGCAGGGCGTGAAGGACGCGCTCTCGGGCACCGACATCGAAGCCATCAAGACGGCCACCGAGCGCCTCATGTCGGCGAGCCAGAGCTTCTCGCAGCGGCTCTACGAGCAGGCGTCGCAGAGCGCGTCGTCGACCCCTTCGGGCGGCCCGTCGACCGGCTCCGCCGAGACGGCGGGGTCCGGCGAGCCGGCGGAGGGCGAGGTCGTCGACGCCGAGATCGTCGACGAGCAATGAGCGGCCGTCCTGATCACACCGCCGCGCGGTGGGCGGATGACGAAGCCGAGGAGCGAGCGGCCGAGGAGCGCGAAGCCGAGGAGCGAGCGGGGGAGCACGCAGCTGCCGAGGCCGGGTCCGCCTCCCCACAGGAGGGCGGCGGCCTCGGTGCCGCTGGGGAAGAGGACGAGGGAGCCACGATCTTGACGGACGTGGCCGCCCTCATGGCCCAGCGCGACGAGTACCTCGAGTCGCTCCAGCGCCTGAAGGCCGACTTCGACAACTACCGCAAGCGTGTCGCACGCCTCCAGGAGGAGCAGTCGGCGCGCGCCGAGGCGAACCTGGTCGTGAAGCTCCTGCCCGTGCTCGACAACCTCGACCTCGCATGGGCGCACCTGGGGCCTCGCGAGGCGCAGGGCGAGCCCGCGTCCGAAGAGGCCCGGGCGATCGGGCAGGCCCGCGCCCAGCTGCTCGACGTCCTCGGCAAGGAGGGCCTCGAGCGCGTCGACGCCGTGGGCGTGGCGTTCGACCCCACGGTCCACGACGCGGTCGCGCAGGAGCCCGCGCCGCAGGAGACCGCCCCGTCGTCGGAGGCCGCGCCGTCGGAAGCCGCCCCGTCGTCGGAAGAAGCCGCTGAGCCCGCTGCAGGGTCGTCCGAGGTCGTCTCGCCGCACGTGATCGTCGTCGACGAGGTCCTGCGTGCCGGCTACCGCTGGCGCAGCCAGGTGCTGCGTCCGGCGATGGTCCGTGTCCGAGGTTGAGCCGTGCCCGCGCAGCGCGAGTGGTTCGAGAAGGATTACTACCAGGTGCTCGGTGTGCCGTCGACGGCGACCGACAAGGAGATCACCCGCGCCTATCGGAAGCTCGCCAAGCAGTACCACCCTGACGCCAACCCCGGGAGCGAGGAGCGGTTCAAGGAGATCAGCGCCGCGTACGACGTCCTCGGTGACGCCACGCGGCGCAAGGAGTACGACGAGGTGCGCCGGCTCGGCCCGATGGCCGGCGCCGGCGGCGGGTTCGGCCGTGGCGGGTTCGGCTCGCCAGGGGGCACGACGTTCCGGGTCGAGGACCTCGGCGATCTCGGCGACCTGTTCGGCGGGATCTTCGGCAGCCGGTCGACGAAGCGCCGCACCCGCGGGCAGCAGCGGGGGGCGGACATCGAGACCGAGCTGCGCCTCTCCTTCGCCGATGCGGTGCACGGCGCGACGGTGTCGGTCAACGTTCCCGAGGACGTGCGGTGCCGCACGTGCAACGGCTCCGGCGCCGCTCCGGGGACCTCGACGCACACCTGCCCGACGTGCCACGGCAAGGGCATGCTGGACGACAACCAGGGCCTCTTCTCCCTGAGCACGGTGTGCCCGACCTGCAACGGCCGGGGGACCGTGGTCGACACGCCCTGCCCGACGTGCCACGGCACGGGGACCGAGCGCCGGAACCGCGTCGTCAAGGTCCGCATCCCGCCAGGGGTCGAGGACGGCCAGCGCGTCCGGGTCAAAGGGCGCGGGACGCCCGGGCAGGGCGGCGGCGCGGCCGGGGACCTCTACGTGGTCGTCAGGGTCGCCGCGGATCCCCGCTTCGGCCGGCGAGGGCGGAACCTCACCGTCTCGGTGCCGGTCACCTTCCCCGAGGCCGCGCTCGGCACGACGGTCACCGTGCCCACGCTCGACGGTCCCGTCACCGTCCGCGTCCCTCCGGGGACCGCGCCCGGCACCCACCTTCGCGTGAAGGGACGGGGCGTACCGGCAGGCAGCGGGAAGAACGGCGCGAAGGCCGGGGACCTGCTGGTGCGGGTGGACGTCGTCGTGCCCAAGTCGCTGACCGACGAGCAGCGCGCGGCGCTCGAGCAGCTCGCCGCGGCGCTCGAGCCCGCGCCGCGTGAGACGGCGGAGGCGTGACCATGCGAGGGCTGGGGACGAGAGGCCCGAGGGGTGCCGCAGGGGCGCTGCAGTCCCCGGGCGAGGGAGCAGCGGACGGGACGCGGCGGCCCACAGCCGCCCCCGTGTACGTGATCTCGGTTGCCGCGGAGCTCGCGGGCGTGCACCCCCAGACGTTGCGCGTCTACGAGCGAAAGGGGCTCTTGGACCCCTCGCGCACGCGTGGCGGGTCCCGGCGGTTCTCCGAGCGCGACCTCGCCCGGCTTCGCCGGATCCAGGACCTGACCGCCGCCGGGCTGAACCTCGAGGGTGTGCGCAGGGTGCTCGAGCTCGAGAGCGAGGTCGCCCGGCTGCGCGACGAGCTCGAGCGGACGAGAGCCGAGGCGCTCGAGACCATCGATCGGATCCACCGCCACTACCGCCGTGACCTCGTGCCGTTCGACGCCTCGCCGGTCCCGTACGCACCTGCGAGCCAGCGCAGGATCTGACCGGCGGCGGGCACCGCGGAGTCGAGAACGAGAAGAAGAGACGTGGGGAAAGAGAAGTGAGAGAAGACGTGACGAAGGGGATGCACTGATGCCCATCGACCCCGAACGCTGGACCGTGAAGACCCGGGAGGCCTTCAGCGCCGCGACGCAGCAGGCCGCCGCCGCCCACCACGCGGAGGTGACGCCCGACCACGTGCTCGCGGCCGTGCTCGCGGACCCCGAGAGCATCGCCCGCCCGATCCTCGCCCGCCTGGGCACCGACCCGGGCGCCGTCGCGCGCACGATCGGGGAGCGCCTGGCCAGGCAGCCGCGCGCCGTCGGCGGCTCGGAGCCGAGCATGGCGCGGGCGACCCGCGACGGCCTGGAGCACGCCGACGAGCTGCGCCGCGACATGGGGGACGACTACGTCTCGGTCGAGCACCTGCTCCTCGCGTGGGCCGACGCCCTCGGCGTGTCACGCGACCAGCTCCTCGCCGCGCTGCGCGAGGTGCGCGGCAGCCACCGGGTGACCTCGCCCACGCCCGAGGAGACGTTCCAGGCGCTCGAGCGCTACGGGCGCGACCTCACGGAGCTGTCACGCCAGGGCAAGCTCGACCCGGTCATCGGGCGGGACGAGGAGATCCGCCGCGTGATCCAGGTCCTCTCCCGCCGGACGAAGAACAACCCCGTCCTCATCGGGGAGCCCGGTGTGGGCAAGACCGCCATCGTGGAGGGCCTCGCGAACCGCATCACGGCGGGCGACGTGCCAGAGGGCCTCAAGAACAAGCGCGTCATCGCCCTCGACCTCGGCTCGATGGTCGCGGGGGCCAAGTACCGCGGTGAGTTCGAGGAGCGGCTCAAGGCGGTGCTGAAGGAGATCACCGACGCGGAGGGGCAGGTGATCACGTTCATCGACGAGCTGCACACCATCGTGGGCGCCGGGGCGGCCGAAGGCGCGATGGACGCCGGCAACATGATCAAGCCGCTGCTCGCCCGCGGGGAGCTCAGGCTCATCGGTGCGACCACGCTCGACGAGTACCGCAAGTACATCGAGAAGGACGCCGCGCTCGAGCGGCGGTTCCAGCAGGTCTTCGTGGACCAGCCCTCGGTCGCCGACACCGTCGCGATCCTCCGCGGCCTGAAGGAGCGCTACGAGGTCCACCACGGCGTGCGCATCCAGGATGCTGCGCTGGTGGCGGCCGCGGTGCTCTCGGACCGCTACATCACCGGCCGCTTCCTGCCCGACAAGGCGATCGACCTCGTCGACGAGGCGGCCAGCCGCCTGCGCATCGAGATCGACTCCATGCCGACCGAGCTCGACGTCGTGACCCGGCGGATCCGCCAGCTCGAGATCGAGAAGGTGGCGCTCGAGAAGGAGACCGACGAGGCGTCGGTCGAGCGGCTCGC
>JAKAQM010000032.1 GCA_021822565.1 Actinomycetes bacterium | reverse complement strand
ACAATTCGCATCCTGCGACCCCGCCGCCGAGGACGAAGAGGCGCCGTGGCAGCTCCTTGGCGGCGGTCGCGTCCTTGGTCGTCCACGGGTGCACGTCGGCGAGCCCGGGCACGGGGGGAAGGGCAGGTATGGAGCCGGTGGCGATCACGACGGCCTGGCGGGCGGTCAGCGACCGCGTGCCGTGCGCGTCCTCCACCTCGACCAGGCGCTCCCCGGCCAGGCGTCCGTGTCCGCGCACGAGGCCGATGCGGGCGCCCTCGAGCCAGGCAACCTGGCCACCGTCCTCCCAGCCGCCGGCGAAGCGGTCACGGCGGTCGAGCACCGCGGCGACGTCGAGGGGGCCGGACACCGCCTCGCGGGCGCCCGCCACGCGAAGGGCGGCGGCAAGGGCGTGGCCCGGGCGCAAGAGCGCTTTCGACGGCATGCAGGCCCAGTACGAGCAGTCCCCACCGACCAGCTCGGCCTCGACCACCACCGCCGAAAGGCCCCCTTTGACCGCGCGGTCGGCGACGTTCTCGCCGGTCGATCCCGCACCGATGACCACCACGTCGTAGACGTCTGCGCCACTGCCCTCCGCACCGCTCACCGCTGCTCCTGCCGTCCGCCGGGCGCGCTCATCGGCGCAAGCGCCCGAGCAGGGGGCGCCGGGCTCGGCCGTCGTTCGTGGCGCGGTCGCCCGTGGCGCCGCCGGCTCCCTCGACACCGCTGCCGGCCGTCCCGACGGCCTCCACCGCGACCCCGCGCCAGAAGGCGACCCTCCCGGCGATCTCGCTCGCCGCGGGGCTCGGCTCGGGGTAGTACCACGCCGCGTCCGGGTTCTCCTTGCCTCCGGCGACGACGTCGTAGTAGCTGGCGGTGCCCTTCCACGGGCAGCGGGTGTGCGTGGTGCTGTCTCGCAGGTACCGGCGGTCGACCGCCTCGGCCGGAAAGTAGTGGTTGCCCTCGACGACCACGGTCTCGTCGCTCTCGGCCAGCACCACACCGTTCCACGTGGCTCTCATCATGAACGTGGAACCCGGCCTGCGGCCGAGGTATTCCACCTCGGTGCCGCAGCATGCGTCGGGGAGGCACCGCAGGGCGCTCAGTGGTGCCGGAGGTGGAGGTCGTGCGGCCACACGTGCTCGAGGCGGTCGACTGCGGTCGCGGGGCACCCGTCGTCGTGGAAGCGTCCGCCGACGGTCAGCCCGCGACGATGGCAGTAGGGGCAGCGCACGAACCGCTCGCGAGTGAGGGTTCCGAGGACTCCGATCCACAGCACGTACGTCGCGAATGCGAAGAGGAGACCGACCACGACCACCAGGGCCACCACAACCACCGTGTACCACATCGCTGCCGCACCTTCCTGCTCATCTGTCGAGCGTTGCAACCTGCTTCGTCATGGCATGAGCGTACCACAGATCCGTACTAGTACGCGTACCAGTACGGATCAGCAGAGTTGGAATGGTGCGAAGCTATGCTCGTGCTATGGCTGCCCCCCGGGGGAGATCGCGAAGCCCTCGTTCGGGCGAAGCGACGAGGACCAAGGCCCGGAGGGCCGAATGGGGCACCATCTCGCGCCAGCAGGTCGTCGACGTCGCGACCCGGGTGGTGAGAGGCGGCGGCTACGAGCAGATGACGATCCGCAGCCTCGCGGCCGAGCTCGGCGTAGCACCCATGTCGCTCTACGGGCACGTGCGGAGCAAGGAGGACCTTCTCGACGAAGTGGCCGACCGGCTCCTCGGCGAGGTGTGGCGCCCAGAAGCCTCCGAGGAAGAGTGGCAGGCGTGGATCACGGAGGCAGCGGACAGGCTGCGACGCCTTCTCGTCGAACAACCGGCGGCGTTGCACGTCTACCTGCGCCGTCCGGTCGTCTCGGCATCGGCGATCGCGCGGATGGAGGCGATGATGCGGGTCCTCAGGGGCGCCGGCCTGAGCCGCGCGATGGCGACGCGCGCGTACGGGGCCATCCACACGTACACCATCGGGTTCTCCGCCGTGGAGGCGTCCCGGGAGCACGAGGTTCCTTCGGCCGAGGGTGCCAGTGAGCTCGCCCGTCAGCTGGCGGCGTACACGACGCCGAAGCAGTTCGCCGCGGGGCTCTCCTACCTCCTCGGCGGCGTGCTGCTCGAGTCCGGCGTCGCCGAAGGGCAGAACCTACTGCCCGCGGGCAGGGGACGCTGAGCTCGGGGAGGAGAGCACCTTTGGCAAGTCGCGGCCGACATGAAGACGAGAACGGGAATGGACACGCCCCACGGCGGGTTCCCGACACCGTGGAGACCCCCGGCTCGGACCTCGTGACCGTCTACTGGCGGCCTGGTTGCCCATACTGTGCGGCGCTGCGTCGGGGGCTCCGCCGGGCGGGTCTTCCGACCGCAGAGGTGAACATCTGGGCCGATCCCGAAGCGGCCGGCATCGTGCGGTCGATCGCCGGGGGGAACGAGACCGTGCCGACGGTCGTTGTCGCCGGCACCGGGCTCGTCAACCCCAAGGTTCGCACCGTGCTCGACGCGGTGCACGCTGTCGCCCCCGAGCTCGCCGCGAACACGAGGCCTTCCAGGGGCGTCCGGGATGCGGACGTGCTCGCAGTGCTGCAATGGATCGTCGTCATCGCCCTCGTGGTGGCCAGCTTCGCCGTCGAAGCCGCCGGGCATACCGGTGCCAGCTGGGCGATCGACGGCGTCAACCTCGCGATCTTCGGGGGCTTTCGTCTGCTCCGGCAACGCCTCGAGGGGAACCGGGCCCCGGACACATCAACACGGCGAGGTGCATCGTGAGCACGGTCGAGCCCAGTCCTGCGGTCGAGAGCACGCCTCGGCAAGGTCCGAGGCCGGTTCGTACCACGCTGCGCGCCTGCAACGACGAAGGGGCGCGGACGGTCGTGACGACCCGTGACGGGCGGTCGCTCGTCACCGATGAGCCGGTCAGCCGCGGCGGCACGGGCACCGCCCCGACCCCGCTCGAGACCGTCGTCGGGGCCCTGTGCGGCTGCAGCGCGGTGACCTTCGAGCGCGCGGCACGAGAGCTCGGGCTCGACTACGAGGGGATCGACTTCGATGCCGGGTATCGCCTGGACCGTCGTGGCCTGCTCGGGGAGGCCGAGGTTCGCCCCTACTTCGACACCGTCCACGTCGATGCCCGGGTCCGCACCACCGCGCCGAGCGAGCTGCTCGCCCAGGTCGTCGAGATCACCGAGCACCGTTGCCCGGTGCGCAACCTTCTCGTCGACGCGGGGGTGGCGCTCACGATCAACTGGAGCGCCGCCGCCCCGTGAGACGTTCGCCTCATGACACGTCGACGACGCGGACCGCGACGACCGAACCGGACCTGAAGATCACCGGGACCTCGAGCCCCATCGCCGCGAAGAGCGCGGGCGGGACCGAGATGTCCGCCGGGTAGAGGGCACCGACGTTGGCTGCGCGGCCGAGGCCGACCTTCGGCAGGGCGAGGGTCATCGTGGCATCGGCCTGGACGCACGGCGCCGCCGCGGTCCCGGCGGTCAGGTCGAGGCCGCTCGGCGTGTCGAGCGCGAGGACCGGCGCCGACGTGGCGTTCGCCCAGTCGACGACGGAGCGACATGGCGTGCGGCGAGCGTGACCGCGACGGCGATCCCACGGTTGTGGAGGTGCCGGGCGGCAACGAGATCGCCGCCGCCGTTGCCACCGGGCCCGGCGAGCACCGTGGCCGATCGGGGCGAGAACAAGCTTCGGGCGAGGTCGGCGAGGTCACGTCCGGCGTTCTCCATCATCAGGGCGAGCTCGATGCGGAAGTCCTCGATCATGGAGCGATCCACGGCTCGCATCTGGGCGACATCGACCCCCGGGACGCGCTCGCCGCCGGGAAGGACGAATCGCATCGTCGTCATTGCGCCGTTCGTTGTGGCGTCGCGGCGAGGTTGAACGCCGAGTTCACGAGCCCGACGTGGGAGAACGCCTGGGGGAAGTTGCCGACCAGCCGGCGCTCGCCGATGTCGTACTCCTCGGCGAGCAGCCCCACGTCGTTGCACAGCCCGACGAGGCGATCGAAGAGCGCTTCGGCCTCTTCGCGCCGCCCTGCGAGCACGAGCGCGTCGACGAGCCAGAAGCTGCAGGCGAGGAACGCGCCTTCGCCACCGGCGAGGCCGTCGGGGGTGCCGTCGGGGGTGCCGTCGTCGCCAGTGCGGTAGCGGCGCACGAGGCCCTCCTCGCACAGCTCGGAGGTGACGGCGTCGATGGTGCGCACGATGCGCCCGTCGTCGGGCGGGAGGAAGCCGACGAGCGGCAGGAGCAGGAGGCTCGCGTCGAGCTCCGTCGAGCCGTAGGCGCGCACGAAGCAGCCGCGGTCGGTGTCGACGGCGCGCTCGCAGATCTCGGCGTGCATCTCGGCTCGGAGCGCCCGCCAGCGATCGAGGGGCCCGTCGAGGCCGAGCTCCCCCACGGCGCGCACCGCCCGGTCGATCGCGACCCAGGCCATCACCTTGGAGTGCGTGAAGTGGCGCCGCCCGGAACGAACCTCCCAGATGCCCTCGTCGGGGTCGCGCCACACTTCCTCCACGTGGTCGACGAGCGCACGTTGCAGCGCCCACGCCGTCGGGTCTGGTGCCATGCCCGCGTGGCGGGCCTGGTGGAGGACGTCCATGACCTCGCCGTAGACGTCGAGCTGCACCTGGGTCGACGCGGCGTTGCCGATCCGCACCGGCCGGGATCCTTCGTAGCCGGGGAGCCAGTCGAGCTCCAGCTCGGTGAGGCGGCGCTCCCCGGCCGGTCCGTACATGATCTGCAGCTGGGTGGGATCGCCCGCCGCGACCCGCAACAGCCAGTCCCGCCACGCCTCGGCCCCGCCGCGATAGCCGGCGCGCAGCATCGCCTGCAGGGTGAACGTGGCGTCACGCAGCCAGCAGTAGCGGTAGTCCCAGTTCCGCCCACCGCCGAGCTGCTCGGGGAGCGAGGTCGTGGCGGCGGCGACGATGCCGCCCGTCGGCGCGTAGGTGAGCGCCTTCAAGGTGACAAGGGAGCGCACCACGGCTTTGCGATGCGGCCCGTCATAGGTGCACTGCGCGCTGAACTCTTCCCACCAGGCCTCGGTGTCGCGGATCGCGTCGTCGGCGTCACCGCCGCAGCGGCCCTCGGCGAACTGCGGGTGCCACGACAGCACGAACGGGACCCGCTCGCCCGCCGCGACGCTGAAGGTGGCGACCGTGGAGAGGTTCTCGCCGCTCGTGGCGACCGGGGTGGCGAGACAGATGGCGTCGGGGCCGGCGACGCCGTGGAGGTGGTCGCCGGCGCGCTGCATCCACGGCACGACCCACCCGTAGTCGAAGCGGACGACGAGCTCCATTCGCATCGGGACCCGTCCGGTGATGCCCTCGACGACCCGGACGACGCTCGCGTGGTCGGAGCGGGCGGGCATGCAGTCGACGATCCGGACTACCCCGTCATCGGTGTGGATGTCGGTCTCCAGCACGAGCGTGGCGTCGCGATAGCGGCGCAGCACCCGACGAGGAGAGGCGATCGGTGCGAGCCTCCAATAGCCGTGCTCGGCGCCACCGAGCAGCGCGGCGAAGCACGCGCCCGAGTCGAAGCGGGGCAGGCAGAGCCAATCGATCGACCCGGTCGCGGCGACGAGCGCCGCGCTGTGCCCGTCGCCGATGATCGCGTAGTCCTCGATCCTCGATGCGGTCCTTCCGGTCATCGGAGATCCAGTCTCGTCCGAGTGGCGGCGCTCAGGAAATCCCGACCGGTCGAGTGCTGCGATCCCAGCGACGTGGATCGCGATCGGGGAGCAGGCCCAGCAGCCGGCCCGGTGGACCGGCGCTGCCGCGCGCGTGAGGCGGCACTCATACGGCGCAGCGGTAGGGGCGGGGCACGCCCCCGTCCGCGAGCCGAGCGGCGAGGAACCGTTGGACGACGAGCTGCTTCGCGTGGGCGAGGGTGCAGTCGGCCTCAGCGATGCGCATGTCGGGGTTGGAGCGGCGATCGGCGCCGGCGGGGTGCCAGTAGAGCCCGTCGGCTGCCACGGTGAGCTCGGGCACGGTGGTGGTCTCGGTGATGTCGAGGCCGGTGTCGGAGAGTCCCCGGCGCAACAGGGGACGCACGAGGAAGCCGCCGTCCGGGACCCCGACGCCGGCCAGCAGGGCGGCGACCTCGGTGACCTCACCGGTGTTCTCCGGCGTCTCGGTCATCGCGACGCGCACCGCGAGGCCCAGGTCGACGAGGGTGGCGATGCCGTCCATCGTCCGGGCCCACGTACCCGAACCCCGGTGGGCGTCGTGGGTAGGAGGTCGCGCTCCGTCGAGCGAGGTCTGCACGACCAGGTGCGGGTTGCCGGCCAGTGCACGGAGCCGGTCGAGGCGGGTGGCTCGCAGCACGGTGGCGTTGGTGAGCAGCACCGTGGGGAGAGCTGCGGTGCCGTAGGCGAGGAGCTCGGCGAGGTCGGGGTGTAAGAGCGGCTCGCCGCCGGTCAAGTAGAGCTCGGTGAAGCCCTCGATAACGGCCTCGTCGACGAGGGCACGGAAGCGTTCGGCGGAAAGGAGCCGTGGAAGGGTGCGGGGCGAGGAGCCGACGGCGCAGTAGTCACAGGCCAGGTTGCAGTGGAAGTTCGTGTACACCCAAAGGCGCCGGGGGAAGTAGGCGCTGCCGAACAGCGGCACCACTGGGAGGTCCTCGCTTCCGGCTTCGCCAATCTCCTTTTCGTCGACGTGGGGATCGGCACCGGCCCGGTTGCTGCGACGATCGTCGCTGTCGTCGCTCCACGTGCCGCCGGTGGGGGTGAAGGCGGTGGGCAGGGAGGAGCGGTAGAGGTGGTAGCGACCCCAGGCCCGTTCGGCGGGGGGCAGCACCTCGATGCACGTCGTCCACCAGCCGGTCTCGATCGTCTCGACGAACAGCTCTGGGATGCCTGCTTCGCGCATCGAGCGGGACTGGGCCTCCCAGTCGTAGGCGAGCGGGACGAGCTCGGCCGTTGCCTGCCCGTTGGCGACGTCGAGGATCGCGTACCACACCTCGCGCCGGCCGTCGTTTGCCGGCTTGCCGAGCACCCCGACGTTGACCACCAAGGTGCCTCCGACACGCCGCTGCCAGGGCAGGCCCGAGTGGGTGCAGCAGATCACGTCCGCGCCGCTGGCCGCGACCCGGAGCGCGTGCTCGTCTTCGGGGAGGGACTCCCACCAGAAGTCGTTGAGGGCGAGCGGCGAGCCGTGGACGAAGTGGACGTCGCAGCCGCCGAGGCGTTCCCGTCGTTCGGTCGGGAGGCGGCCCATCCAGGCGGCGAAGCCGGGGCTGGTGTGGGTGCGGGTGTGGTCGTAGATGAGCTGGGCGTAGCGGTTGTCGGTGGGGTCGCGATACCCGCAGCCGCAGTCGGGGTCGCCTCGGGCGATGGCCACGTCGTAGTTCCCAGCCACGCAGATGATGTCGGCTGCATGGAGGATCGGCCACAGCTCGTTGATCTCGGCGCCGAAGCCACCGAGATCGCCCAAGCACCAGAGCTGCTCGCAGCCGCGACGGCGGGCGTCGGCGACGAAGGCGGAGAGCGCGTAGGGGTTGGCGTACGGGCCGCCGCAGACCGCGATCCGCCGTGGCCGCTCGGTTCCCAAATCTTCTGACCGGCGGCGCACATCGGCCTCAGGAAGTGAGAGTGTTCCGGCGGATCTCACGCCGGCACCTCGGCGGGCACCGGGGCCGGAGCGGACCAGGCGATGAGCTCCAAGGGCCTGCGGGCCGGCTCTGCGCCTCCCCGACGGGAGTAGACGGCGATCGCGGCCACGCCGGCCAGCCAGAAGCCGATCACCAGCAGGTAGGAGGCGGTGGCCCCGAGGTGGGTGGCGATGCTGGGGAGGGCGAGGGTGCCGACGATGGCGCCGACGCGGCCGACGGCGACCGACGTGCCGACGCCCGCCCCGCGCAGGTGCGTAGGGAACAGCTCGGTGAAGGTGGGATACGCAGACGTCCACGCGGCGGTGCCCGCGGCGTTGGCGATGACGAAGGCGAGGGTCACGAGGGTGGCGCTGCGGCTGGCGGTGGCGAGGGCCAGTAGGCCGATCCCCCCCGCTGCGGCGAGGTAGGTGACGCCGACAGTCAGACGGTGTCCGACCCGGTCGAACACGGCCGCCATGGCCAGCCCGCCGGCGAGGCCACCGACATTGCCGATGATGTAGAAGAACGGGATGGCGCGGTCGGAGATGTGGACCTGGTGCAAGACGACCACCGACAAGAGGGCGAAGATCCCGTAGTAGCCGAACGCCTCGGCGAGGTCGAGCAATGCCCCGAGCGCGAGGCGTCCCCGGTGGTGCCGGAGGAGCTCGCCGAGCCCCTGGCGCAGCCCCGCATCAGATGACGCAACGGCAGGAGCGAGCGGGAGTCGCACCCGGCGACCGGTTCGGGCTTCCAGGCCGGCGAGGATCTGCTCCGCTTCGTCGTGGCGGCCTCGGGTGACGAGCCACCGCGGTGACTCGGGGATCCGCCGGCGAAAGAAGAGCACCACCAGGGCGATGAGGCCGCCGAAGACGAACAGGTAGCGCCAGGAGGTGGCAGCGTCGACGGCGAGGGTGTCGAGGACCAGGTAGGCGAGCAGCCCGGCGGCGATCGCGCCGACGGGCCAGAAGTTCATGACGACGGCGTTGGCCTTGCCGCGGACTCGGGCGGGGATCAGCTCGGCGATCGCCGCGTTGACGATGGCGTACTCGGCACCGACCCCGAGCGCAGCCAGGAAGCGCAGCACGTAGACGGCGCCGAGGTCCGGGCTGACACCGGTCGCCACGGTGAACCCGGCATACCACAGCAGCGTCGCGACGAACAGGCGCCGACGGCCGAAGCGGTCGGCGAGGCGCCCGCCGGCCAGCGCGCCGATCAAGATCCCTCCCAGCCACACCGCCAAAATGGCGTCGCGCTCGAACACGCTGGCGCCGAAGTGGTCGCCGAGTGGTCCGACGGCGTTGGAGAACATCTGCACCTCGAACGAGTCGAACAGCCACCCCGCGCCGAGCGCGACGAGGATGGTCGTGTGCAGGGGGCTCCATGCCAGCCGGTCGAGACGGGCACCGACCTCGGCTTGGGTGAGCGGTCTCGTCAACGGGGTCTCCTCCCCGGCGCGCACCGGGACGTCGTCGGAGCAACAGGCGGCGTCATCGGACCTCGCCGGAAGTGCAGGCCCGAGCCTCTGCTCGGGCCGTCGGCCGTTGGTTCCAGGGTGGCCCCGCTCGGTAGAGGCGGGCGAGCTTCTCGGGCGCGAGACCGAGGAAGTAGCAGGCCTTCAGCACTTGCATGAAGACGATCATCGACCAGGTGCCGTGCTCGACGAAGCGGCGCGACGACGCCGTCGAAGAGGCACGAAGTACGACGAGGCGGCCGCGGCGGGCGAGGCGCCGGGAGAGCTCGAGATCCTCCATGATGGCGATCTCGGGGAACCCGCCGAGCATCTCGAAGGCGTCGCGTCGCACGAACATCGCCTGGTCGCCGAGGACCTGGTGGAGGTGCCGGGCGCGCTTGGTGGAGCTCCAGGCCAGGTAGCCGAGGTCGATGCTGCGTCGGTCGAATCGCAGCGTCAGGCCGCCGCCGACGACGCGGGGGTCTGCGAGCGCGGCGCGAACCTGGCCGAGGGCGTTCGGGTCGATGCGGCAGTCGGCGTGGACGAACCACAGCACCGGGGCCGAGGTGGCCGCTGCGCCGACGTTCATCTGGACGGCCCGCCCGGCGGGGCTGTGGAGCACCCGGGCGTGGCCGGCGGCGAGTGTTGCCGTGGCATCGCAGGACCCGCCGTCGACGACGACCAGCTCGCAATCGGGGAAGTCGCGGCGCAGCTGGCGGAGTACGGCGACGATCCCCGCGGCTTCGTTCAGCGTCGGCACGACGATGGCGACCGGGAGAGGGTCGCCTGGGCGGCAGCGAGAAGAGGACGCGCCGGCGGTGATGGTCGGCTCCCGGTCAGCCACGGGAGCTTTCTCCTGGCGACACGGCGACCGGGCCGGCGAGCAGGGAGCGAAACGCTGATGGCAGGGTCGGCTCGGCGGCCAGGGCCACGGCGTCCTCGGGGGTGTCGAGGTCGCGCAGGACCTCGAGCAGGTGACAGCGCAGCCCGTTTGCCTCGACCCGGGTCACGGTGGCGGCCAGGACGCCCGGCCCGCCCCATAGCTCGGGGTCGATGTCGAACAGCGACGGCACGGGCCGGGTCATCCCGGCGAGGTAGTAGCCGCCGTCGTAGGCCGGGCCGAGCACCACGTCGTCTCCGCCGGCGAGCGCCGCGGAGGCGTCGTGCAGATGCCGCGCCTCGAGAAGCGGGATGTCGGTGCCGACGACGGCGAGCAGTCCTTGATGGACGGCGTACACATCGGTGACGGCGGCTGCCATGCGCTCGCCGAGGTGCCCGCCTCGCTGGGGAAGCAGTTCGACGCCAGGAGGAACGAGACCGGCGAGCTCATCGCGGGAATCAGGGGGATCGAAGGCGAGGAACGTCGCGCCAGGTGCAACCGCGGTCGCCGTCGTGGCGGCGCGGGTGATGAGCGCTGCCTGCAGGGATGCACATCGGTCGTCGCCGAGAATCGGGGCGAGGCGCGTCTTGGCAAGACCGGGACGGGGCGCCTTGGCCATCACGAGGACGGCTCGCTCATCAGTCACGGGTCCACCCGGTGGACCGTGCCAGCAGGGGCCACGTCGTCGGCTGACAGCTGCGGCAGGGCGGCAGCGACCAGCGACGCGAAGCGCTCCCCGCTCTGGGCGACCCTGGCGAGGAGCGCCTCCAGCGCCTCGGGCTCGTCCGCCACGCCGTTCGCGTAGTCGGTGACGAACCCGACCAGCACGTAGGGAAGCCCGGCTTCGCCGGCCAGCACCGCCTCGGGACCGGCCGTCTGGCTCACCGCGCCCACCCCGACCCGGGCCAAGGCCGTGATCTCAGCTCGGGTGTTGAAACGCGGGCCGTCGACATGGCCGTAGACGCCACCGTTCACCAGCGGAGCGTCGAGACCCTCCCCGACGCGCACGAGCGCCCGGCGCAGCGGCCCGCTGAATGGCCGGTCGAAGATCCAATGCCCCCGACCGAACCCCCCAGCCTCGTCGTGCCAGGTGCACAGGGTCCCGTCGGGAAGGCGGTTGGAGGGGAAGTAGAGGTCGTCGAAGACGACGAGGGAGCCGGGGGTGAGCGAAGGGTCGACTGAGCCGCACACGGTGCAGCCGATCACCGCGTCCGCCTTGGCCGCGATGAGGGCCGACAGGTTGGCCTTGTGCTCGACGTGGTTCGACAGGCGCCGGTGCGACGGGCCGTGCCGAGAGAGGTGGACGACGTCGACCTCGCTGACCCGACCGGACACCAGCTCGACCGGGCCGTAGGCGGTGTCGACGGTCGACGGCTGCTCGTGGTCCAGTCCGGGCCACCGCTCGGTGCCCGAACCCGAGATCAGCCCGATCAGCACAGCTCGCCCTTCCCCGCAGCCGCGGTCACTGGCGCCAATGTGGGCTGCGGCACCGTCCGCCTACGGGGGAGCGGCAGCAGCTCGACGAGTGCCGCGTTCTCTGCGGGGTCGAGCACGCTGTGCTGGACGCAGGCGGGGACGATCTCGCCGGTCTCGGGGTGGGCCATGGCGTAGAAGCAGGCCGCCAGACGCTCTTGGGTCTCTTGGATCCGAGGGTCGTCGCTCGTCTCCCCCCGCTGCAACAGCTCCCAGGCCGGTTTCACGTCCTCGGCGTGCATGAAGCGGTGCATGACGAAGGTCATCGGCACCAGCTCGCCCCGCCGCAGGGCACGGACGACGGCCACGACACCGCCGGCCTGGCGTACCCGCCGGGCGAGCCACCGGCCCGCGATGGCAGCCATGCGGGGGTGGGCGGCGAGCACACGTGCCAGGCGGGCCATCAGCAGTGCTCGTGGCGCACCCCAATGGATGCCTCCGAGGTAGGTCAAGAAGGCGTCACGGGCGGCGAGGTCCTCGGGGTCGTCGTCGTCGGCCACCGAGAACCACCGCTCGCCGAGGTAGTAGCCGAACGCCGAGCGGTTGCAACGCTCGTCGCCGATCTGGAAGACCCGGTAGGGCAGGTGTGCCCCGGCGCCCTCTTCGATCTTCGCCCACACGGCGTCGGCGTCGAGGCTTCGGTAGTCCTCCCGCCAGCGACGCGCGTCACCGACGAAAGCGGCGGGCTGGAAGGAGAGCATGTTGAAGCCCATGGAGCGGCAGTCGCGGATCACCTGGGGGATCTCGTCCACGTTGCTGGGGGTGACCGTCATGTTGTGAGCGAGGAAGAACTTCACGCCGTGCTCGGCGCGAAGTCGGTGGAACATGTCACAGAATTCCTGGCGGTCGGGGTTGAGCTCGACCTCCGAGGTCGGCCGGCGCAGACCCCTTCGACCGCGCATGGTCGTGTCGAAGTGCCCGGCGAACGACAGGCGCCCGAACCGTGGCTTCCCACCGGGGCCGAGCGCCAGGCGCACCAAGTAGGAGTAGTCGAAGTCGCCGTGCGTGAAGCTCATCGGCTCGCGGCCATACCTGCGCATCACGGCGAGGGCTTCGGCGTGGTCGTCGGGGTCGAGCAGGCTCACCTCGCCGCCGATCAACTGCGCGTGCGCGTGCGGACCGCGGACCGCCGCGAGATGGGCCATCTGGCGATCCACCTCGGCGACGGTGTGGGCGCCGTCGACCCGCACCCGGTTGGCGTCGGCCGAGTGGTAGCAGGGGGTGCAGGTGAAGTTGCAGCGCGGGAAGACGCCGTGGGTGCCTTCACAGCCCACCGCCATCCGACCCAGCGTCTGCGAGGCGGTCCGGACGTGGTCGGGCAATTCGTTCCATCGTCGGGCCAGGGCCGCGCGAGTCTCCTCGGCCACCGGACGGGTCGCCCGTTCCACGCTGCCCAGCCAGTCCACCGCTCGCTGCCATCGAGTGGGTCGTCTGCTCACGTTTCTCGCCGCTCCCTCTCGTTTCTCCGTGCGCACCCGTCGATCCGCCGGGGCACCCCCTTGCCACCCGTGGCCAACAGCCACGACGGCGAGTGCTGCTCAGGACTGATGCAACCCGCTCGGCGGCCGGATCCTTCCAGCTGTGGCGCCCGGGCCCTCCCGGCTGCGACCTCTTGGTTCTTCGGCGTCGTCATCCGGCCGCTCGGCTGCACGAGCGGGCCGGAGGCACCCGGCGGAACGCGGAAGGCACCGACGCGTACCGGCCACGAGTGACCGACCGTCGACGAAAGGTGGAATGCAGTGCGCCCGAGAAGGGTTCCCGTCCCGATCGCCCCGTCACAGGGGAACCGGTCCCGGTCCGGCCTGGCCGGGGGAAGCGAGGGTTCGACGAGCACCACCGTACGGCCCGGAGCACGCCCGACTCTGGGCACTGACCCCGTGGCGCTCGGCAGACGCCTGGCCCTGCCCGCAGCGGGCGCCGGCCTGCTCGGCGGCTTGTTCATGATCGCCGTGATGATCCTCGTCATGGGCACTTCGGGCATGGGCTATGCGAGCCCGCTGAGCCTCGGAATGGCGTCGCTCGCCTTCACCATCACCCCGCCACTCGCCATGTTCCCGACCCTCATGGCCATGATGGGCATCAAGCTCCCTGCGCCGGTCATGAGCCAGCTCTCCGGTGCCATCCACTCCGGCCACATCCCCGCCGCCATGGTCGCCAAGCTCGGGCCGATGCTCGTCGCCATGCATGTCCCGGCCGCAAGAGTGCAGATGATCGGCCAGCTCATGACGGGCCACGCCACCAACGGAACCGTCGCTACCTTGATGAGCCAGCTCCCCCCTTCGGCGCGCAGCGCGGTGATGGCGGCGATGCCGGTGAGTGCCGGTCACGTGGTCGTGGGCACGATCCTGCACTTCGCCTTCGCCGCCTTCTTGGGCATCGCGTTCTTCGCCATCATCACCGGCGCCGCATGGTTCCTCCCTGCGCTGCGCAACCCGATGGCGCTCATGACCGCCGGAATGATCGGAGGCGGTGTGGTCTACGTGATCAACCGCTGGGCGATCCTCCCGCCTGTCGACCCGATGATGAGCCTGGTGCCGCAGATCGCCTTCTTCTTGGTGCACCTGCTGTTCGGCTTGGTCGTCGGCACCATCCTCGCCATGGTGCTCCGCCAAGGCCCAGTCCGAGACCTGCTTCCCGCGGCGCGCTGAGCGCCCCGGAACCGGATCCACGCCGAGCCTCGACATGAGCACCAAGCGCAAGCGGCGCCCGCCGCCGCGGTTGGGTCCCGGATCCGGGCGCCGGACCCCGCCACCGACCGCACAGCGCCAACCGACGCCACGGGCGCAGCGGGTGGCCCGTTCCAAGCGGGGGGCGGGACGAGGACCGACGATCCGACGTCGCCGGCTGCGCACCATGACGGTGAGCGTCGCCGGTGCCGTGGTCCTCGCCGGGGTGATCACGCTCGCAGTCGTCGACCACGGCTCAAGCGCCGGCTACAACACGGCGGCGCAGAGATGGGTGCTGCCGCGCCTCGGGGAGCCGGGCAAGGTGTCCCTCGCGAGCCTGCATGGCCGACCGGTCGTGGTCAACTTCTTCGCCTCCTGGTGCACGGTGTGCGCCTCGGAGCTCCCGGTGTTCGCCCAGGACGCGAGAGCGCTGCGTGGCGAGGTGGACGTGGTGGAGGTCAACGCGCTCGAAACCGGCAACGGGCAGGCATTCGCCGAGCAGTACGGCCTCGGGTCGTCGGTGACCGCGGTGCTGCGAGATGTCGGCGGCTCGCAGGGCGACGGCCTCTACCAGGCCCTCGGCGGCACTGGGTCGATGCCGATGACCGCCTTCTACAGCTCCTCGGGCAAGCTGCTCACCACCCACGTCGGCGGGTTCACGGCATCCACGCTGTCCAGCGAGCTCCACCAGCTTTACGGGCTCTCGGTGCCGGCCTGATCGATGGGCGTCACCGGCGTCAGCCTGCTGGCCGCGTTCGCCGGCGGCGTGGCGTCGTTCTCCTCGCCGTGTGTGCTTCCCCTCGTTCCCGCCTACCTGTCGATCGTCGGCGGCCTCGACGTGGCCCGGCGCGCCGAGGGGCACCACGACGCTGGGAGGGTATCGCTGCCGGAACGCGCGCAGCCTGGGGACGCGCCAACCGGTGTCATGCGGCGACAAGTTGGGCGAGCCCGGACGCTCGGCGCCGTCACCCGTGATACGGCCCTGTTCGTCGCAGGCTTCGGCACCGTGTTCGTGCTCCTTGGACTGTCGGCGAGCGCGCTCGGCCGTGCCGTCGTGCACCAGCAGGGCACGCTGACTCGTGTCTCGGGCGTGGTGGTCGTGGCCATGGCGCTGTTCTTGCTCGGGACCCTCGTGCTCCAACGACCCGGCCTCTACCGGGAATGGCGGATCCACCCGCGCCTCGCCCGTTTCGGGCCGTTCTCCGCGCCGGTGGCCGGCGCGGCCTTCGCGTTCGGTTGGACGCCATGCGTCGGGCCGATCCTCGCCTCGGTGCTGGCCCTCTCCGCCCAGCAGGGCCACGTCGGATCCGGCGCGTTGCTCCTAGCCGTCTACTCGCTCGGCCTCGGCGCGCCCTTCGTCGCCGTCGCGGTCCTCTTCGACCGGCTCGCCGCACCCCTGGCTTGGCTCCGCCGACACGGTACGGCAGTCACCGCCACCTCCGCCGCCGTCCTTGTCGCCATGGGCGTCCTGCTAGTGCTCGACCGTCTGGCATGGGTGACCACTCTCGTCCAACGAGTCGCCTGACACCAGCCATCGGCACGGACATGCCAGCGACCGCGACCCGGGCGCTGTCACCGGCCCGGTGGTGAGCTCGCCGGGCGAGCCCGGCGGCCATTGGTCTCCATGAAGAACTGGGCAGCCGCCTGGCGCAGGCTCGTCGACCAGGTGGGGTAGGCGTGCACCGTCTGGGCGAGGCGCCCGGTGAACATGGCGGTGCGAATCGCGAGGGCCACTTCGTGGATCATCTCGCCGGCTCGGGGTGCGACGATCGTCGCGCCGAGGAGGCGACCGCCTCCGCTTCCACGCAGGAGGGGCCGGGGTCCGGCGATCAGCTTCACGAAGCCTTCGGTCCTCCCGGCCGCGATCGCCCGGTCGACCCCCGACATGGGAACGAAGGCGACCTTGCCTCCGGCCTTGGCGGCCTCGGCTTCGGTGAGCCCGACCCGGGCGATCTCGGGGTCACAGAACGTCACCCACGGGATCGACGAGGTGTCGAACGCCCGGCGTCCGAGCCGACCGAGCCGGGTGGTGGCGTTGCGGACCGCCAGGCGCCCCATCTCGTCCGCGGCATGGGTGAACAGCAGCCTGCCGGTCACATCCCCGACGGCGTACACGCCGCTGGCACCGGTGGCGAGGAACCGGTCGGTACGCACGAAACCCCGCTCGTCGAGCTCGATAGCACCAGCCTCAGCGTCGAGACCCGCGGTGGCCGGCCGCCGGCCGACCGCCACCAGGAGCGTCTCGGCGCCGATGCTCGACCCGTCCGAGCGCACGAGGCGGATCCCCCCGCCGGAGGTCGCCTGTTCGACGCGTTCCACGCTGGTGCCGAGGTGCACGCCGATCCCCTCGGCGGCGAAGACGCCCGCGAGCACGGCGCTCGCCTCGGGTTCCTCGCGGGGCAGGAGACGGTCCTCACCCTCGACGACCTGCACGTGCGATCCGAAGCGCTGGAAGGCCTGCGCCAGCTCGCAGCCGATGGCGCCGCCGCCGAGGATGGTGATCGATCCGGGTAGCTCGTCGAGATGGAAGACCGTCTCGTTGGTGAGGAACGGGACCGCGTCGAGCCCTGGGACAGGCGGGACGGCAGGGCGGGTCCCCGTGGCGATGACCACCACCTTGGCCCGGATCGACCGACAGTCCACCGACAGCGCGCGGGGCCCGCAGAAGCGGGCCCGACCCTCCACCACGTCGATGCCCTCGCCCTTCAGCACCCCTGCGTCCTCGGTGGCCGCGATCCGACCGACGACGGCGCGCATCGTGGCGGACGCCTCGGCGAACGGACGACCATGAGCGGCGGCCTCGATGAGCGTCTTGGAGGGCACACATCCCGTGAAGGTGCAGTCGCCGCCGAGGGCGCCGTCCGAGATGAGCACGGTACGAAGGCCGCGACGCGCCCCGGCCCGTGCGGCCGCCATGCCGCCGGCACCGCCGCCGATGACGGCGAGGCCGTAGGAGCTCGCTAGACGCGCGGGCGCGGTGCACGAGCGACCTGCCATCTCCTGGGTGCCGCTGCCTCCTGCGGGTCTGCTGGCGATCGCGCTCGCCGGCGGCCCGCTGTCAGGCACCGTGGTCGCCGCGGTCGGACGCGTCGCCTCGGGCGAGCTGCTCACCGAAGTGCCGCAGCCGCTCGATCGCCCGGGGGTCGACCGTCCGCTCCCGTTCGCCCAGCGCCGTCTTGATCTCCTGGTACACCTCGGCTTCGAGGCCGCACCGGCGGCAGTGCTCGAGATGCTCGGCGACCCGCCGTGCCGCCACCTCGTCGAGCGCACCGTCGAGGTAGGTCTGCAGCACCCGCATCGTCGCCATGCAGCGCATCCGGCTCGCTGCCGCGTTCCACACCTTCATCGCATGCTCCTCTTCGGCGCGAGGCCAGCAGCGCTGAGGCGCTGGCGGATCCGGGTCCGGGCGCGGTGCAGCCGGCTCATGACCGTGCCAACCGGCACGCCGATCGCCTCTGCCGCCTCGGCGTAGGAGAGCCCGTCGATGTCGACCAGCTCCACCACCTGGCGGTGGCGATCAGGAAGCGAGGCCAGGCACTGGGCCACCACCCCGTCGAACTCCGCGCCGACGACCACGTCCTCGGGAGACGCCACGCCGCCACGCGGATTGACAGCCTCCCTGCGCCCGGCTTCGTCCGGGTCACGCAGCAGCTGCGGCCGACGCCGACGGTGCCGCTTGGCCTCGGCGTTGCGCATGATGGTGAACAGCCAGGCCCGGGGATGGGCGCCGTCGAAGCGTTCGATCGCCCGGTACGCGCACAGCAGGGTCTCTTGGACGAGGTCCTCTGCATCGGCGGTGTTGCGGGTGATCGAGAACGCCACCCTGGCGAGAACCTCGAGCTCGGGAAGCACGTACCGAGCGAACGCGTCCTCGCCTTGCAGGCGCTCACCGGCCTCGTGCACGTTCGGGGAACCTCCTCCACGAGCTCGGTATTCCACGGAATGTACCCTTGGGCAGCCGGTTTTCGAACCCGGTGAACCACTTCGAGCATCGGAAGCTGCGCAAGGGCGTGGCGGCCTACGTCGACGGGGAAGCCGACGCCGCGTTGGCGGTCGCGGTCCGCCGGCACCTCACCGAGTGCTGGTCATGCAGTGAAGATGCCGAGTGGCTGGCCGTCGTCAAGGCGGCCCTCGTGCACGTCGGTGCCCGACGTGCGCCGGAGCTGACCATCGCCCGCCTCGGCCGCTTCGCCCTTTGCCTGCTCGAGCAGCCACGGTCGACGTCGTGAGGAACACGGCCCCCGCCTCGGCAAGCTTCCGGCACACGCCGAGGAGGCCGCCTCGGGGTAGGGTCGGCCGAGGCAGCGGCGCGGCTTCGCGTCGGCGCGGGGGACCCTGGGATCCGGTGCATCGCGGTAGGCTTTCATTCGGATATCCAAATGTCTTATCGGAGGTGCCTTGCGCTACGACATGAGGCGGCACACCACGTCCGGGCAGCCATGGGCCTCGCACGCCGCGCGCCGCGCGCCATGAGTGCTTCGGCTGTCGACCTGGGGGCGTCGATGGTTGCCAACCACGCGCAGGGGGTCGCGACGTGCACGAGCGTCGCATCCGTTCCGTGAGCATGCGGCGGCCCCGCGAACGCAGGCTCGCTGCGACCCAGACCAACCGCGCGCGGCCCCCTTCGACCTCCGAGGCGTCGACAGCCGGAGGCCCAGCCCGGGCCGAGGCTCCCCCGACGTGGACGTGTGCCTCAGAGGCGTTCGACGTCTGCCTCTTCCCGCCCAATCGCAGGCGGATCGCCGCCATCGCCTTCGTGGTGGGCAGCCTGCTGGTGGCGATCAACCAAGGCGGGACGCTTGCATCGGGGCACGAGGACTGGGTCGTGTGGATCCGCGTCGCCCTCGACTACCTCATCCCTACGTGCGTTTCCACGCTGGGTGTGCTCGCGGGATCACGGCGCAACGGTGCGGCGTCTCGCCGAGGCGCGTCGTAGGCCATCGTGACCGGTGCCAGGTTCGACGGGTCGGCCTGGAGCGCACGTCTCGCTCTCGACGACCTCGGTGGCGCTCATCCAAGCCGGGGCATGACTGAAGCGCCCTGGGTTCTTGGTCGGCGGAGCGCTCGGGGCCGCAGGCATTTCGACCACCTCGAGCCCCCCGGCCCTCACCTCGTGCAGCTGGACCGACGAGGGGCCGACCGGTCGGCCCGTCCGGGCACCGTCGCTCGTCTTGCCCGCGTTCTCCCAGCTCATCAGTGACCGTGTGCACACTTCGGGCCAAAGTGTGTGCGGGCTCGAGTCGGCGAGCCAGAGACGCTGGCCTTCACCTGGGTCTTTCGGGTTTCGTCACCACCCCGCTCGGGGGTCCTGACGAAACCCGGGCCCTGGAGTGAACCCCTGCTCGCGAGGACCGTGAGGGCCCGATGGGCCACCCCCAGGGGGCTGACGTCGCTCGCCGGGCGTCTTCGGCAGTCCCGCCGACCGCTTTTGCCCCTCCCCGCCCGAATGGTCGGCGCTCTAGCGGTGTGCGCGAGCGCGCAGGAGCAGCGTTCGCCGAGGATCAGGCGCCGGCCGGGTGTGGCGGACCGGCGCGCGATGGAAGGAGCCGGTCGCGCACTTCTGCTGACGCAGCTGCGGTCAGGGTCCGACGCCGAACTGGCCGCGGTGCCGCTCTTCCCGCACGAGTGGCACGGCGACTGGAATTACGCCATCAGCGCTCGCTCAGTCGTCGCGTGAGGCCCAAGTACGACAGCGTTGCCGATACGCGTCGCTTCGGCTGTCCATGGGCTCCATGGGAGACTCGCAGCGATGAAGGCCAGACGCATAACACGCTGCGTATTCCTCGCTGTTGCCCTCGTGATCGTGGTCACCGCGATCTTTGGCGCTGAAAGTATGGCATCTGCGTCGTCTCCTACACCTTCGAAGCACGCAGCTGCATTGACGGGTGTCAGCTGCAGCTCGCCGACCGCATGCACCGCGGTGGGTGCCTACTACTCCGAGCCGCCCTTGCGCTCTGGCTCGCTCATTGTTCGTTGGAACGGGAGGGCCTGGCGGCGCGAGCACGCTCCGCGGATCGGCCCACCGGGGATCACAGCGGTCGATGTGAGCTGTCCGACCCCTCGGCGCTGCATTGCGGTTGGTGTGGCGGGGGCGCTGCTGTGGAACGGCAGGAGCTGGAGGAAGCAGGCTGGCGTGACGGGGAACGCCGTGTCGTGTCCGTCCGCCTCGTTCTGCGAGGTGGTGGAGGCGAGCGGTCACAGATTGTTCTCCGAGAGCTGGGAGGACGGCAGGTGGGTGAGGGAGATCATGCGTCGCCCGACCGCCCCCACGCCGATCGGAAGCGTCACCCTCGCTGGCGTCTCTTGCACCTCTCCACGATTCTGCATGGCCGTCGGGGACTACAGCTTCCCGGCCGAGGCCCAGCCGTCTGCTGCGCACCGCGACCTGACCCTGGCCGAGCGCTGGAACGGGCACACCTGGCGACTCGCACCTCCAGCCGACCCCGCATCCTTGGCGGCGCTCAAGGCGGTGTCGTGTCGGTCCCCCGGGTTCTGCGTCGCGGTCGGCACACAGCGAGCCCGGCGCCCTCTGGCGGAGCGCTGGACGGGGACCGCCTGGCAGGTCCAGGCGACTCCCAACCCCAGCTACGTCGGCTACAGCACCCTCGACGCAGTCGCCTGCCCGAACGAGCACAGCTGCGAGGCGGTCGGCGATGAGAACGGGAAGTCTCTCCTTGCCGAGGCGTGGCGGACCGATCGGTGGTCACCCCAGCGTGTGGGAACGCCTCGTTCTGGCATGAGTTCACTTGCACTCTCGTGCCCGTCGGCGATCGCCTGCGTTCTCGTGGGCACGGCTGATGGATCCCCCATGTCCGAGACCTGGGATGGCAAGCGATGGACCATTCGACGGACGCCCAGTCCGGTGAAGTAGCTCTCACCTCTTCTCACCCGGCGTCGCGCATCTGACCACCGAGCGGTGCCCGTCGCCGGGTCAGGGGTGATCGCACACGACGGCTCTCGCGTCCTGGCTGCAAGATTCCTGGGCGCTTGCACGGGCGGAAGCGCCTGGCCGCTCCCACCTCGCGTCACGCGCCTCCGACGCGGCGGTCAGGACCATGGGCACCCAGCGCGACATCGAGCGATGGGCCACAGGGCGGCAAGGCTGTTCGTCCGCCGACTGCGACAGGCTCCTGATGAGCTTGGCAAGCTCCTCCACCCAGCACTGCAGCGAGATCCTTCTCCGGGGGAGCCGATGGCCAGGCTTCGCCTCGCCACCAGCAGTGGCGCGACCGATCTCACGCGCCACCTGTTCGTGGAGAGCGAAGCGCTCGGACGCGTTGGCCTTCTCGACCCCTCTTATGATGCCAAATACCGTAGGATGAAAGAACGACGAATGAAGGGATGCGACGATGCGCAGACGGGCTCCGCTCGAGGTCCTCGTCCATGAGGCTCGCTCGCCGGCAATGTCGGCGGCGGATGTTCTCCGTGCTTGCGGTGCTGGTGGCCGTTGGCCTCGTGGCTGGACTCCTGGATGCGGTGGGTGGCTCGCCGCCCAGCCGAGCTCACCATGGCCCGGCGGCGGCGTCGCCTGGCGAGGTGGCTGCGTTCGTCTCCCGGGCTGAGAAGGGGTTCAGTGGTCGATTCGCGTTGAGGTATGCGGTCTCCTACGCAGGAAGCCCGCAGGCCGTGCAAGGAACGGTCGCCTCGGTTCAGCAGTCCAGGACGCGCTGGGCCTACACCTCTACTCCTTCGGCTCAGGACATCCATGCCAGAGGAAGCGCCTCTGCGGTCTTCGTGGATCCGAGAGGTGAGCCGGCCGGGCGCTACTCCTGCGACCGTGCACGCGCATCCGCGTCCTGGCGCTGCGCAGCGTTCACGACAGCGGGAATGGGTACCGACGCGGCGCTGCTCGGTCCCTACCCGCCGACAGCGCTCATTCTCGGGCTGCGCAACGCCATCGTCGAGTACTCCGGAAAGATCACGGGCCACCCCATCGCGCCGCAGCCTGCTCATCTGGTTGCTCGAGGCGCGGGCACGACCAGGGTGTCGTGCCTTGCGTTCGGGATGTCGACGCGGCCCGTCGCCCTCGTGTGCCTTGATTCGGCAAACTTGATCACGAGCTACGACATCCCAGGTGAGGTTTCGAGCATCGCCTACACGAGGGCTCTGCTGCGCTCCCGCTCGCTACACGTGCCCCACTCAGCGTTGGTACTGCCCACGCGACCGGCAACAGCGGTCCCGGTGCCGGGAGCTCCTCCGTGCGCTGATAGCCAAGTCGGGTCCCGCGTTCGACCGGAGGAGATCTCGATCGGCTGCACAGCGGACGCCGCGTACCTGAAGCACATCACCTGGCAGAGATGGACCGGAGGCACCTTGTATGGGATGGCGGAGCTGTACACGAGGAACGCCGATGGAACGACCACGTCGGCACAGGCGAAGGTGGGACTTTCAGAACCCGGCGACTTCGAAGGGCACGTCGTCTTCAGGAGCCTGTCGTTCACGACGGCCACGGGCCCGCCACGGACGCTGACCAACCCCGGTGAGCGCTGGGGCTGGGTCACACCGGGTCGCTGAGTGGTGCACTCACAGCCCATCGATCGGCACCTCCTCGGCCCTGTCCGCACCCGGCGTTCGCCGGCGCGACCTCCCGGGACACTGATCCATGATCTGGGGCGTGCGAGTTGCGACGGTCCGCAGCTTCTCCTGGGCCCGGCGTCAACTCCGGCATCGCAGGTGACGCCGGGCATCAGGCTACGGCCGCCCGGGAACCCTTGGGCCAGGACTCGAGGTCGAGCATCTCGGTGACGTCAGCAGCGCGACGATCAGCAGCAGTCCTGCGTGATCGAGCCGCAGGCGTACGCGATCACCCACCTCGTGGTGGGAGAGAAGCTCCGCACGAGCCGCGCGCGCATCGTTCCGATCGATCTGGTCGATGCCGCGAGCGCGAAGGGGGTCGAGCTCCGCTGCACGAAGGCGCAGTTGGACGCGCTCGGCGAGGCCGAAGAGACTGGCGTCCGTACCGGTCCGCGGGCTCGTCGCCGACCCGCGACCTCAGCCTGTTGGCGTTGAGCGCCCCCCGGGACGGCTGAGCGCCCCTGGCCCTGGCGCCCGGCTGCAGCGGCGCGAGCCGCCATGGCCACGAGCAACACGTTCGTGTGGGTGCCCTCCAGAAGTCCGGCCTCTTACGCTCTTGGTCGCAGATCGCAAGGATTCCTGATCGTCGACGGCCTTGCCCCGTAGGGTAGCTCGGCATCGAAGGGGGCCGCGTGCCATGGCAGCGATCAGGATCATCAGGCCGAGACGACCGTGGTCGGTGTCGCCAGCGACCGTGCTCCCTACCGCCTTGCTCCTCCGCCTCTTCAAGCGTCATTGGAGCTACACGGTGGTTCTCGACCACCGTGCCGCGGGAACGATCGGGGTCGACCAGGAAAAGGTCTTCGACGTGGATCCAGGAGAGCATGTCCTGCACATGCGGTTCGTGCTACTGCGGAGGTCCAAGGAGATGCGAGTGTCCCTGAAGGAGGGCGAGGAGCGGGTGTTCCTCTGCGGCACCAGCGGGCTCGGCTGGCCCACTCTCCGGGAGGCGTCGCCTCAGGATGTCGCCGAGATCCGGGGAGCCTCCGTCAGCGAGCCGCCGGACAGCGAGCCGCCGGACAGCGAGCCGCCGGAGCCAGACCATCCCGTTTGGTAGGTGGTGCCGCTTCTGCGGTACCACAGCTCGAAGGGCGTGCGCGGGTTCGGCCCGACGGGATCGACGCAGCCGCTCAGCGCGGACCGGACCAGACGTGCCCGTCGCTGACGACGACGGTGACGGCGATGCCTCTGCAGTCCTGGAAGCGGTAGCCGCGCGGGCTCCTGTTCGGCGCGCTGAGCGTTCCTGTTCCCGGGATGGTCATGCGCCACGTGACGGGGACTGCAGGCGTTGTGCCCGGGACCACGCCGGGAACGACGCACGCGTCCCAGCTGGTGACGTCGACCCGCGCCGTGAAGACCGTGAGCCTGCTTGTCGGCGCTGTGGTCGGTGGCGGACGCGACGCGCGGGGCGAGAGGGCGTCGAGCGTCGAACCCGAGAGGGAAGACGACGCGGTGGCGGTGACCGGCACACCCGTGGCGCCCAGGCCCACGAGCTCGATCTTGCCGAAAAGGGCGCACCAGCGCGCCGAGACGTTGCGGACGCTGAGCGATGCGGCGACGTGCTCCATCATGGCGCTGCCGCGCGTGGGGGGCGTGAGCGAGAGCTGGCTGGCACGGCAGGGCTCGGCGGTGGGAACCGCGATCGTGACGGGTACGGCGGGCCAGTGGCGAGTTGTCTCGGTGAGCACGGTCTCCGGTCGCGCCGAGGGGTCGACGACCTCCTCGGTGACGGCGACGTGCACGGCGCTTCTCCCGGCTCCGAGGCGTCGCTGCGCGTCGGCGAGGGTCTCGCCGAGAACTGTGGGCAGGAGCTCGTGGCGATGCAGGCTTGTCGTGGCAGGCAGGAGACGGAGGTGCGGCACTGCGGACTCGACCGCCGCAAGTGAGGCACCGAGAGCGGTCGAGGCCACGAGCGCGAAGACCCCGAGAGCGGCCGCGCGCGTCCGCATTGCCGACAGCGCACTGTGCTCCGCCCGCCATGGCGCAGAGCGCGCGGGGGGCGCGGGGCGCACAGGACGCGCAGGGGGCGCGAAAGACGAAGGACGAAAAACGCTGCCGGCCGCCTTTGACGAAGTAGCGTGTCGTCCGAGCGACAGCAGCCCAGGCGGACGATGCGACGCTTCGACGTCAAGCCAACGGAGAGAACGAGCCCACGCGAGCGCCCATGGGGGCACTGGGCGGTTCCCAGATCCGTGCGACGGCTCGTGGCTCGGGTCATCTTCGCGCTGCTGATCTGCGCCATCGCGAGCTTCTACGCAGCGATCGCCATCCAGCACGCCAACCCGCCGGTCATCGCCGTGCAGGCGGGCTCGACGGGCTCGCCGCTCTCGAACGGAGATCTCGCGCTGCTCCAGGGTGTGGTGCCGAGCTCGCTTCGTGCGGGCAGCGTCATCGCCGTGGCAGTCCCCCCCGATCTCCAGACGCGCGACCACCTCCCACCCGACGTCGAGCGCAGGGTCGTCCAGGTCCTGCACACGGCGCACGGTCTCCGCGTCGCCACCCAAGCGGGTGGGGTCTCGGGGCGCAAGCCCTTCGAGGTCCTTCCCTCGCAGATCCTCGGAGAGGTCATCGGATCGATCCCCCTGGTCGGCTACGTCTTCTTGTTCTTCGGAAGCCTTCCTGGCGACGTCGTGCTCGCGCTTCTCGCTGGCG
>JAKAQM010000031.1 GCA_021822565.1 Actinomycetes bacterium | reverse complement strand
CGCCGAAATAGGCCACGGTAAAGCGAAAAACGAAAGAACCAAAAAGACCAAAAAGAACGTAAGAACGTAGAGGAGCGACACGCCGCGTGCGCCAGGTCGAGGCCGATGGGGTTCGCCTGTTCCCAGTGGGGCTGGGGACCTGGCAGTTCGGGTCCGGCGAGTGGGGATATGGCTATGCCTATGCCACGAATGTCGCGCCGCGCATCGTCGAGCGGTCGTTGGACCTCGGTGTCAACCTGGTGGACACCGCGGAGATCTACGCGTTCGGACGTTCCGAGCGGATCGTCGGGGCGGCGCTCTCAGGGCGCCGCGACGAGGCGTTCCTGGCGACCAAGCTCCTCCCCGTGCTTCCGCTGGACCCGATCGTCAGCTGGCGCGCACGTGGCAGCCTGCGGCGGCTCGGAACCGGGTACGTGGACCTCTACCAGCTCCACTGGCCGAACCCCGTCGTCCCGGCGCGCGGCATCGCCGACGCGCTCGCGAGGCTTCTCGACTCGGGACTCGCGCGTCACGTCGGGGTGAGCAACTACGCGCTGTCACGATGGCAGGAGCTCGAGCACCTCCTCGGTCACCCGGTCCTCTCCAACCAGGTCCGCTACAGCCTCCTGGACCGTTCGGCCGAGCGCGAGCTCCTGCCCTGGGCGCAGGCCAACGGACGCGTGCTCATCGCGTACAGCCCGCTCGCGCAGGGACTGCTCTCGGGGAGGTATGGCCCGGGTCGGCGCCCGAATGGGCTCCGGGCGCGGACCAGCGCGTTCCGGCCCGAGAACCTGGAGCGGTCCGCGCCGCTCGTCGACGCGCTGCGCGAGGTCGCGAGCGCGCATCGGGCGACCCCCGCACAGATCGCGCTCGCCTGGCTCGTCCGACGCCCGAACGTCGTCGTGATCCCGGGAGCGTCGTCGGTCGAGCAGGCCGAGCAGAATGCCGCGTCGGCGGACATCGAGCTCAGCGCGGCGGAGGACGACATGCTCTGCGAGGCCTCGGACGCGTATCACCCGGTTCGCTCGCCCGTCCGCGCAGCGCTGGACTCCGGCACGGGACTGGTCGGGCGCCGGGTCCGCCGTGTGCTCGACGGTCTTCGGGCCTAGGAGCACCGTTAGTCTCCTGGGTGACTTGTCCAAGCGCGTGGCGCCGGAGGAGGGTGCAGTGGACTACGACGTAGTGATCATCGGCGGAGGTCCCGGGGGCTATGCCGCCGCTCTCTACGGCGCGTCGGCCGGTCTGCGGATCGCCCTCGTCGAGGTCACAAAGGTCGGGGGCACCTGCCTGCACCGCGGGTGCGTGCCCGCCAAGGAGTTCCTCGAATCCGCTGCCGTCTACCGCACGGTGCGCGGGGCTTCGGAGTTCGGCATCTCGGCCGGGGAGCCGACGGTCGACTTCGCCGTGAACCAGCGCCGGAAGGTGGCGGTCGTCGACCAGCTCACCCGCGGGTTGAGCGGCCTCCTGCGCGGCCGCAAGGTCACCGTCCTCTCCGGCACGGGCGCGCTGCTCCCCGGTCGGCGAGTCCGCGTGGTCGACGGTCCGGACGCCGGGACCGAGATCACCGGCCGGCACGTCATCCTCGCCTCCGGATCGGTACCGCGGACCCTGCCAGGTCTGGACGTCGATGGGCGGTACGTGCTCACTTCCGACGAGTTCTTGGAGCTCGAGCACTTGCCGGCGTCGGTGGCCGTGATCGGCGGGGGGGCGATCGGCTGCGAGTTCGCGTCGCTCCTCGCGGATCTCGGTTCGAAGGTCACGATCCTGGAGGCCCTGGGCACGATCCTCGCAGGCTGTGACGACGACGTGGCAGCCATCGTGGCGCGGTCCTTCAAGAAGCGGGGCATCGACGTCGTCACCGGGGCGCAGGTGAAGGGCCACGTGCCGTCGCCCGACGGGTCGCACACCGTCGTCCACCTCGGCGACGGCACGGAGGTCGAGGTCGAGACCATCGTGGTCTCCGTCGGGCGCCGTCCGCGCACTGAAGGTCTTCTCTCCGAGGGCACCGCGGTGCAGCTGGACGAACGCGGGTTCGTGGTGGTGAACCACCTCATGCAGACCCATGAGCAAGGCGTCTGGGCCGTCGGGGACGTCTGTGCCGGAACCCCTCAGCTGGCTCACGTCGCCTTCGAGGAGGCGGTCCTCGTCATCAAGGGCATCCTGGGGGAGCCGATGGTGCCCGTCGACTACGAGCGGGTGCCCTGGGCCATCTACTGCCATCCGGAGGTCGCCTTCGTGGGGCTGACCGAGGCCCAGGCGGTGGCGCGCGACATCCCGGTCCTCGTGAAGAAGGATCCGTTCGGGGGCAACAGTCGCGCCCGCATCATCGGCGACACCGAGGGGCTCGTGAAGGTCGTCGCCGAGCGGCTGCCCGACGGTAGCGCCGGCAAGATCCTGGGGGTCCACATGGTCGGCCCGTGGGTCACCGAGCAGCTCGGCTCTGGTTACCTCGCGGTCAACTGGGAGGCCACCCCGGCAGAGGTTGCACAGTTCATCCAGCCGCACCCGTCCCTTTCGGAGACCTTCGGGGAGACGGTGCTCGCATTGACGGGAAGGGGATTGCACGTTGGCTGATGTCATGATGCCGCAGCTCGGCGAGACGGTGACCGAGGGGACCATCACCCGATGGATGAAGTCCGTCGGAGAGCAGGTGAACCGCGACGAGCCGCTGTTCGAGGTCTCGACGGACAAGGTCGACTCGGAAGTTCCGGCCCCCTCGTCCGGCGTGCTGTCGGAGATCCTCGTCGCAGAGGGCGAGACGGTGCCGGTGGGCGCGCGCCTTGCAGTCATCTCGGATGGCGCGGGTGGTGCGGGCACGGCAGCTGAGGCTGCTGCACCTCCGGCCCCTCCTGCAGCTCCGGCCCCTTCTGCACGTCCGGCCCCTCCTGCACGTCCGGCCCCTCCTGCACCTCCGGCCCCTCCTGCACCACAGGCCCCTCCTGCACCTCCGGCCCCTCCTGCACCACAGGCCCCGCCCCCGCCAGCAGCGCCGCCACCCCCGCCTGCCGGGTATGTGCCGCGTCCTGCCGAGGTGCCGGCGGTCCCGTCGGGACAGACCTCCGCCGCAGGGGTCGAGCGCTCACTGGGGAGCGAGGCGCTACTGCTGTCGCCGGTCGTCCGTCGCCTGCTCGACGAGAACGGCATCGCTCCCTCCGAGGTCACCGGCACGGGTCTGGGTGGTCGCATCACCCGAGAGGACGTCCTTGCGCTCATCGATACGCGTCGCGGGCCCGGCGCGGGCGCAACTGCTGCGCCTGTGCCGGACGCCGGAGCTGCTCGGGCTGCCACCGCCCCCGCTCCGGTTCCCCCTCCTGTGCAGGCATCGGCACCACCGCCCCCTCCTGCACCACAGGCCCCGCCCCCGCCCCCTGCTGCCCCTCCTGTGCAGGCGCCGGCCCCGCCGGTCCCTGCTGCCCCTCCTGTGGCCGCACCAGTCCCTGCGCAGCCGGTACCGGGAACCGCGACTGCGGTCTTTCGCCCGTCGACCGATCGCGTCGTGCCCTTCTCGAACATGCGGCGCCGCACCGCAGAGCACATGATCCGGTCCAAGGCGACGTCGCCGCACGCGTACATCGCGTACGAAGCCGACTTCGAGAGCGTCGAGCGGGTGCGCAGGGTATGGCGTGAGCGGTTCAAGAGTGAGGAGGGGTTCTCGCTCACCTACCTTCCCTTCGTGGCGCGGGCGACCGTCGAAGCGCTTCGTGAGTTCCCGAACCTGAATGCGTCGGTCGTCGACGATTCGCTCGTGGTGCACCAGCAGATCAACCTGGGGGTCGCGGTCGACTTGAGCCACGAGGGGCTCATCGTTCCGGTCGTGCATCGTGCGGAGGAGATCACGCTCCGAGGGATCGCCCGGCGCATCAGAGACCTTGCCGAGCGTGCGCGTACCAGGCAGCTGACGGCAGATGACATCGCCGGAGGCACGTTCTCGATCACCAACGACGGACCGTTCGGGACCTACTTCACGGTGCCGATCATCAACCAGCCACAGGTCGGGATCTTGGCGACGGACGGGGTGCGGCGTCGACCCGTCGTCGTGGAGCTGCCCGACGGCAGCGAGTCCATCGCCGTCCACTCGGTCGGCGTGATCGGCGTCAGCTGGGACCACCGTGCCGTGGACGGTGCCTATGTGTCGTCCTTCCTGCGCAAGGTTGCCCAGGTGCTCACGACTCGCGACTGGGCTTCCGAGCTGTAGACGTGCTGCGCGTCCGCAGGCTCGGCCAGGTCACGTACGCAGAGGCTTTCGACCTGCAGCACGCTCTGGCGCGCCGTGCCGACGACGACTACCTGCTCGTTCTCGAGCACCCTCACGTCTACACCATGGGAGCGCACGCCGATCTCGCGCACGTCCTGGACGATCCTGCGTCGGTCGGTGCGACGCTCCATCGGACGGACCGCGGTGGAGACGTCACCTACCACGGTCCTGGTCAGCTGGTCGTCTATCCGATCGTGACGCTCGAGGACGACCCTGGCGCGGGACCTCTGCACGTTGGTCGGATCGAGCAGGTGGTGATCGACGCGTTGGGTGATCTGGGGGTGAAGGCCTCCCGGCAAGCGGGATATCCCGGCGTATGGATCGGTGCGGGCGGTCCTGGTGCTCGCAAGATCGCGGCGATCGGTGTCCGTACCCTTCGGGTCCAGGACGGCCGGCGACGAGCGATTCACGGCGTCGCGCTCAACGTGGAGCCCAACCTCGAGATGTTCGGGCACATCGTGCCGTGTGGCATCGCCGACTACTCGGTGACGTCGCTTCGGGCCGAGGGCGTCGACGTCGCCATGGACGACGTGGTCGAAGCCGTCACGGCCCGCGCCGTGTCGGCGTGGGGTGCCGGCGGCGTCGATCGGCAGGACGTGCGGGTCGGAGGCGTGCGGCGGTCTTCGACGCAGAGAGGACCCTCGGGCTCCCTGGAGCGGCCCGCGCTGCGGCGCCTGCGCGAGGCGGGAACCGACCCCGACGGGGGCGTCTCGCTCCGAGCGCGGAAGCCTGAGTGGCTTCGCGTGCCCGTTCGTATGGGCGAAGGGTTCCTCTCGCTCGGCCAGACGATCCACGATCTCGGTCTGGTGACGGTGTGCGAGGAGGCGGGCTGTCCGAACATCTTCGAGTGCTGGGCCGACGGGACGGCGACCTTCATGGTGAACGGGTCACGCTGCACGCGTGCCTGCGGCTTCTGCCTGGTCGACACTCGCCACCCGATGCCGCTCGATCCCGAGGAGCCTGAGCGCGTCGCCGAGGCGGTCGAGCGCATGCGCCTCGCGTACGCCGTCGTGACCTGCGTCGCTCGAGACGACCTTCCCGACGGCGGAGCCGCTGCGATGGCGGAGACCATCCGCGCGATCAGGCGCCGCAGCCCCCGCACGGCTGTCGAAGTCCTCATCTCCGACTACAGAGGCGACGCGGCGTCGCTCCAGCTCGTCCTCGACGCCCGTCCCGACGTGCTGGACCACAATGTCGAGACGGTGGCTCGCCTCCAACGAGCGGTGCGTCCCTCTGCGGGCTACGCGAGGAGCCTGACGGTGCTCGGACGCGCCGCCGATGCGGGGCTCGTGGTCAAGTCCGGCCTCATGGTCGGGCTCGGGGAGTCGGAGGACGAGGTCGTCTCGACGCTCGCCGACATGGCTTCGGTCGGCGTGTCGATCGCGACGATCGGGCAGTACCTCCGTCCAAGCTCGGCCCACCTCCCCGTCGCGCGCTGGTGGAGCCCCGCCGAGCTCGATTCCCTCGCAGCCGCCGGCCGCGCCCTCGGCCTCGCACACGTGGAGGCCTCACCGCTGACGCGTTCGAGCTACCACGCCAAGCAGGCTGCAGCTGCAGCTGGCAGCTCAGCTCCGCTGGGCGAAGTGCTGGGTCCAGGCGTTCCCGTCCCAGTACCGCAGCGTGTCGGGAGCCCCCCCCGGGTCGGGTAGCCAGCCGGCAGGGGTGCCCGCGGGCGGGGTGGATCCTTGCGCCATGGCTGCTGCTGCGGCGGCGGCGCTGAGCTCGGAGCCGGGCGCAGTGGCGGTGAACGCCCCCGCCGACGACGCGCCCGGGTAGGTCGCCGCCGAGGAGGCGCCCGGGTAGGCCGCCGCCGAGGAGGCGCCCGGGTAGGCCGCCGCCGAGGAGGCGCCCGGGTAGGCCGCCGGCGCCATGTCCCCGGGGTAGGTCGCCGCCGAGGAGGCGCCCGGGTAGGCCGCCGGCGCCATGTCCCCGGGGTAGGTCGCCGCGTGAGCGGTGACCGGGGGCGTCGGTGGTGGGGTCGCTGCAGAGGTCAACGTGCTGAACGGATCGGGGCGCCCTGCCGGCTGCTGCTGCAGGTCGGCGTAGTAGTTCGGCGCTGCCTCCGGCGGCTTCGGTGCGGCCGCCCTCTTGCGCCGGTGGCTCGTCAAGATGATGGCGACGAGCAGTACGACGACGACGCCGCCGATCACCGCCTCGATGATCACCACGCTGTGATTGATGGTCGCCAGGACCGCCGTGTCCATGTCACCCTCCCCTCGGGGAAGACGGTAGTTCCCTCCGGCCGAAGGGTCAACGAATCGAAGGACCGGGGACGACGACAGGTCGGACTGCCGAGCACGCCTGAATGGGTCCGGGCAGGACGATCAGGCGACGAAGTACTTCGCTTTCGGGTGGTGGCAGATGATCGCATCCGTCGTTTGCTCGGGGACCAGCTGGAAGCCGTCGCTCACCGAGACCCCGATCCGGTCGGCGCCGAGGAGCTCGACGACCTTCGCGTTGTCGTCGAGGTCGGGGCAGGCTGGGTAGCCCCAGCTGTAGCGCCCGCCGCGGTACTGCTGGCGGAAGAGCCCCGTGAGGGTGGGACCGTCCTGCTCTGCGAAGCCGAGCTCCTCTCGGATGCGGTGGTGCCAGTACTCGGCAAGGGCTTCGGTCATCTCCACGCCAAGACCGTGCAGGAACAGGTAGTCCTGGTACCGGTCCCCGGCGAAGAGCCGGGCCGTCTCTTCGGACACCTTCGGGCCCATGGTCACGAGCATGAAGGAGGCGAAGTCTTCGTCGCCGGATGTGGCGGGTCGGAAGAAGTCGGCGATGCAGAGCCACGGCGGCTTGTCCTGGCGGGGGAACGTGAAGCGCATCCACTCGGCGCTCCGCGACTCATCCTTGTAGATGACCAGGTCATTGCCCTCGGACGCCGCTGCGAAGTGGCCGTAGACCACCTGGGGAACGAGGACGTCGGACTGCTTCGCCTTGTCGAGCTCTTGGCGGAGCACCGCTCGGATCCGCGCCTTGAAGGTCGCGTCCTCCTCGCCTGTCGCCGGGCGGAACCCCCACTGGTTGCGGAAGAGCGCGGTCAGGTTCAAGTAGTTGGCGATCTCGTCGATCGGGATCCCACGGGCGATCCGCGCCCCGACGAACGGCGGCCGGAAGAGCTGGTTGTCGCGCTCCACCTCCGGAGAGCGCTTCGGGCGCCCTGTGCCTTCAGCGCCGCGGGCTGACGCCTCTTTCGACGAGCGGAAGCGCGAGGGCACGTTGCGCTGCGAGATCTCGCGCCCGAAGAGAGGATCCTCCTCGCCGCTTCGCCGCAGCTCGACCAGGCGGTCCATCGTGCGAAGGCCCTCGAAGGCGTCGCGGCCGTAGAAGACCCTCCCCTCGTACACCTCGCGCAGATCCCGCTCCACGTAGGTGCGGGTGAGCGCAGCGCCGCCGAGCAGGACGGGGAGGTCCGAGAGCCCGCGCCGGTTCAGCTCCTCGAGGTTCTCGCGCATGATCAGCGTCGACTTGACGAGGAGGCCGCTCATTCCCAGCGCGTCGGCGCCGTGCTCCTCCACAGCGGCGAGCATTTCGCCGATGCCGACCTTCGTGCCGAGGTTCACCACCTCGTAGCCATTGTTCGTGAAGATGATGTCCACGAGGTTCTTCCCGATGTCGTGCACATCGCCCTTCACGGTCGCGAGCACCACCTTGCCCTTTCCCCCCGCGTCCGCGCGCTCCATGTGGGGCTCGAGGTAGGCGACGGCAGCCTTCATGGTCTCGGCGGACTGCAGCACGAACGGCAGCTGCATCTCCCCCGATGCGAAGAGGTCGCCGACGGTCTTCATCCCCCTGAGGAGGATGCCGTTCACGATCTCGAGCGCTTCGTGCCCGGCATCGAGTGCCTCTTCCAAGTCGGCTTCGAGCCCTTGGCGTCGTCCCTCGACGATCCGCTGCTCCAGACGCCGGTCGACCGGCCAGTCGGCATGCACCTCCTCGGTCGCCTGCGACACCGAGACCCCTTCGAAGATCGCGAGCAGCTCCTGGAGCGGGTCGTACCCGTCCCGACGCCGGTCGTAGACGAGGTCCAGGCACACCTCCCGGGCCCGGTCGTCGATGCGCGACAGCGGAAGGATCTTCGACGCGTGGACGATCGCCGCGTCGAGGCCGGCGCTGACGCATTCGTGCAGGAACACGGAATTCAGCACCTGACGAGCGGCCGGGTTCAGACCGAACGACACGTTCGAGAGGCCGAGCAGCGTGTGGACGCCCGGCAGCGCGGCCTTGATCGCCGAGATCCCCTCGATCGTCTCGATCCCGTCTCGCCGGCTCTCCGCCATGCCGGTCGACAGCGGCAGCGCGAGCGGATCGAAGATGAGGTCGGACGGCTCGAGGCCGTAGCGGCCGACGGCGACGTCATGGATCGCGCGAGCAGCCCGGAGCTTCCATTCTGCGGTACGCGCTTGTCCATCCTCGTCGATGCAGGTGCACACCACCGCTGCCCCGTACTCGCGCGCGAGGCGGAGGAAACGGTCGAGCCTGGTGCCCTCGCCGTCGCCCTCTTCGAGGTTGACGGAGTTCAAGATGGGGCGCCCACCCAGCCATCGCAGCGCTGCCTCGGCGACCGGCGCTTCGGTCGAGTCGATCATGAGCGGCACGCTCGACTGGGTGGCGAGCCGGCTCACCACCTCGGTCATGTCGGCCACGCCGTCGGCGCCGGTGTAGTCCACGCAGACGTCGATGACGTGCGCCCCTTCGGCGATCTGGTCGCGCGCCATGGCGACGCACGTCTCCCAGTCTCCCGCGAGCATCGCTTCGCGGAAGCGTCTGGAGCCATTGGCGTTCGTGCGCTCGCCCACGACGAGGAAGGACGTCTCCTGGGTCAGCGGAACCGAGCTGTAGATGGATGCGGCTGCGGGTTCGTGGAGTGGGCGGCGGCGTGCCGGCGCCACCCCGCGGAGCGCTTCGACGACTGCGCGAAGGTGGGCGGGCGTCGTCCCGCAGCATCCCCCGACGGCGGTCACCCCGTACTCGGACACGAAGCGGTGGAGGTGGGTGACGAGCTCTTCGGGGGTGAGGTCGTAGTGCATGCGGCCCTCCACCACCGAGGGCAAGCCCGCATTCGGGAGAACCGAGACCGGCACCCGTGAATGAGCAGCGAGGTAGCGGATGGCCTCGTCCATCTCCGCCGGGCCGGTCGCGCAGTTCAGGCCGATGACGTCGACCTGCATCGCGTCGAGGGTCGTGAGGGCCGCGGCGATCTCCGTGCCCGGAAGCATCCTCCCGGTGAGCTCGATCGTCACCTGAGCTTGCAGCGGCACCTGGCGCCCAGCCGCGGCCATCGCACGCCGAGCGCCGTTGATCGCCGCCTTGGCCGAGAGGAGGTCGAAGACGGTCTCGACGAGGAGCAGGTCCACTCCCCCCTCGAGGAGCCCCGCGGCCTGCGCCTCGTAGGCGGCTCGAAGCTCGGCATAGGGGATCTGCCCCAGCGTCGGGAACTTGGTCCCGGGTCCCATGCTCCCTGCGACCCATCGCGGGCTGCCGGGGCGCGCGTACTCGTCGGCAACCCTACGGGCGATCCGCGCCGCGGCGACGTTGATCTCTCGGACCTGGTCGCCGATCCCGTACTCGTCGAGGACGACGGAGAAGGCGCCGAACGTGTCCGTCTCCACCACTTCGACGCCGACATCGAGGAAGGAGCGGTGCAGACGCTCGACGGCGGAGGGGTAGTTGACCGCGAGCACCTCGTTGCAGCCCTCGAGCTTCGCGCTCCCGAATTCTCGAGCGCCGAGATCCTGGAGCTGGAGGTTCGTGCCGGTCGCGCCGTCGAAGATCACCACGCGCTCCCGCAGGGCGCTGAGGTACTCCGAGCTTGCTGGATCGAGGCGGCCGAGAGGAGTCGAAGCCATCTGGCCCCAGAGGCTATTCGCCCGTGCCCCACTACCATTCCCCTGGTGCGCATCTACACCCGCAGGGGCGACGACGGGACGACCGGGCTCCTCTACGGCGGGAGAGTGGGGAAGGCCACCCCTCGTATCGAGCTCAACGGTGCCGTCGACGAGGCGCAAGCGGCGCTTGGCGCGGCCCGCGCGGAGTCGGCGCCCGGCTCCGAGCTCGACGAGCTCCTGGTCACGCTCGAGCGGGAGTTGTACGTGCTGATGGCCGAGGTGGCGACCGCCCCTGACAACCGCAGGAAGCTCGTTCCCGAGCAGAGCCTGGTCACCGAGCCGATGGTCCTGCGGCTCGAGGCGTGGATCGACCGCCTGAGCGAGCGGTTCTCGCTGCCCGCCGAGTTCGTGGTCCCCGGCGCCAACCGGACGTCTGCGGCTCTCGACGTCGCTCGCACGGTCGTGCGTCGGGCGGAACGGGTCCTCGCATCCATGCCGCCGCTTCACGACGGTGCGACGGGGGTCACGGCTGGTGACGCCGAGCGCTCCCATGTCGGCCCCTACCTGAACCGATTGTCGGACTTGCTCTGGACGATGGCACGCTGGCAGGAGGGCGAGGTCCACCTCGCCGCCCGTGCGCGGCCGCGCCGGCGTGGTGCGCAGTGACGCCGCCGCTCACCGTCCACAACGTTCCCGTCTCTTCTTTTGCCGCTTCCCAGCCGTGTGCCGAACCCGGGCGGGACGTGGAGGAGGTGCACTGATGCTGGAAGTCGAGGCTGCGGTGACGGTGCCCGACGGCGTGGTGGCCGTCGGGGTCCCGGTGCTGGCCGGCGCGGTCGCGGGGGAGGGCGATGACCACACGCCGCTGGGCTGGCTCGTCCAGCCCGACGCAGTGCGCGCGGTGGGGGAGACCGTCCGGGCGTTGCTGCCCGGCTCCCCCGAGGAGGCGTGGCTTCGGGGGCAGGGATTCTCGGGGGGCAAGGGGACGGCTCTCGTGCTCCGGGCGGCGTCGGGGCCGCCCTCGGTCGTGCTGCTCGGTCTCGGCCCGCGGGCAGGCGCGGACCCGGACCGCTGGCGTCTCGCCGCAGCAGCGCTGGTCCGGGCAGCCGGCGAGGCTCGGGGCACGGCGGCGCTGCTCGTGCCGGACGAACCCCCAGGTGGCGATCCCGTGACGGTTGCCGCGGCGATCGCCGAGGGTGCGTCGCTCGCCTCCTACCGCTTCGACGCGTACCGGTCCGCACCCATGCCGGGTTGTGTCGACCGGCTCGTCGTGGTCGGGCATGGCGAGTGGGCGGCCGGGTTGGAGCATGGCGCGGCAACCGCCCGCGCGACCGCCTTCGCACGGGACCTCGTCAACACGCCGGCGAGCGACATGACGCCTCGTGACCTCGCGGACCGGGTTCGCGAGCGTCTCTCCGGCCTCGACGGCACGTCGGTGGAGGTCTGGGACGAGGACCGGATTGCCGCCGAGCGCCTCGGGGGGCTCCTTGCGGTGGCCCGCGGCTCGGGGCAGCCGCCGCGGCTCGTGTGGGCGACGTACACGCCTCCTGGAGACCATGGCGGCGGAGAAGTCCCGCACGTCGTCCTCGTCGGCAAGGGGATCACCTTCGACTCGGGAGGGCTCTCGCTCAAGCCGCCCGACGGGATGATGACCATGAAGACCGACATGAGCGGAGCCGCCATCGTGCTCTCCGTGGTCTCGGCGTGCGCAGGGCTCGGGGTGAGGGTGAAGGTGACGGCGATCGCCCCGATGACCGAGAACATGCCTGGGGGTCGCGCGCAGAAGCCGGGCGACGTCCTCACCGCGCGCAACGGCGCCACCGTCGAGGTGCTGAACACCGATGCCGAAGGACGGCTCGTCCTCGCCGACGGTCTGTCGCTCGGCGCGGAGCTGTCTCCGGACGCGATCATCGACGTCGCGACCCTGACGGGCGCGCAGGTGATCGCGCTCGGCAGGGGGTTCGCGGCGCTGCTTGGGAACGACGACGCGCTCATGACGGCCCTCCAGGCCGCTGGGGCGCGTGCGGGCGAACGTCTGTGGCCGCTTCCCCTGCCGGACGACTACCGCGAGCACATCGAGTCCGAGATCGCCGACATGAAGAACATCGGCAAGCCACGTGAGGCTGGGACCATCGCTGCAGCGATGCTGCTCGCGCGCTTCGTCGACGGCGTCCCGTGGGCGCATCTCGACATTGCAGGACCAGCCCGGTCGGAGGAGAGCTCCGGGTACGTCTCGAAGGGCGCGACCGCGTTCGGTGTCCGTGCGCTGCTCGAGTACCTCACGCACTACCCGACGGCGGGTGGATAATGTGAGTGCTCGCCGTCGAGCGGTGAGACGGCTGTCGTGCGCCCGTAGCTCAGAACGGACAGAGCACCGGACTTGTAATCCGGAGGTCGCGGGTTCAAGTCCCGCCGGGCGTTCCAAAGAGTCCAGCTCAGAGGCACTGTCCGCGCCTCGCGAGCCCCTGACCAGGAGTGATGGGGAAAAGTCCTGGTAGAAGCCATGATCGACGCCCCGTGTGTCCGTGGGTGTCCGTAGCTGTCCGCACGCTTTTGCACCACATTGCACCACCTTCTACGCTCCGCTCGTGGCCAAACGCCCGAAGCGCCGCCGGGGCGAGGGGTCGATCTCCTACGAGGTGGCGAAGGATCGCTGGCGGGCGATGCTCTCGTGGCGAGACGACGGGGGGCGGCTGCACCGAGCGACCAAGAGCGCTCCGACGCGCGCCGGAGCGGAGCTCGCGCTCGCGAGGCTGCGCCTCGAGCACGCCCAGGGGGCACAGGAGGAAGACGTCGTGTTCGGCGCCTGGCTCGAGCACTGGCTCGAGGCGACGCTGCCGGGGCTGCGCATCTCCGAGCGCACGAAGGCCGACTACCGAAAGCACGCCCGGGCCCTCGCACCTCTCGCTTCGATCCCGCTTCGCTCCCTCGGTGTGCGTGACACCGAAGCCCTGCTCGCAGACCTGGCTGAGAAGGGGTACTCCCGAACGGTCTGTCGCCTCGTGCGCGCGACGCTCTCACGCGTGCTCGGTGACGCAGAGCGCACCGATCTCGTGACCCGCAACGTCGCGCGCGCCGCTCGCCTACCGGCAGAGGCGAAGGCGCCCAGGGAGCGCCGCACGCTCAGCCACGAAGAGGCGGCCCGTCTCGAACAGGCGCTCTCGGGCGAGAAGGACGAGGCGCTGTGGCTCTCGATGCTCCTCTTGGGGCTCCGCCCAGGTGAGGCGGCAGCGCTCGGGTGGGGGGACGTGGACCAGGAAGCTGGGGTGCTCCACGTCGTGCGGGCACGGCGCTGGACGCCTTGGGGCTACGAGGTCGGTCCGACCAAGACCCGTCGCTCCGCCCGGGTGGTGAAGATGCCCCCGAGGCTCGTCACCGCCTTCCGCTCCCTCGAGCGTGCGACAGCCCCCGACCAGGCGCTCGTCTTCTCCACTCCCACCGGTCGCCTGCTCGAGCCCTCTGCCATGAACCACCGGCTCGCCCGGCTCTGCACGAAGGCGGGCATCGAGCGGGTCACCCCCTACGAGCTGCGCCACTCGGCGGCGAGCCTGCTCAGCGACGCAGGGGTACCGATCGAGACCCTGGCCGACCTGCTCGGGCACACGAGCACCCAGATGCTCGAAGCCGTCTACCGCCACCGGGTGCGCAAGGTCGTCGACCCGGGGATCTGGTAGGTGGGGGCTCAGGCGTCGGTGCGGAGCGTCGCCTGCGGGCGTCGACGGACATGGACGACGCGCCATGACCTAGCCGTCAGCGCCAAGGAACTTCGGCCTGCACCGCGGCACGATCGACCCACTCATGGCGTCGAACGAGCTGGCGAGCCTCCGGACCGAATGAGGACAACGCATCCGAGTCGCCGACGTCGAGGCCTGGGCTGGTGCAACGGTGGAAGAGCCCGCGGCCGCTGGGTGGTGTGTAGCGCGTCGCTCAGCGCTCGACGGCCCGAAGAAGGCCGCGTGAACTCTGTCGTGACCTACGCCATTGCGCACTCAGACTTCCGCATCTTCCCTGCTCAGCGGCCATATCTTACATTGATGTGCTCTTGCGGCGGCGGCTCGGGGATCGGGTAGCCTAATCCGCCTTTGGCGTGATTGTCGTCCGTGGGTGTCCGTGGGTGTTACCGCCCACACGCCCCGCTGCTCTGCTGTGGTGGAGCATCTCGACCGTGCCGCTCTCACGCTGCGCGCTGGGCTACAGCGGCAGCCGGCGGGTGGGCTTTGCGCGGGGCTCGAGCACTCGGCGCCAGATGTGGGCGGTCGATTGCCGGCTCTTCGCCATCGATCGCAGCTTCGAGCTGCGCCACCGTGCATCGGCCGGGCTGTGTCATCGGACACCTTCTGCTCAGTCAGAGCAGGGTCGCCGGCGATGGTCCCGCGAACAGCGGCCTCGACATGCTCCCTACATCTTTCAGTCCTCAGAATGATCCCTGTGGCAAGTGCCATTCAACGACGGCCGGGAAACCGGCCGTGAAGGACGACAGGAGGAGCGATGGAACTCAGACGCAAGCTACTCGTCGGTGCCCTTGTAGCTGGACCACTCGTCGGAGGAGGTGCCGCCGCGTGGGCCACTACGCCTGCGGGCGCGCAGCCGCCAGCGACGCAGACAGCATCGACAGTTCAGGCAGGACCGACAGTCCAGACAGGAGCGACAGTCCAGACAGGAGCGACAGTCCAGACAGGAGCGACGACAAGCGCCTCTGACCAGACCGAAGCCGAGCCCGCGGCGAGCGCGCCGGGCACTTGAGGACGGAAAGCGTCCCCGCTCGGCATGACGACCAGGGAAGCGACGGTCGCCCGCCCGGACGGCAGCTTCGCCGAGACCGCGTCAATAGCTCCTCGGCGTCGCGACAGCGCGGACGGGATTGGGATCTCCGGTCCCGCCCCGCTGTCGGCCGCACACGGCTGGAATATCCGCCGGTCGTAGTCTCTCGGCAGTGCGAATCCTCGTGATCGAAGATGACGAGCGCATGGCTGAACTGCTCAAGCAGGGGCTTGAGGAGCAGGGTCATGCGGTCGACGTGGTCCACGACGGCCCGGGCGGTGTCTGGATGGCGACGGAGAACCGCTATGCCGCAGTCGTCCTGGACGTTATGTTGCCGGGCTTCGACGGGTTCGACGTGACCCGCCAGATGCGGTCGGCGGGTTGTTGGGCTCCGGTGCTCATGCTGACGGCGCGCACGACGGTCACCGACCGGGTGAAGGGACTCGATGCCGGGGCCGACGACTACCTCGCAAAACCCTTCAGCTTCGACGAGCTGGTCGCACGCCTCCGTGCCCTGATCCGGCGCGGACAGCCTGAGCGGCCGGTCGTCTTGGGGGTCGGCGATATACGCCTTGATCCGACCACCCGGCGTGCTTCCAGGGGCGATCGGGAGCTAGACCTCACTGCCAAGGAGTTCGCGCTGCTCGAGCTGTTCATGCGACATCCGAACGAGCTGCTGACCCGAGGCCGCATCATCGAGGAGCTCTGGGACTTCGCCTACGACAGCGTCTCCAACGTTGTGGACCAGCACATCGCTCGGCTCCGGCGAAAGACGGGACCGCTGGGCGAATGCGTCATCGAGACCATCCGCGGTGAGGGCTACCGGCTCGTGGTCGCTCCCTCAGGTACGGCCATCGCGGTGGAGCCGGTCAGAGCAAGCACGATGACCAATGCTGAAACGCGCAACAGCATGGACGGCGACACTGTCAGAGATGCCGGTCGGACATGATCGACATCCTGGCTCGATGTGTGAAGTGCCACGAGGCGATTGAGGTGGAGCTCACCACGTGCCATGGAACTATGTACCCAGTCTTCGCTCACCTGTGCGACGAAGGTCGTCGGCAGAGAATCGCGAACATGCTGTCATGGCATGCGTCCGGCCCGGTCCCATCCGAGATCTCAGCGGCCGAGCACGACGGCTGACAAGACGTGACGATCCGTCAAAGACTCGTGCTCCTCTTCTCCGGGACCGTGATCGTGGTCGGCAGCATCGTCGGGTACGCCTTCGTGACCGAGTTCGCAGGAGGGCTTCGGAATTCGGTCGTTGCGTCCCTCGAGACGCGCACGACGACACTGCTCCAACAGCTTCCCGATACCATGAGCGGGCCTCAGATCGCGCAGGGATCGCTCGGAGTCGGAGACCTCGCTGAGTCGCAGGATGTGTTCCAGGAACTCACCTTGAGCGAGAAGGTGCTCGCCGCGTCCGGACCGGGCACTGATAAGGCACTCGTAAGTCCTGCGATCCTGCGTCTCGCTTCCCGTTCGCCCCAGCTCCTCCACATCAGCGTCGATCGTCGGGGTACACCCTTCTTGGTCCTCATCACGGCGACCGGTCAGGACGGCACGTTCCTCCTGGTCGGTCAATCGCTTGCAACGGTGAACCAGGCCGTCCGCGAAGTGACGATGGCGGTCTCCGCTGGCGGCGTGCTCGCGGTGCTAGCCACTGCAGTTGCCGGGTGGTTCCTCGCCGGTCGGGCACTCGCACCTGTTGAGTGCATGCGCCGCGAAGCGGCGCGCATCTCCGAACGCGACAACGACACGGCTTTGAGTGTGCCCCCGTCCAACGACGAGCTCGCACGACTCGCCGTCACCCTCAACGACCTGCTCGGTCGCCTCCACACCGCTCTCGAACGCGAGCGAGGCTTCTCGGCGGCAGCCAGCCATGAGCTGAGGAGCCCGCTCGCGGTCCTGCGGGCGGAACTCCAGCTTGCGGGAAGGCCCGGGCGCTCGCCTGAATACCTCTCTGCAGCGGTCAGGCGAGCGACCGGCGAAGTCGACAGAGTCATCGACCTCGCCAACCGTCTGCTCCTCATGGCCCAGGGCGACGCGGATGCCGTCCATTTGGAGACGGCCCCGGTAAACCTCACGGACCTCGTGCAAGATACCCTCTCCTCCCAGTCCCAGAAGCTCGACGCGGCGGGTGTCTCCGTATCGCTGCACGCGCCGGACGCCGTCACGGCGCGCGTCGACATCGTGGCTTATCGCCGCATCGTCGATAACCTGGTCGAGAACGCGCTGCGGCACGGTGGTCCAGTTCACCGCCTCGACGTCGCTTTATTCCTCGAGTGCAAAGAGGTCAGGCTCGAGATCGCGGACGACGGCTCAGGGTTCCCGCCGAAGTTCTTGCCGCACGCGTTCGAACGCTTCTCGCGTGCCGACCCGAGCCGAAGCCGGCAGTCGGGAGGTGCGGGGCTTGGGCTGTCAATCGTCGCTACGCTCGCGCGCGCTCACGGCGGGAGAGTGCAGGCTGCCAACCGAGTCGGTGGCGGAGCAATCGTGAGGGTCTGGATCCCGGTCGCGCATGCCGCCGAGATGGAGCCAAGCCCGACGCGCGACCCGACCAGTGCGGTCGCCAACGGCCATCTCGGTGTTGGCGAAGCATCCCTGCCAGACGCATGGCACTCCATGACCGCGAAGTCTGGGGTGCCTAGGACAGGGCCCGGGCACCTCTTCGGTGAGCCAGCGTCAGGCAGTCCGCCGGGGGCGGACTGCCAAGCCCGATGACGTCAGGGCGTGTTGCTACTGTCCTGATCCAGAGGTTCGGGAGATAAGTGCATCACGCCTCCTTCGCTCCCGCGGCGGCGGGCGCCCGCTCGCAGCAGCGGGCGCCCGAGGCGAGGATCTGATGGCCGCTGCCCCGCGTGCCCCCGAGTGACGCTCGCCTGCGAGACCCTGCACCTCTATGGCCGCGGCGTCGAGGTCGGACGCTGCCCGTGCTGCGACGCTGCCTGGCGGGAGGACTCTGGCGACTGGGAGTGCCTGGGCATCGGTCGCCTCGTGTCGGTCGCCGATCTCGGCACGCACGGCCCTGCGGTGGCTGCCCCCTCGGCGACCGCTCCTGAGGCCCTGATGTAGCGAAGGCCAGGGAACCGAACGACGCCGGAAACGTAAAGCCCGACGCCGCAGGGCGCCGGGTGGGCTCGGCCGACAATACCACATCAAACGCGGCGGCGACGTTCTTCGCCACGAGCGCAGCGGCGATGGTCGAGCCGCGCTTCGCGCATCGCTCCGGTGCCCGCCTGGATCGATCGCCATCGCGTGCGACCCGCGGCGTCCGCTGCCGTCGGCTGCGGTCCGACGTGGTCTGTGGGTGTCGAGCTGCCGACATCAGGTGCGATGCCCGAGGAGGGCCTCGTCCACGAGGCTGTCTGCGTTCCGGGCGGTCTCGTCCCTCCATGCTCGAGAACAGTCCGGAGGTCGAAAGGGCCGGGGCGAGCGTCCGCAACGCTCGGCGCCCTCGAAGACCGGTCCACGGTCAAGGAGAAGAGGGGAGCCGACGCAATGGCGACGACCGCCCGAGAAGAGCCGCACGGCGGAGCAGGGAGACGCCTGCTCGTCTCGCCCGAGGAGGCAGCGTCGATGCTCTCGGTCGCCCGAAGCACCGTCTACGTGCTCATTGCCTCCGGGGAGCTTCGTCGCGTGAAGATCGGCAAGGCCCGGCGGCTGCGGATCGAGGACATCGAGGCGTTCGTCGACCGTCTCGCCGGTGCGCCGCGTTCGACGCAGCGCCGCGGCGCGTGACGCGACCGGTACTCCTCATCCCGGGGCGCCGGCGCATCCGACGCACTCGGCGCGAGGCCGCCTGAGGGAGGTGGGGAGGATGGCCGCGGCTATGCGGAGGCTTCCCGAGGATCTCGTGGCCGCGTTCTCGGACGGCGGGTGTCCCACGGCCGACCAGGTGCGGCGCCTGCTCGAGCTCTGAACTTGCCCCCTTCCGCCGGACACCTCCTGCCAGCCCCGACTGGAGGAGGATGTGGGAATGGCGAAGGAGCCTTCGAGCAAATACACCAAGCGCTACAGCGACGAGTTCAAGCGTGACGCGGTGGCGCTTCTGCGGTCGTCGGGTCGCCCGATCGCCCAGGTGGCAAAGGAGCTCGGCATCAGTGACGTGACGCTCGCTTCCTGGGCCCGCTTTTGGTGGGAACTGTCCATGCGCCAGATCGAGACCTCCACCACCTGCGTCTTCGACGATCCCCGTCGCGCCCGGGCCTTCTTCGAGGCGCTCGTCCAAGACAACGTCGGCATCGGTCGTCCTGGCGAGGTCGCCATGGTGTTCTCCCGGCCTGTGCGCCGTCCGACCAAGCACATCTACCGCCAGCGGATCTTCGGCACCGGGACCGAGGTGCGCATGGACTTCAGCTACAAGCACTCCCGGGTGAAGCAGTACCTGAAGGAAGGGAGAGCCCTTCGAATCGAAACCGTCATCAACGACCCGAGTTGACCTCGACGTCGCCCGCCGCCTGGAACATCTTCCCGAGCACCAGGCCAAGGCCCGCCAGGTCAACCATCGTCTGCTCATCATCGAACGTGCCGGCCAGGGCTGTGCCATCGAGACCGCTCTCTTCGAGCGGATCTCACAGCCCTACGCAAGGGAGGGCCAACGAACCGGAGCACTGCGCTTCGGGGATCCACGCGCCATGGCCCTGGTCGGCTCGCTCTGCGTCATGGTTCACGCCGTCTCCGGCTTCACCAACAAGATCCTGAGGAGCCTCGTCGCCGGCCTGCTCGGCGCGGACTACACCGCAAACCAGATGACCTACGACCTGCGCCGCCTCCGTCTCCAGGGCCTCATCCAGCGGGTCCCTCACACCAACACCTACGTCACCACGCCCGCAGGACTCGACTCCGAGTCGCCGTCTTCTACACCAAGGTCCACGATCGCGTGCTCGGTCCTCTGCTCAGTCCGGACCGACCTCCCGCATCCCAGGAGCTCCGCTGGGCCATGGCCACCCTCGACCGCGTTGTTGCCAGCTACGTCACAGGAGCACGCCTCACGCCTGCAGCTTGAAACTTGTCACAATGTCACGCGTCTCGGACCCAGAGGAGTCCTAGCGCCTGACGCCGCTGAAGGACAGGGGTTCGCCCAAGCCGCAGCTGCGTCGTGCGGGTGCCACTGGGTGTCATCGGGTGTAAGACAGTGCAGTGCTGCTGCTCGGGACGACTGACCACATGGAGGACCTGGATCGGCAGCTGACCATCGCAGAGGACGTCTCGGTCACCGCGATCGCGGTGGCACCAGGCGGTGGAGCGGAGCGGGCCTACGCGCTTCTCGACGGGGACCGGGTCGCGCGGGTGGAGGAGTACGAGCTGGCGCCCGTCGCGTCGGTCGGACCGGAAAAGGGCCAGAGCCTCGCGGTCGTCGAAGGCGGTCTGCTCGTCGGTCTCGAGAACGCGCAGCTGGCCGAGCTGAGCTTTTCGGGAACCGAGCTCTCGCCGATCGAGTCCTTCGGCATGCTGCCCGGACGGAGCGGGTGGAGGAACCCGGCAGGTCGGGAGCCGGATCTCCGGTCGATCGCGGTCACCGGGGCGGGGACGTGGCTCGTCGGTGTCCACGTGGGTGGGGTCTGGCGGTCGGCTGATGCCGGTTCGACGTGGACGAACGTCGTGCCGGCTGACGTCGACGTGCACGAGCTCCATGCCGGCCAAGGTGGCATCGTCGCAGCGGCTGCACGGGGGTTCGGGTGGAGCCTCGACGACGGAATGACGTGGCAGTGGACGACCGAAGGGCTGCACGCGCCCTACTGTCGTGCCGCTGCAGTAGATGGTGACCTCGCCTACGTGACGGCGTCGACCGGGCCGTCGACCCGCGACGGGCGCCTCTTCCGAGCACGGATCGGCAGCGCGTTCGAGCCCTGTCGAGGTGGGTTGCCCGAGTCGTTCCCCTACAACCTGGACACCGGCAGCCTCGCGGCCTGCCGGGGTGAGGCGGCGCTCGGGACGCCTGACGGTCAGGTGTGGCGCTCGCGCGACGCCGGCGAGACGTTCGCGATGGTGACCGAGCGTGTCGGTCAGGTGCGTGTCCTGCGTTTCGGCTGAGGTGCCGCCGGGGAGCGGGGAGGTCGCCCCAGGGCCTCGGGTCAAATGGGGGCGACTGTCGCGTAGTCCGCTCGGTCGAGCGGGCCGCCGCTCAGTGTGCCCTTCCCCGTCGGCACCTTTGCTCTCTTGCCGTTGATCCGGATCCCGATCGAGTCGATGCCGGGAAGGGCGGTGAGGGTGTAGACGAGCTGGGCGACGGCGATCGCCTGGTTCTGGCCGGCGAGCGTCGTGAACGCCTTCGCGACGTTCACGGTGAGGCTTGTGGTGCCGATGCGCCAGATGGTGAGCGGGGCAGCGGTGGAGATCGGGCTCTGGAGCCCCTCTGAAGCCTCCACCGAGGTCGGACCTTGGCCGAGCGCAGTCAGGACGCGGGCGGCGGTGACTGGAGCGGGGACTTCCCGGCTCACCGCGACGAGCCGCTGGGGTCCTTCCAGGTAGATGGTGGCGTACTGGCCCACGAACGCCGGGGACGTCGTCGGCGTGGAGGGGCGGAGGAGCCCGAAGGGCACCTGCTTGGGGTTCACCAACCTGGGTGACGCGTCGACCCCCAGCCCGCAAGCGGACACCCCGAGCGCGAGGAGCGTCCCGCACGCCAACGCTGCGGCGCGCCGGGACAGCCGCCCCTCGCGCGATCGCCTCACGCCTGCTCCACCGGGAGGAGGACGCTGATCCGGGTGCCGCCGGCAGGGCTGTCAGCAACTCGCACGCTGCCGCCGTGCGCCCGAACGTGCTCGGCGACGAGCGCCAGGCCGAGGCCGGCCCCCGCGGTGTCCCCTCGCTTCCCCGACGCCGCGCCACGGTAGAAGCGCTCGAACACCCTGGCGCGCTCCTCTTCTGGGATGCCGGGCCCCGCGTCGTCGACCGAGATCGTCGCCCAGCCGCCGTCCGTGTCGACGACCACGCCGGCGGCCCCGCCGGCGTGTGTCTCGGCGTTGTCGAGGAGGTTCAAGAACACCTGCTGGAGGCGCCGCTTGTCCCCGCGGACGAGCACTCGCCGGGCTCCGGGCGCGAAGGTGACCGGGATGGAGGGGTCGTAGCCGCGCACGGTCAGCTCGACCAGATCGCCGAGCGGGATGTCGGTGAAGTTCAGGGCGGCCGCGCCCGCGTCGACGGTCGCCATCTCGAGGAGCTCTTGGACCATCGTCGAGAACCGGTCCACCTCCACGTGGAGCGTGTCGACTGCCTTGGCGCCGCCGGGGGGGAGCTGCGACTTGTAGGAGTCGAGCAGCTCCACCGACGCTCCGATCGTCGTGAGGGGTGAGCGCAGCTCATGGGTCACGTCGGACGCGAACCGCGCGTCGCGTTCGATGCGCTTCTGCAGCGCCGTCACCATCTCGTTGAAGGACGTCACGAGCGGCTGGAGGTCCGGGTCGTCGGGGACGCGGCGGCTCAGGGCGCCGCCTGCGACGTCGGTCGCGGCGCTCACGACCTCGGCCAATGGCCTGACGAGGCGACGGCTCGCCCACCATCCGGCGAGCGCTCCGCCGACGGTCGTCGCGATCGCCACGGTGGTGAGCACGGTGCCCAGCACGCTGAGCGTCGACTCGAGGTTTGTGAGTGCGTCCTCTTCGAAGTACGCGAGTCCGATCGACGGGATGGGCACGCCCACGACCAGCGTCGGCTCGTTGTCGAGCAGGACCCTCTGATCGGCGACGGCGCCGTGCAGCACCGTCTTCGTGAGGGCCTCGGGGATCGCAGTGCCACTCACGGTCGCCGAGCTCGAGTACCACAGGCCCGCCCTGTAGATGAACGAGTGCACGCCGTCGGCGTTCGCGACACTCGAGAGGGCGTTGCCGATCTTCGCGGAGGGAGCGCCGAGCTCCACTTTCACGAGCCTTGCGTTGACGAACGTCTGGCGCAGGACGCTGGTCGTGTGCTGGGCGACGAGATCTCGACGCACGAAGAAGAAGGTGCTGACGGCGAGCACCCCGGACACGAGCGCCGCGCCGACGGCGAAGGTGGCGATGACGCGAGCCTGCAGGCCGAACCGCCGCCGGCGGTTGGCCGGGGTCACGGGACGAGCTTGTAGCCGAGCCCGCGGACGGTCACGATCAGCTCGGGGTTGGACGGATCGCGCTCGATCTTCGTTCGGAGCCCGCTGATGTGGTAGTCGACGAGCCGGTCGTCGCCGAAGAAGTCGTAGCCCCACACCCGCTCGAGCAACTGCGACCTCGACACGACCCAGCCGGGGGTGTTCGCCAGCTCGCAGAACACCCGGAATTGCGTGAGCGTGAGGGGCACCTCTTCGCCATCGCGCCGCACGACGCCGGCTTCGCGGTGCAGCTCGATGTCGCCGAATCGCTCCACGGTGGTGTCGGTGGCCGGCTGCGTCGCGCTCCTTCGGAGAAGTGCACGGATGCGTGCGGACAGCTCTTTGGCGACCACGGGCTTCACGACGTAGTCGTCGGCCCCGGCCTCGAGCCCAGCGACGACGTCATGGGTGTCGCCGCTCGCGGTCACCATGGCGATCGGGATGTTGGTCAAGCGCCGGATCGTACGGGTGACCTCGAACCCGTCCATGTCGGGTAGCCGGAGGTCGACCAGCACCATATCGGCCCCGCCGTCCTCGAGGCGACGCAGTCCCTCTTCGCCGCTTCGCGCTTCGACGACGGTGTACCCCTCCTGCTCGAGCGACAGGCACAGCATCGCGCGCATGTGGTCGTCGTCCTCGATGAACAAGATGCGGCGTCCCAAGCTCGATCCTCCTTGCCTGGTTCTTCCGGTCTTCAGTCTGCGGGTCTTCGTGGGCGCCTCGGTGGCGATCGCTGCGCTCCACAAGGCCGCGCGATGGAGCCATCCACTCGCTCGTGAGCGCCGAGCGTCCTTTTGCCCCTCCTCCGCTGTCAGAGGTCTTTCGTCATCACTACTGTTGTCACGTTACTGTAACAGTGGACCAGGAAGATCCTAGATCCCCGGTGCGATCCTGCAACCAGACAGTGCGAGACGAGCGAGCCACGCAGGTCACGAGGCACGAGAGGACCAGTGCGGCGGCGGACGGAGGAGCGGATCGATGGGAGCGGCACGAGAAGAGGCGCAACGGCGACCCGGGGAGCTACCCACCGGGCAGCCAACTGGTCTGATGGTGGTCCCGCCGGACGCGACCACGATGCGCGGTGCGGACGCGAGTCGCGAACGGCGTGCGAGCGGCGGCGGCTGGGGGAGAGGCGCCGTAGGTGCGCTCGTCGCCGCTGCGCTCGCTCTGGGCGCAGGCGGCATGGCTCTCGGCGTGACCGCCCTGGTCCGGTCGTCTGCAGCTTCGCCAGGCCCCGTTGGACCGGAAGGGCCCCGAGGTGCCCAGGGGCTCCAAGGTCCCCAGGGGGTCCAAGGCCTGGTGGGCCCGCAAGGGCCCGCCGGGCCTGCGGGCCAGCGAGGGGCAACCGGTGCAGCGGGGCCCGCTGGTCCCCAGGGCGAACGTGGGCCCACGGGGAAGACCGGCCCCGCCGGCACGATCGCGAGCAGCACGATCGTCACCGCAGCAGTCCTGAGGTCCTCACCGGACCCGGCGCTGGGCACGACGCTGACCGCAGTGGTTTCCTGTCCGTCGGGCGACGTGGTCCTCGGCGGCGGGGGTCGGGTCGCGACGACGATCCCGAAGGCGACGGCGTCGACAGCAGGGAAGACGGCCGTCGCGGATGGGGGGACTGCGACGACATCGGCGGCTTCGTCGCCGAAGGGGTCGAAGTCGACATCCGCACCCGCCTCGTCCGCCGTTGCCGGCAAGCGGCGTTCGGCTGGCGTGGCTTTGGAGTCCTCGTACCCCCTGGCGGGCGGTTGGCGCACCGTGGCAACGGTCACGGGGACCGTGACGGGTGGCCAGGAGATGACGCTCCAGCCGTACGTCTTGTGCGGGAAGAAGTGAGAGAAGGAGGCGGGGAGGAAGCAGAGGCCCCACGAGGCGAGGGGGAGGATCGGAAGAGAGAACAGACCGGAGCGGGCCCGAGGGAACGTCGAGGGGATACGGCGCCGGGGCTCACGTGCGCGCTGGCCGTGGCCTGCCCGACGTAGCGTTCGACCCCCGCGATCCCCCGCGACGCCGCGGGACGCCGCGGGACCCCCGCGACCCCCCGCGGCGCCGCGGGACCCCCCGCAGCCGGCGACACGCCGCGAAGCGCGCTATCGTCCTGGTCGACGGGCAGGTCCAGAAGCCGGTGGAGGCATGGTGCCCAAAGACACCGTGACGTTGCGGGACGTGGCGGACGCCGCCGGCGTGCATCCCGGCACGGCGTCACGCGCGCTGAACGACGAGACCAAGGCGCTCGTCAGGCCCGAGACCATCGAGCGGGTGGTCGCCGCAGCTGCGACGCTCGGCTACAAGCCGAACCTGCTCGCACGCAGCTTCAAGACGCGGCGGACCAACTCGGTCGGGATCGTCATTCCCGACATCAACAACCCGCTGTTCCCTCCCATGGTGCGCGGCGTGGAGGATCGCCTGTTCCAGAACGGCTACGTCGCGCTC
>JAKAQM010000030.1:21567-25454 GCA_021822565.1 Actinomycetes bacterium | reverse complement strand
GAACGGCGACTTCGACGACTACTGGCGCTTCCACCTGGACCACGAACGCCACCGCGTCCACGAGTCGCGCTACCACGGGGGCATCATCCCGCTGGCTGCGTAGTCACTCCTGGAACGCCGCACCCAAATGAGTGTGTCACGGGACTCTCACGGTTCGGATGGCGACGCAAGGTCTTCGAACCTGGTGGGCCGGGGAGGATTCGAACCCCCGTAGGCTTTCGCCGACAGGTTTACAGCCTGTTTCCTTTGGCCACTCGGACACCGACCCGGGAGGCAGGCTACTGCATACGGGGGCGCCACCGGCCAATGACCGCCGCCGGCCAATGACCGTCGGCGGCCAACGACCGTCGGCGGCCAACGAGCCCGCTGGTCGGTAGGGTGAGCCCATGCCGAGCTTCGACATCGTCTCCCAGGTGGACATGCAGGAAGTCCGCAACGCGGTCGACCAGGCGAACCGCGAAGCGTCGACGCGCTTCGACTTCAAGGGCACGGACTCACGGATCGAGCTGGGGACCGACGAGGTGACCCTGTACTCGTCGACCGAAGACCGGCTCGGAGCGCTCCGCCAGGTGCTCGAGGAGAAGCTCGTCCGCAGGCAGGTCTCCTTGAAGGCGCTCGATCCCGGCAAGGTGGAAGAAGCTGCCAAGGGCACCGCCCGGCAGCGCATCGCCATCCGCGCCGGGATCTCCCAGGAGAACGCGAAGAAGCTGCACAAGCTCGTGAAGGACCTGGGCCTGAAGAGCGTGACCTCCCAGGCTCAGGGGGACCAGGTCCGCGTCACCGGGAAGAAGCGCGACGACCTCCAGGCCGTGATCACGGCGTGCAAGGCGCAGGACCTCGGGATCCCGCTGCAGTTCGAGAACTTCCGCGACTGACAGCCCGCCGGGTGCGGACCGCCGGCGAAGCCTGGGGCAACTCGGCGCGGTCAGCGCACAGCGGCGGAGTCGTCGGGCCGAACGACCACGCCGTTGCCCAGCTCCTCTTTTTCGAGATGCTCGTCGATCTCCTCAACCAGCGTCGGCACCTTGAAGGTGCGGTTGAACACCATGAGCTTGAGCACCCAGAAGATCCCGAAGGACATCACGTTGGCGAAGAGCACCAGGGCAGTCTGATCGAGGTGGTCGAGCTGCAGCCGCTGCCCCAGGTAGCGGGCGACCGCCGCGCCGATCATCGAGAACGCAATGCTCGCGGCGGACATCACCCAGAAGGGAAGGACCTCTTTCAGCACGTGAGAGCGCCCGGCCTTCCCCCAGGCCCAGCGGCGGTTCAACCAGTAGGACGGGAAGGCGGCGCACACGTTGGCGAAGATCGTGCTCGGCACCTCCGTCCACAGCCGGAGCACGCCGAAGACCAGGCCGAGGACGGACAGCGAGACACCGGTCGTGATGACCGACGTCATCGTGTAGCGGAAGATCTTCCGGCCCTCCCGCGTGTGCAGCCATGACCAGACCGTGAGGAAGAGCTCGGACATCGCACCGCAACCTTACCTCGCCGCCGGCTGGAAACATCTTTGCCAGTCCCCCGTACCGCGGGGCGCCGCGTGGCGTGCACCTGCCAACATGGCCACGTGAGCGACGCCCTCGACCTCCTCGTCCATCTCCTCGACCTCGAGCCCATCGAGGTGAACATCTTCCGAGGGGTGCAGCCCGGCGACGAACGCCAGCGCGTCTTCGGCGGGCAGGTGGCAGCCCAGGCGCTCATGGCCGCTGGCCGGACCGTCGAGCACGGAAGGGTGCATTCGCTCCACTCGTACTTCCTGCGCCCCGGCGATCCTTCGATCCCGATCCTCTACGAGGTGGACCGGATCCGCGACGGCCGTTCCTTCACCACCCGCCGCGTGGTGGCCATCCAGCACGGGCGCCCCATCTTCAACCTCTCGACGTCCTTCCACGACGACGAGGAGGGCTTCGAGCACCAGTTCCCTATGCCCGAGGCGCCGGATCCCGAGACGCTGCCCACGATCACCGAGCGGCTCGAGCCCTGGCGCCACGAGCTGGGAGAATGGTTCGACCGTCCGCGCCCCATCGACCAGCGGCACATCGGCGACCTTCCCTGGCTGCACCACGAGCCGCGCGCGCCATACCAGCGGCTCTGGATCCGAGCCGACGGGAAGCTCCCCGACGACCCGCTGCTGCACGCGTGCGTCGTCACGTACGCGTCGGACCTCTCGCTCTTCGACACGATCCTGAACCCCCACAGGGTGGGCTGGAACGATCCCGCGTTCATGGGTGCGAGCCTCGACCACTGCATGTGGTTCCACCGGCACTTCCAAGCCGACGAGTGGCTCCTCTTCGACACCGACTCGCCCGTCGCCGCCGGCGCTCGGGGCATCGCGCGGGGCTTTCTCTTCGACCAGAGCGGGCACCTCGTGGTCTCGATGGTCCAAGAGGGCCTCGCTCGACTACGAACGCGGCAGGCCCCCTGAGCCTCAGGCGCCTCGCCGGGCGATCGGGACGTAGTCGCGAGGGTCCGAGCCGACGTAGATCTGGCGCGGCCGGGCGATCTTGGAGTCCTGGTCGAGCATCTCCTGCCAGTGGGCGAGCCACCCCGCCGTTCGCGCGATGGCGAAGAGGACCGGGAACATCTCGAGCGGGAACCCCATGGCCTGGTAGATGAGGCCGGAGTAGAAGTCCACGTTCGGGTAGAGCTTGCGAGAGGTGAAGTACTCGTCGCTGAGCGCGATCTCCTCGAGCTTCAGCGCGATGTCGAGGAGCGGGTTCTTGCCCGTGACGGCGAACACCTCGTCGGCCGTCCGCTTGATGATCTTGGCCCTGGGGTCGTAGTTCTTGTAGACGCGGTGGCCGAAGCCCTGCAGCCGCACGTGGCCGTGGCCGGCCTTCACCTCGCTGATGAACGCGGGGACGTTCTCGATCGATCCGATCTCGGTGAGCATGCGGATGACCGCCTCGTTGGCGCCACCGTGGCGCGGACCGTAGAGGGCGGCGCAGGCCGCGGCGCAGGACGAGTACGGGTCCGCGTGCGAGGAGCCGACCACTCGCATGGCGGTGGTCGAGCAGTTCTGCTCATGATCTGCGTGCAGGATGAAGAGGATGTCGAGCGCACGCGACAGCGCCGGGTCCGGCTGGTAGTGCGGCTCGGCGACCTTCCACATCATCGAGAGGAAGTTGGACGGGAAGTCGAGCGTGTTGTCCGGGTACACGAAGGGCATGCCCACGCTGAAGCGGTGCGCGGCAGCAGCCAGGGTGGGCATCTTCGCGATCAGCCGCATGATCTGCTTCTGGCGCGACGCGGGGTCGAAGATGTCCTTCGCGTCGAGGTAGAAGGTCGAGAGCGCAGCGACCGCCGATACGAGCATGCCCATCGGATGGGCGTCGTAATGGAAGCCGTCGAGGAACCGCTTCCGGACGTTCTCGTGGATGAAGGTGTGGTAGGTCACGTCGTGGCGCCACTGCTCGAACTGGCTCTCGGTCGGCAGCTCCCCGTTCAACAGGAGGTACGCCACCTCGAGATAGGTGGAGTGCTCCGCGAGCTGCTCGATCGGGTACCCGCGGTAGCGAAGGATCCCGGCTGTCCCGTCGAGGTACGTGATCTCGCTCTCCGCCGCGGCGGTGGACATGAACCCGGGGTCCAAGAACCAGATGCCCGGGAGGATCTTCGACCACTCGGTGGCGCTCACGCCACCGTTCACGATCGGGATCTCGTAGGACTCGCCGTTCCGGTTGTCGGTGATCGTGATGCTCTCGGTCACGAGCAACGCCTCCTGTGGCTTCTGCCGTCAACAGTGTGCGAACTGCGTCCGCACGCGGGCACGATGTCGGGCGCACGTCGTACAGCGCCTGCGCGATCCTACGGGGCCCAGGGGCTGCGGTCGACTCGGGCGCCTGGGCCCGGTTGCGGCCCGGCTCCGGCCCGGCTCCGGCCCGGCT
>JAKAQM010000030.1:18452-21467 GCA_021822565.1 Actinomycetes bacterium | reverse complement strand
CGGCCCGGCTCCGGCCCGGCTCCGGCCCGGCTGCGACTCAGCTGTGGCGATAGCGGAACAGGTCGGCCGGGGTGCTCGCAGAGGAGCCGCCGGGATTGGTCACGTGGACCGCCACCGATCCGCTTCCCGGTGGGGCGACGACTGTGACCTGGGTGCTCGACACGACCTTGAACCGGGCCGCCGTGCGTCCGAAGGTCACCGCGCTCACCCATGTGAAGTCGGAGCCGAGGATCGTGACGTCGGTTCCGCTGGGGCCCTTGGCAGGAAGGAGCTGGCCCACGACCGGGGGTGCGGGGGGAGCTACCTGCACAGTGATGGTGTCGGAGGTGGTCGCACCCGGTGTGTCGGGGACCGGCGGATCGACGGCGAACGCGATCGCGTAGCGGTGCCCCGGGACGACCCGGAACGCGGGCAGCGTCACCGACGCCGAGCTTCCCGCCGACAGCGAGACGCGCCGCGACGTCTCGGAGCGCGTCACCCCGGCACCGGGGCTGCTCGCGGCGGTCGTCCCGGCAGCACCCTGGACCGACGCCCGGACGACGATCCCGCGCTCTGTGCCGTTGCCGTCGTTGGCGACGACCACGGAGAGCCCGATGCGGCCCGTGGGCGGGAGCACCGAGACAGGCCCTCCCCCAGGTGTCGAGCCGGCGGCCGGAGACGGCACCGGGGCCGGTGTGATCACCAACGCGTGCACCACGAGCTCCACACGATGCACGGCAGCGAGCGACGACGAGCTCACCAGCGCATTGGCCAGCGCCATGGCGCCGCCGGTCGTCAAGGCGGTGCGGCTGGACCACGCCGACGGCGGCAGGAGCGCATGGCCAGGTGCCCGCCGGAGCGCACCCCGGCCGGCGGCGTAGCTCCTGTCGCTCTCTGCGAGGAGCAGCCCGACCTCGGCCAGCTTTCCCGCCGCTGCGGTCACGGAGAGCCGGCGCTCGGGCGCGCGCGGCGCTACGGCGCCGGGAGCGCCCACCACCGGTAGCGGCGCCATCCCGAGGAGCCCGTCCACTGCGAGCCGCAGCACCCGGGCGGCGTTCGCCCGATCGGCCATCGCGCTCGCGATGTCCGCCCCCGCAGAGCCCGACGGCGGGGGCGACGCGGCTGTCGCCGCCTCTCGGGCGAGCGACGCGGTAGAGCGCACGAGTGTGTCGAGCTCGAGCTCGAGTGACGCCCTGTGCTGGCGGTGCATCGTGGCGAGCAGCGTACGGAGCTCCTCGCCCAGCCGGTTGGACTCCTCCACGATGAGCCGTCCTTGCGCGGCGTACGAGCGGTCGACGGCACGCTCGTACCCCGAGGACTGGCTGTGCTCCCGGAGCAGCCCGCCGACGAGCGTCGCGAGGACGAGCGCGCCGAAGAGGACGGCGGCTATGCCAAGTGCGCCCGCGCGTGAGAGGAGGCGCCGGCGTCGGCGTCGGACGGGGGGAGGCACCAGCGCGTGACGCTACCGCCGCGTGAGGACTCCCGAGGCACCCGGGAGCCGACCCGGGCTTCGGTGCGCGAGCGACGATCCCACCCCTACTGCAGCCGTGCGTTCGTCGAGGGGGCCGCGCGGCTCAGGCGTCCGACGGCTCGGTCTCCAAGCTGGTCGCGCGGTCGGCCGCGCCCGAGGTGCGCAGGACGTTCGCCGTGCTCCGCCATTCGACGGTCGGCTCGATCGCCCGAGGGTCGACCCGATCCCGGTGGCGCTCCACCACCGAGAGGATCGAGGCAAGCGTGCGCGGCCCGAGCAGGTGCGGGACCAGCCCCAGGTCGAGCAGCTTCGTGTGCGCCGCCCGGTAGTAGTGCTCCTCCTTCTCGACACGGGGGTCGTCGAGGTGGGTGATCTCGGCTTTGCCCGGATACGCCTCGACGACCATCTCAGCGAGCTGGAGGACCGAGAAGGACTCGGTGAACTGGTTGAACACCCGGTACTCCCCCTGGTCGGGCGGGTTCAGGCAGGCGAGCTCGATGCACGCGAGCGTGTCTCGGATGTCGAGCATCCCCCGCGTCTGGCCGCCTTTGCCGTACACGGTGAGGGGATGACCCACGACGGCCTGGACGCAGAACCTGTTCAGGACCGTGCCGAACACGCCGTCGTAGTCGAAGCGGGTGGCGAGGTCCGGGTGCAGGAGCGTCTCGGGCGTCTCCTGGCCGTAGACGATCCCCTGGTTCAGGTCGGTCGAGCGCAAGCCCCAGATCCGGCAGGCGAACATGATGTTGTGGCTGTCGTGCACCTTCGAGAGGTGGTAGAAGGAGCCGGGCTGCTTCGGGTAGGGAAGGACGTCCGTCCTCCCGCGGTGGGTGATCTCGATGAACCCCTCCTCGATATCGATGTTCGGGGTGCCGTACTCGCCCATGGTGCCGAGCTTGACCAGGTGGATCGAGGGATCCACGTCGGCGATGGCGTAGAGGAGGTTCAGCGTGCCCGACACGTTGTTGACCTGGGTGTACACGGCGTGGCTCTGGTCGATCATCGAGTAGGGCGCGGACCGCTGCTCGGCGAAGTGCACGATGGCCTCGGGCGCGAACTCCTTGACGGTGCGGTGGACGAACGCCGCATCCGTGAGGTCCCCGACGTAGGCCGAGATCTCCAGGCCCGAGACCTCCCTCCAGACGCGTACCCTTCTTTGGAGGTGCGAGATCGGGACGAGGCTGTCCACGCCCATCTCGAAGTCGTACTGGCGTCGAGCGAAGTTGTCGACGACCCCGACCTCGTGGCCGCGGCCCGACAGATGCAGCGCGACCGGCCAGCCCAGGTACCCGTCGCCTCCAAGAACCAGGATCCTCACGGATCATCTCCTCTCGTGTCGTGCGGCGAGATGTCGCCCCTCCGCGGCGTGAGGGCGCGCAGCTGCGGCCCTGCGGCGACATGTCGAACGCATTGTGACCGCTCTCCCTGAGAATCAGCTGAGGAAGGCTCAGCGCCCTTCGGTGAAGGAGTCGGCATCCCAGGTTGCGCGCCTGGGGGCGGCGGCCGGGGTGCCCGTGGACGCGGCGGCCGGGGTGCCCGTGGACGCGGCGGCCGGGGTGCCCGTG
>JAKAQM010000030.1:0-18352 GCA_021822565.1 Actinomycetes bacterium | reverse complement strand
GAGGAAGGCTCAGCGCCCTTCGGTGAAGGAGTCGGCATCCCAGGTTGCGCGCCTGGGGGCGGCGGCCGGGGTGCCCGTGGACGCGGCGGCCGGGGTGCCCGTGGACGCGGCGGCCGGGGTGCCCGTGAAGCGCACGAACGTCTCGACCTCCCTCATGGCCTCCGCGAGGTCGTCGACGCAACGGACCACGGCCTCTCCGGCTCGGAGGAAGAGGAGCGTGCACCGGCGCACCGGACGCCCCGTGGCCGCGTGCACCGCCGCTGCGTACGCAGCTCCCTGCAGCCGGTACCGGGCGGCGAGCCTCGCGACCTCTGCATCGGTTCGCACCTGGTCGGTCTTGTAGTCGACGACCTCCAAGCCGTCGGGCCCTTCGAAGAGGAGATCGACGAACCCCTCGAGCACCCGTGCGCCGAACGGCGCGCCCACGTAGAGCTCGCGCCAGTGACGGCCCTGGACCGCCCGGCGGACGACGTCGCTCTCGAGCGCCGTGCGAGCGAGCGCGGCCACCTCCTCCCACCGCGAGGCGACCCCCTCGGCAGCAGCTTGCGCCTGGGCCATGGGGTCGAGGCCTTCCCCGGTGCGCAGGTCGACCGTCTGCAGCACGGCATGGACGGCACGGCCCAGCGAGGTGCCCGCGCGTCCTCGCCGCCACAGCGCACGGGCCCCCGGGCCACTGGCAGCCCCCTCCGCGCCGAAGTCGTCCACTGTCCCGTCGACGTCGTCGGGCTCCTCGCTCGACCCCGGTCCTGGCGCGCCCAGGCCGTCTTGCGCCCCGGCCTCGGCGGCGAGCTTCGCCACCGCGGTGGCCGACACCACGGCCGGGCGCGCGCCGAGCCGCCGCTCTCGGTCGTCCCTCCAGCGCTCGAGCTCTGCCGCGTCGCCGACGCCGTCGGGCTCGCGTCGTGGCCGGGCTCCGGCCGACCTCGGAGCAGCCGGGGAAGGGGAGGCAGCTCCGCCCTGCTCGGGGCGGGCGTCCTCCCAGAGGTGTGGCACCTCCAAGAGCGCGTTCTCGAGCGCTTCGGCCGCGCTCGCCACAGACCGCTGCGGCCGGTGGACGCTGACCACGAGGTGGTTCTGCGCTCGGGTCAGCGCGACATAGAGCAGCCGCAGCCGCTCCCGCTCGAGCAGGCGCTGCTCGGCCAGCCGGGCGGCCTCGTAGCCAGCCGTGCACAGTGTCTTTCTCAGCGCGAGCTCGAGCCGGTCATCACCCCACAACACCGCTGGCGCCGTGACGCCCCTGGTCGTGGCGCCGAAGCCCAGCACCGCAACCATCGGGAATTCGAGGCCCTTGGCGGCATGGACGGTCATGACCGAGACGGCCGGGACCTCGGTCTCCGGCAGCACCACCTCGGTGACCCTCGCATCCTCGTCACGCTGGACCTCCACCCACGCCAGGTACTGGCGAAGCGTCGCCGGCGAGGTCTCGGTGAACTGGCGAGCTTGGTCCACGACGAACCGGAGACGCCGCCACTCCTCGCGCCAGCGCATCCCGTCGAGCGCGGCGCCGAGCAGGCGGGTCTCGTCGACGACCCTGGTCACGAGCTCGCTCACGCTGGTCCAGGTGCGCGAGGCGTGCAGGCTTCGCAGCTCCAGGAGCCCGCGCCGCACCGGGTCGTCAACGGCCGCTCTCGGCGGAGGGTCCAGCCGGTAGTCCCAGACCCCGCCGATGGAGCGATGCCGCAGCAGGTCGTCGTCGCCGCAGCCGAAGCCCGGGGAGCGCAGCGCGGCCACCACCGACACGCCATCAGAGGGATCGTCGACCGCACGCAGCACGTGGAGCAGGTCCTGCACCTCACGCGTGTCGTACACGAGGGAGCTGGACTCCAGCCGGTAGTCGATGCCGGCGGCGTCGAACGCCGAGACGAGCGCCGGAACGGACGTGCGCGTCGGCACGAGCACCGCGATGTCGTCCAGCTGGACCGGTCTCCCGCCTGCGCCCACGGGCCACCCCTCGTCGACCGCCCGGCGGAGCACCCCGGCCACCTCCTCGGCTTCCATGGCACGCGCCATCGGTGCAGGGATCTCGTGGTCGGCCCCCGCGCCGACGACACTGACCGCGCGCGGGGACGACCCGACGGCGTCGCGCGCCGCGCGTGACGGTACGTAGGGGGGCTGCACACCGGGCTCGCCATTCCCCACGATCCGGCCGAAGACCTCGTTGACGCAGGCCACGATCCCGGGAACCGAGCGGAAGTTCGTCACGAGCCGAGCCTCGGCGGTCGCGACGTCGCCGAGCGTGCGCAGGAACGTGCCGACGTCCGCACGGCGGAAGGCGTAGATGGACTGCAGCGGGTCGCCCACGAAGAAGAGGGCCCCCGGGCTCGTGGCGAGCTGCCACCAAGGGACGTCCCCCACCGGCTCCGAGGGCTCCGCCGCGATCATCGTCACCAGCTCTGCCTGGAGCGGATCGGTGTCCTGGTACTCGTCGACGAAGAGCTGCCGGTACTCGTCGTGGAGCGCCGCTCGAACCTCCGGGTGGCTCCGGAGGAGCTCGCATGCGAGGACGAGCAGGTCGTGGAACTGCAGGCGGCCCTCACGCTGGCGTCGCCTCGCCGCGCCGACGGCGAGCTCACCGAGTGCGTCGCCCATCACTGCCATCGCCGCGCCGATCGCGCAGCTCGCTGCCGTTTCGCAGGCGGTCTGCGCCTCGTCGAGCAGCGCGACGACCTCCCCCTTTCGACCCTGCCACGCCGTCGCGACGCCCTTGGTCCGAGCGGCGAGCCGCCGCGGCGGCCGCACGAGGAGGCCGAGGAGGTGCAGCTCGTCCGAGCCCGCACGTTCGAGCTGTGCGAGGTAGGGGCGGAGCGACTCGAGGTGGGCGAGCAGGCCGTCGCCGGCGTCGGTGCACCACGGCTCGAGCGCGAGCGCGCGCCGGAGCGGCTCCGCCACGGGTGCCGCGTCGAGCCTGGGCAGCGTGCTGCCCGTTCGACTGGTGGGCACGGCACGAAGGAGGCGGTCCCAGTTCTCGCCCATGCGCCGCACGACGACACGCAGGGCGCCGAGATCGGCTCCCGCGACGACCGCCCACTGGACCGCTCGAGCCTTCTGCGGGTCCGCCAGCAGCTCCTCGACGATGCCGACCCAGTGCTCGTCGAGGTCGGCGAGCGAGCGCGCCTCGTCCAAGACCTCGAAGGTCGGTGGGAGCCCGGCGTCGAAGGGGTGCTCCGAGAGGATCCGCCGCGCGAAGCCGTGGAGCGTCGTGATCGCGGCGGAATCGAGCGATCCGAGCGCTTCCGTTGCGCGCTGGGTGACGAGGGCATCGACGCCGGGGGCGGTCACCAGGTCGTCCAGAGCATGCCCGATCCGCTCGCGAAGCTCCGCGGCAGCCGCCTCGGTGAAGGTGATCACCGCGACCTGGTCGACCCGCGCCCGCCCGGAGACGAGGACGTTCACGACGCGCTCGACGAGGTGCCGGGTCTTGCCGCTCCCCGCTCCGGCGACCGCGAACACCGTGCGGTCGAGGGAGGTGGCGACCATCTCCCGGTCACGCAGGTCGACCAGCACCTCGTCGGTCATGTCTCTCCCACGAGTGCCACGTAGGCGCCGAGGGCGGGATCGCCCCGCTTCCGGTGCCAGACCGGCGCGCGATCGGGCGGGCACATGGCGTCGTAGGGGCAGCGGACGCAGTTGGCCCCCCGAGCACCCCGGCCGTCGCTCGGGCCAGGGCGAGCCGGGAAGCGACCCGCTCCGATCGTCTCGGACAGCGTGCCGACCACCTGCGCCAGCCGCTGCTCGAGGGCGTCGTCGAGGCTGAGCCATTCCGGGGGTGTGGGGGACCCGATGAACCAGTACCCGGCGCGCACCTTGCGCGCGGCGCCGTACGCGGCCTTCGCCGCAAGCGCGTAGAGGGGGAGCTGCAGGCGCGTGCCGCCTGCCAAGGAGTCGCCGTCGCGCTGCGAGGGGTGGCGCTTGCCGGACTTGTAGTCGACGACGGCGAGCCACCCGTCCGCAAGCTCGTCGACCCGGTCGAGCCTGCCTTGGAACCGCACCGGCCCTTTCGGCGTCTCGACGACCACGTCGGTGCCCGATGTCGGGCCGAAGTGCAGCTCGACCGCGACCGGCCGCTCGCCCGTGGCAGCGCGTAGCTCGGCGTCGGCACGAACGTGCTCGCGCAAGTCGCTGAGGATCCGGGAGCGCTCCAGTGCCCACAGGGCCGGGTGGCCGGTGACGCCACGGCGCTGCGCGTCGGCCAGCTCCTCCTCGGCGTACCTGCGCATGCGGGCTTCACGGGCGGCGAGGCCCTCGGCGCCGCCTTCCTCGTCGGGACCGGGCTCGTTCCTCGAATGGCGGGCGATCTCCTCGGCGACCAGCCGCTCCAGAACCCGGTGGACGAGCACGCCCCGCTCGGCGGGTGCGAGCTGGAGCACCGCCTCGGGCGCCTGGCGCACGGCGACACCGAGCAGGTGCGAGAAGTAGTAGCGCCGGGGGCAGCGGGCGAAGCTCTCGAGGCCCGTCGCCGACTGTACGACGCCGGCGAGCGGCGAGGGGATCTCCAGGTGCTCCACCAGGCCGTCGAAGCGCGTGAATCGCTCGCTGCGACGATCACCCCTGACCCCGAGCGCGGTCGCGAGGATCTCGTCCTGCCCGACGAGGAAGTGGTCATGGACCGCGCCGCCGGCCGCCGCCCACCGGGTGAGGCTGCGGAGCCGCCAGTCTGCGTCCGACACCGGCTCGCCACGTCCCCCGATGTCGCGCACCGCCTCGGCGAAGGACGCGACGAACTGGAACCTGCCGCCTGCGATCGGCGTCGCAGGGCTGGTCGCGAGCTCACGCGCCGAGATCCGCCGGCCACCGCCCTCGAGCGCCTCGAGCGCCTGCAACAGGGCGCGAGCCGGGCGGAGCTCCCGGCCGTGGCGCTGGTCGTGGCGGGCGAAGGAGAGCACCCGCTCACGTGCGGACGCGAGCGCGGCCAGGAAGTCCCGGCGGCTGTCCGCAGGGTCGTGCTCCCGCAGCGGCACCTCGCTCCCCGCCCGCACACGCTCTCGATTGGGCAGCAGGACGTCGTCCCCGCGGGATGCCGGGAAGGCGCCGTCCACCATCCCCACCATGCACACCACGTCGAGATCGAGCCCGATGGCCTCGTGGACGTCACCCACCAGCAGCCCGTGACCGAACCGGGTCGTCCCGGGTGCTGGGGCGTCGAGCTCGGCACCGAGCGCGGTGCGGAAGTCCGCGGCGTTCGGGGGGCTGCCGCCGACCCGGTCGAGCGCGCCGATCCTCCCGAGCGCGTCGTGGACCGCGTCGAACGCGACGACCTCGTCCTGGGGCCAGTCCGCCCGGCGGGTCGCCCCTCCCAGCAGCTCGGCGAGCAGAGCGTCCGCCCACGACGCCCAACCGGCCCACGAGTCGGGCAGCCGGGAGAACCGGCCGGCCAGCCGGTCGAGGAACGCGCGCAGCTCTTCGCAACGCCTGGCGTCGATCTCCAGACGACGCGCCCTGCGAGAGGGCCCGAAGGCCGCGTCGCCATCGCCGCCGCCGTCGTCGTCGTCGCCATCGTCGTCGTCGCCGGATCGGCGCGCGGCCGAGGCCTGCGCCCGAAGCGCGCGAGCCTGGGAGGCGAGGCGCTCCCGCCACTGGTCGAGCCCCGAGACGACACCCGCTCGGGCCGAGAGGACGTCCCACTCCGCAGCGGGAACCAGGTGCCCGTGGTCGAGGAGCGGTGCGGACGTGATCCACGCGACCACGTCGTCGCGGCGCCAATCGTGGTCCGCGAGGCCGAGTGCGCCGAGGAGCGCGCGCCCAGCCACCGTCGACGCCAGTGATCGGGCGCTCCTGCCGTATGCGGGGACGCCGGCGCTCGCGACGGCATCGTGGACGAGCTGCCGGTACGGCGGCGCGCCGCCGTGCACCAGCGCCATGCGTTCGAGCGGCACCCCCCGCGCGTTGCACCCCATGAGGTGGCGGAGCGCCATCAGCACCTCCGCGTCCGCGCTCGGGGCGGAGCGCACCCACGTGGGCAGCGGAAGCTGCGCGCCGGAGCCGCTGCGCTCGTCCGCTCTCACGACCACGTCCGTGAGACCCGAGAGACGAGAGACGAGCTCGCGGCCACGCTGGTCCGCCTGCACGTCGCCCGTCAGCCCGACGACCACCTCCACGCCGGTGCACCCCCCGAGGGCCTCGAGGAGCCCGATCTCGGCCGCCCCGACCCGACCCGGCAGGTGCACCGCGACCGTGCCGCAGGCTCCTGCTGCCCACTCCCCTCGGCGGCGGACCTCGGCGGCTGCCGCCGAGAAGAGCTCGCTCGCACCCACGCAGCCCGACAGCGCCGCTCGCACCCGGCGGACCACGTCGATCACCTCGGCGGCGCGCGAGCTCTGGGCGCCGAGCACCTCGAGCGTGCGGTCGGGCACTCCGGCGAGGTCGCGGTAGGTGCGCGCGAGCGCTCGGAGCGTCGCTGCCTGGTCCGCCGATCTGGAGAGACGGGCCGGTGCTTCTCGCGTGAGCACCGACCGCACCGCCTCGAGCTCGACCGCCGGGGTGGCCACGGTCCTCGTCCCCGATGACAGCCACGTGGCTGCGAGCTCGGCGGCGAGCCGCTCCCAGGTCGTGCAGCGCAGGTGCACCACGCCTGGCGGCCTCGCCGCGAGCCGGCGACGCAGCGCGAGCGCCAGCCCTCCGCTGTCGACCACCACGGTGACGGGCGCGAATGGGTCAGCGTCCTTGGCCCTTCTGACGATCCGTGCGAGGGCGTCGAAGGCCTCGTCACCGTAGGGATGCAACTGGACGCCGATCGCCACGGCGGTCACAGTACCGATGCGGTGTGACGTTCCCCGTGTGACGTTCCCCGTGTGACGTTCCCCGTGTGACGTTCCCCGTGGGGCGGCGCCGTCGGGCGGCCCCGCCGGACGCAACGAAGCGGATCCGGCGACAGGGGCGCCCCCCGGCCCGACCTCACCCCACCCGGACCCCACCCGGGGCCGCAGGTCAGCGCGCGGCGACGAGCAGCTCCGCGATCTGCACGGCGTTCAGCGCTGCACCCTTGCGAAGGTTGTCCGCCACGACGAACAAGGCGAGCCCGCCGCCGTCGGCCCGCCGGATGCGCCCGACGTAGGACGGGTCCCTGCCCGCCGCGAGGAGCGGCGTGGGCAGGTCTGCCAGCACCACCCCCGGCGCGTGCGCGAGCACTCCGGCCGCCTCTTCAGGAGCCATCTCGCGGGAGAGCTCTGCGACGATCGCCGCCGAGTGCCCGGTGAAGACCGGCACGCGGACGCACGTGCACGTCACCGAGAGATCGGGGATCCCGAGGATCTTCCGGCTCTCGTTGCGGTACTTCTGCTCCTCGTCGGTCTCGAGCGACCCGTCGTCCACGAGCTTGCCTGCGAGCGGGACCACGTCGTGCGCGATCGGGGCAGCGAACTTCACCGGGTCGGGGAAATCGACCGCGGTGCCGTCGAAGGTGAGCTCCGCGGCCCGGTCGACGGTCTTCGCGAGCTGCTCGGCGAGCTCGGAGACCCCTGCTCGGCCCGCCCCCGACACCGCCTGGTAGGTCGCGACCACGAGCCGGCGCAGGCCGGCCGCGTCGTGGAGGGGCTTCAAGACCGGCATCGCCGCCATCGTCGTGCAATTCGGGTTCGCGACGACCCCCTTCGGGATCGAGGAGAGCGCTCCGGGGTTCACCTCGGCGACGACCAGCGGCACGTCCGGGTCCATGCGCCACGCCGACGTGTTGTCGATCACGATCGCGCCGGACGCCGCGATGCGCGGTGCCAGCTCGCGCGACGCGGCGGCGCCGGTCGAGCAGAGCGCGACGTCGAGCCCCGAGAGATCCGCCTCGGCCGCGTCTTCCACCACCACGGCCGTCCCGCCCCAGTCCAGGGTCGTCCCTGCGGAGCGGGACGACCCGAAGAAGCGCATCTCGTCGACGGGGAATTCGCGCTCCATCAGGATCGACCGCATCACCTGGCCGACCTGCCCCGTCGCGCCGAAGATCCCGACTCTCGCCATGGGGCGAGCCTAACGCCTCGACCCCGGTGAGCCGCCGAGTGCGCCGATCGCCGGAGCGGTCACCCGAGCTGGAACGCGCGGTGCAGTGCGCGCGCCGCCCGCTCGACGTCCTCCTCGCGGACGATGCAGGAGATCCGGATCGTCGAGGTCGAGATCAGGTCGATGTTGATGCCCTCGTCGGCCAACGTCTCGAACATGGTCGCGGTCACGCCCGGGTGGGACTTCATCCCTGCACCGATGACCGAGACCTTCGCGACCCCCACGTCCGACGAGACCCCTGTCGCGCCCAGCTCGGGGAGGAGCGCGGTCACGCCGTCGACTGCAGTCGCAAGATCGGTGCGCGGCACGGTGAACGAGATGTCCGTGGTCCCGTGCAGCGACGTGTTCTGGACGATGTCGTCGACGTTCACCGAGCGGTCCGCGAGCGCTCGGAAGAGCCGGGCCGCGATCCCCGGCTTGTCCGGGACGCTCGCCACGGTGACCTTCGCGAGCGAGCTGTCGTGCACGACAGCGGTGACGACCGCCTGCTCCATCGACTCATCCTCCTCCACGATCCACGTGCCGGGTTCCCAGGTGAAGCTGCTGCGAACCTGGAGCGGCACCCGATGGTTCCGCGCAAACTCCGCGGACCGCAGCTGCAGCACCCTTCCCCCCGCGGCGGCGATCTCGAGCATCTCCTCGAAGCTCACCCGCCCGAGCTTGTGCGCGTCGGGGACGATCCTCGGGTCCGCACTGAAGACGCCGGTCACGTCGGTGTAGATCTCGCACACCTCGGCGCCGAGCACCGCGGCGAGCGCGACCGCCGTGAGGTCGGACGCGCCACGGCCGAGCGTCGTCACGTCCCGCTCGGTCGACACCCCTTGGAACCCCGCGACGACCGGAACCGTCCCGGATGCGAGGGCCTCGGTGATCCGGCCGGCTCGGATGTCGACGATCTTCGCCTTCGTGTGGTCGGTGTCCGTGACGATCCCCGCCTGGCTCCCGGTGAACGACGCCGCAGCGACTCCGAGCTCGGCGAGCGCCATGCACAGCAACGCGGTCGAGATGCGCTCGCCGGAGCTGACGAGCATGTCGTACTCGCGAGGAGGCTGCACCGAGCTGACCTCGCCGGCGAGGCGGATCAGATCGTCGGTGGTCTTGCCCATCGCGCTCACGACGACGACCACGTCCTTGCCGCTTCGCCGCGTCCGCGCGACGTGGTCGGCCACCGCGCGAATGCGGTCGGCGTCGCCCACGGACGTCCCACCGAACTTCTGCACGACCAAGCTCACGCACCGACGCTATCCCGACTCCTCGCAGCCCCGGTAACGTGTCCCGCCGTGCCGACGGAGAAACGAGCGAGACAGAAAGCCGCGCGCCGCAAGAAGCGGGCCGCCGAGCTCCGCCGGGCCCGCCTGCGGCGGCGGTTGCGGTCGGCGGGCTTCGTCGTTGCCGGAGCCGCGGTCGTGCTCGTGATCGCCCTCGCCAGCGCAGGCGTGTTCTCGGGCAGCTCCGCACCGCCGAAGAAGGCCGGGGCCGGCAGCGGGTCGGCCAAGGCCGCCACGACCGCCACGACCAACCAGGCGCTGCAGGCCGCGGCGAACAAGGTCGCGATCGCTGCAGGCTGCCCTGCCGATCCCAAGACGAGGGTGAACACCCTGCACTGGCCGTCGCCGCCCCCGATGACCATCGACCCGGCGAAGACCTACCGCGCGACCGTGAAGACGACGGCGGGCTCCTTCACCATCACCCTGGACGCCAAGGCCGCGCCGCACACGGTCAACAACTTCGTCTTCTTGGCCGACAAGGGCTTCTACCACTGCGTGATCTTCCAGCGGGTGATCCCCGGCTTCGTGGACCAGACCGGGGACCCGACCGGCACGGGAAGCGGCGGCCCCGGCTACCAGTTCGCCAACGAGAACGTCCCCGCCTCGTACCAGACCGGCGACGTCGCGATGGCCAACTCGGGCCCGAACACGAACGGCAGCCAGTTCTTCATCGTGGCCCCGGGCGGTGCCTCGAAGCTGCGGCCCACATACTCGCTCTTCGGCACGGTGACGTCCGGGATGTCCGTGGTCGACAAGATCAACTCGGAGGGGAACCCGAGCGCTGCGGCGAACGGCGTCCCGCCCGACGTCATCCAACGAATGCTGACCGTCACGATCCACGAGAGTTGAGGCCATGAGCGACATCCCTGCACCCGACGGCTCGAGCCCCAAGCGCCAGCGCTTCGACGGCCCCCCGCCGATGATCATCGACCCGCAGCGGCGCTACACCGCGACCATCGAGACGTCCAAGGGGACGATCGTCGCCGAGCTCGACGCTGCGGGCGCCCCTGCCACCGTCAACAACTTCGTGTTCCTCGCGCGTTGGCACTACTTCGACGGGATCGTCTTCCACCGCATCATCCCGGGCTTCGTGATCCAAGGAGGCGACCCCGAGGGCACCGGTCGCGGCGGGCCGGGGTACCGCTTCGCCGACGAGCTGCCGAAGCCTGGGCGCTACCAGGTCGGCTCCTTGGCGATGGCCAACTCGGGGCCGAACACGAACGGCAGCCAGTTCTTCATCGTGAGCGGCCCCGACGGCGTGAGGCTGCCGCCCCAGTACTCGCTCTTCGGCTCCGTGGTGCGCGGAGGGGACGTCGTCGAGGCGATCGACGCCGTGGGCTCGCGCTCGGGTGCGCCGACCGAGCGGGTGGTCATCGAATCGGTCGGCATCGCAGAGCACGAGTAGCAGTTCAGCCGGCCCCCCACGGTCCGGCCAGGGCGGCGAGGCCCTGGGCGGCAGGATGCCCGTCCACGAAGACCTCCGGTTCGCCTCGACCGGCCACCCGCCACGTTCCGCCAGGCTCGAGGAGGACCGCGGTGCAACCCGGGATCCCGACGACCGGCACGCCTGCGGGGGCCAGCAGGACCGAGCGGTGGAGCTTCTCGCCATGGGCGTCGTCGTGCGGACCGCCCCCCAAGGGCACGACGACGACGCCGGAGAGGATCCCGAGCCCGACGGTGAGCGCGCCGCCGCGCGGGTCGGCCATGGGATCGGAGAGGACGCGCGCCCCGGCCCCTGAGCCGGCGACCACCGCGCCGTCGCTCCATGCGGCCCTGAGTGCTTCGAGCACCTTGGAGTCCTTCAGCACCGAGCGCAGGTGCAGGGGCGAGCCGTCACTCAGGTAGACGAACCGGGCGGAGCGGACGATCGCCGCCGCGCCGTCGTCCTGCGCGTCGGCGCGGCTCGTGACCATGAGCCCCTCCACCTCCGCGCCCCACTGTGCGAACCATTCGGCGGCAGCCAGCACACGCCGCTCCGGCCGCTCGAAGGCGGCCGCGGTCGGGAGCACCACGACCCGCCCGCTCTCCGCTGCGGCAAGGAGCTCCGCGTCGAACCCGCAGCCCGACGTCCACTCCCCGCCTCCCACGAGCGCCAGCACCCCCCGGCTCATCCGGACATCACCATGCCCCACACCATTCCACACGCCGCAGGGCTGCGACAGGCTCGACGGCGCCCCGAGCGCCGCACCGCGCATCGCCCTACGATCACTGCGGTGGAGCACACCGAGGGCCCCTACGCCGACGCGCGCCGGTCGGCGAGCGCGCTCGCGGCCGCGACCGGCGTCGACCGCCACGACGCGGCCGTCGTCCTGGGCTCGGGCTGGGCGCAGGCGGCCCAAGAGATCGGCCCGACCTGCGTCGAGATCCCCGTGCGCGAGCTCGTCGGGTTCCCGGCGCCCACCGTTGCCGGCCACCGCGGCACGGTCTGCTCGGTGAGGGTCGGCGAACGCCGGATCCTCGTGCTCGCCGGGCGCGTCCATCTCTACGAGGGTCATGCACCCGCCGCCGTGGTGCACGGCGTACGAACCGCTGCCGCTGCGGGGTGCCGCGCCATCGTGCTCACCAATGCGGCAGGCGCGATCAACCCGTCCTACGACGTCGGGCAGCTCGTGCTGATCCGCGACCACCTCAACCTCACCGGGTCCTCGCCCCTGGAGGGGCCACCCCCACCCCCTGGGTACGGCCCGCCGTTCGTGGACCTCACCGGCCTCTACAGCCCGCGACTGCGAGCGGTGGCGCGGGCCGTGGATCCGACGCTCGAAGAGGGGGTCTACGCAGGCCTGCGCGGGCCGCACTTCGAGACGCCGGCCGAGATCGCGATGCTCACGTCCAACGGGGCGGACCTCGTCGGGATGTCGACGGTGCTCGAGGCGATCGCCGCACGGCATCTCGGGCTCGAGGTGCTCGGCGTCTCGCTCGTCACCAACGCGGCCGCCGGGAGGACCGCCGCACCGCTCGACCACGCAGAGGTGATCGCGGCCGGCGAGGCTGCGGCGGCGGGCATCGGGCGCCTGCTCGCCGCCACGACGTCGACCCTGTGAGCACACTGCGCTCGGCGGCCCGGGCGTGGGCAGCCCAGGATCCCGACGACGCGGACCGTGCCGAGATCGAGCGCCTGCTCGCGGACCCGTCGCCTGCTGCGCACGCCGCATTGGAGGACCGCTTCGCGGGCCGCCTCCACTTCGGGACCGCCGGATTGCGCGGCGCGCTCGGTGCGGGGCCGAACCGGATGAACCGGGCAGTCGTGCGCCAGACCACCGCGGCCCTCGCTCGCTGGCTCGACGAGCACCGGCCCGAGGCTCGCCACGCGGGCGTGGTGGTGGGGAGCGACGCCCGGCACCGGTCGAGGCAGCTCGCCGACGAGGTGGGCGCGGTGCTCGCCGGCCACGGGATCCGAGTGCATCGGCTGCCCGATCGCAGGCCCACGCCGCTGCTCGCCTTCGCCGTCCGCCACATCGGGGCTGCGGCGGGGGTGATGATCACGGCGAGCCACAACCCGCCGCAGGACAACGGCTACAAGCTCTATCTCGGTGACGGCGCCCAGATCGTGCCGCCGGTCGACGCAGAGATCGAAGCGCTCGGCGAGCGGGTCGGCCCGCTCTCCGAGGTGCACGTCGCCGGCCCGTCCAGCCCGCTCCTCCTGCCCGTCGCAGAAGAGGTGTCCGAGGCGTACCTGCGTGCGGTCGTCGGGTCCGTCCCCGAAGGGCTCGACCCGCCGACGCCCCTCTCGGTCGTCTACACCGCCATGCACGGGGTCGCCGGTGAGCTCTTCCTCGAGGCGCTCAGCCTCGCGGGCCACCCGCGCCCGTCGGTCGTCGCTGCGCAGCAGACACCGGATCCCGACTTCCCCACCCTCGCCTCCCCCAACCCCGAGGAGCCCGGCGCGCTCGACCTCGCCTTCGGCGAGGCACGGCGGATCGGCGCAGACCTCGTCCTCGCCAGCGACCCCGACGGCGACCGTCTCGCAGCGGCGGTGCCCGACACCACTGCGCCGGGTGGATGGCGCCGGCTGAGCGGCGACGAGGTCGGAGTGGCGCTGGGCGCGTTCGTGCTCGATCACCTTCGCGCCGGCTGGCGCCCGCCGATGGACGCCGGAGAGCCCCCCCTGGTCGCGGCATCGATCGTCTCGTCGAGCATGCTCGCCAAGATGGCCGCCGCGTCCGGCGTGCCCTACGTCGCCACGCTCACCGGGTTCAAGTGGATCGTTCGAGCGGTCGACGCGCTGCCGGGAAGCCGCCTGGCCTTCGGCTACGAAGAAGCCCTCGGCTACGTCATCGGCGACGCGCTACGCGACAAGGACGGCATCCTCGCCGGGCTTGCGTTCGTCGCGATGGCCGGTGACCTCCGGGCCCGAGGGACGTCGGTCGACGCGCACCTCCTCACGCTCATGCGCCGCTACGGCGTCCACCGGACGTCGCAGCGCTCGATCGCGACCCGCGACCCGGCAGGGTGGATGGCGGGCCTGCGAGCCCGGCCGCCCACGGAGATCGCCGGCGTGGCGGTCACCCGGGTGCTCGACCTCGCCCGAGGCGCAGTCTGGCAAGAGGGGCTGCCCGCCCTCCCGCCAGCCGACGTGCTCGCCTTCTGGCTGGAGACCGGCGCACGCATCCTCGTGAGGCCGAGCGGGACCGAGCCGAAGCTGAAGTTCTACGTGGAGGCCTTCCGTCCGGTGGAAGGCGGCGACGTCGCTGCCGGACGTGACGGGCTCGCCGCCGCCCAGGCGGCCGCCCGGAGCGAGCTCGCCGCCATCGACGCCGCGTTGCAGCCGGCCCTCCTCGGCCGACCCCCGGCGACCGGGGGCTGAGACCCGCTCTCGGAGGGCACGGCTAGGCTGGAGCATGCCTTTCGAGCGGGTGGGCATCGAGCGGGTGGGCATCGTCGGCTCCGGGATCATGGGCGCGGGCATCGCCGAGGTCGCCGCGGCGCACGGGCACGCCGTGGTGGTCCGGAGCCGCAGCCAGTCCTCCGCCGACGCCGTGGTGGCGGCCCTCGAGACCTCTCTCGGGCGCCAGGTGGCCAAGCAGCGGTGCACCGATGAGGAGCGCGACGTGATCCTGGCCCGCGTCAGCGTGACGACCGACCTCGGCGCGCTCTCGGACGCCGACCTGGTCATCGAGTCGATCATCGAGGACCTGGGCGCGAAACGGCACCTGTTCACCGAGCTCGACGGGATCTGCGACGAGCGGGCGGTGCTCTCGACGAACACCTCCACGTTGCCCGTCGTCGAGCTCGCGATGGAGACGGGGCGCCCCGACCGCGTCTGCGGCATCCACTTCTTCAACCCCGCTCCCGTCATGCCGCTGGTCGAGGTGGTCCGCCCCATCACCGCGTCCGACGACACGATCTCCGCCGCGGTCGAGTTCGCGAGAGCCTGCGGCAAGGATCCCGTGGAGGTGAAGGACCGCGCCGGCTTCGTCGTGAACGCGCTGCTGTTCCCCTACTTGAACGACGCCGTCCGCCTCCTCGAGCAGGGCGTCGCCACCAAGGAGGGGATCGACGCCGCGATGCGGGGAGGCTGCAACTTCCCGATGGGCCCGCTCGCGCTGCTCGACCTCGTGGGGCTCGACACCTCGGTCGCGATCCTCGACGCCCTGTACGCCGAGTACAAGGACCCGCGCTACGCTCCGGCGCCACTCCTGCGCCGGATGGTCGCCGCCGAGCAGCTCGGCCGCAAGTCCGGAACGGGCTTCTACAGCTACCGCTGAGCACACGTGACGACGACGCCAGAGAACACCCAGCCCCGATCCAAGCCGTGGGTGATGCGCACCTACTCCGGCCACTCCACCGCGCGCGCCTCGAACGAGCTGTACCGGCGGAACCTCGCCAAGGGGCAGACCGGGCTGTCGGTCGCCTTCGACCTGCCGACCCAGACCGGCTACGACCCCGACGCCGCGGAGGCGGCCGGAGAGGTGGGCAAGGTCGGCGTGCCGGTGGTGCACCTCGGCCACATGCGAGAGCTCATGGCGGGGATCCCGGTCGCCGAGATGAACACCTCGATGACCATCAACGCCACGGCCGCCTGGCTCCTCGGCCTCTACATCGCGTACGCGGCCGAGCAAGGGGTCGCGCCCGAGGCGCTCCAGGGGACGACCCAGAACGACGTGTTGAAGGAGTACCTGAGCCGCGGCACCTTCATCTTTCCTCCTCTGCCCAGCCTCCGCCTCACCGTGGACACGATCGCGTACACGGTCCGCAACGTGCCCAAGTGGAACCCGGTCAACGTCTGCAGCTACCACCTCCAGGAGGCGGGGGCGACGCCGGTGCAGGAGGTCGCCTACGCGCTCGCCAACGCCATCGCGATCCTCGACGCGGTGCGGGACTCGGGGAAGCTCCGCGAGGAGGAGCTCCCCCAGGTCGTCGGCCGCATCAGCTTCTTCGTGAACGCCGGAGTGCGCTTCGTGGAGGAGACCTGCAAGATGCGCGCGTTCGCGCGGCTCTGGGAGCGCATCTGCGTCGAGCGCTACGACGTGGGCGACCCCCGGCTGCGCCGTTTCCGCTACGGGGTCCAGGTGAACTCGCTCGGCCTCACCGAGCAGCAGCCGGAGAACAACGTCGCGCGCATCGTGCTCGAGACCTTGGGCGTCACCTTGTCCGGGAACGCCCGGGCGCGCGCCATCCAGCTCCCCGCGTGGAACGAGGCGCTCGGGCTGCCGCGCCCGTGGGACCAGCAGTGGTCGCTGCGGATCCAGCAGATCCTCGCCTACGAGTCCGACCTCCTCGAGTACGGCGACATCTTCGAGGGGTCGACCGTCATCGAGGAGAAGACCGCAGCGCTCGCCGACGCCGCGTGGAGGGAGCTGGGCGACGTGCTGTCGCTCGGCGGGGCCTTCGAAGCGATCGAGGAGCTGAAGACGCGCCTCGTGCGCAGCCAGGCCGAACGCCTGCACAGGATCGAGGCCGGCGAGCTGAAGGTGGTGGGCGTCAACTGCTTCACCGAGACGGAGCCCTCACCACTCACCGCGGAGCCGGGCGTGGCGGCGGTGCTGAAAGTCGACCCGGCCACGCAGAGCCAGCTCCAAGACGACGTCAGGGCCTGGCGCGCGGCACGGGACGCGGGAGCGGTGGCGAGGGCCGTGGACGCGCTCCGCCGCGCCGCGGCGGACCCCTCGGACAACGTCATGCCTGCCACCGTCGAGCTCGCCCACGCGGGCGGCACGACCGGGGAGTGGGCGGGGGCGCTGCGCGAGGTCTTCGGGGAGTACCGGGCGCCGACCGGCGTCGCACGGGCGTCGAGGAGGAACGCGCTCGGCCCGGGGCACCCGGACGCACGCGCCCGGGAGGCCGTGCGCGCCTTCGCAGCGGAATTCGGCGGCCCGCCGAGGCTCCTCGTCGCGAAACCGGGTCTCGACGGCCATTCGAACGGTGCCGAGCAGATCGCGCTCGCCGCGCGCGACGCCGGCTTCGAGGTCGTCTACCAGGGGATCCGGCTCACGCCGGCAGAGATCGTTGCGGCGGCCCGAGACGAGGACGTCGACGTGGTCGGCGTCTCGATCCTCTCGGGCTCGCACCTCGAGCTCGTCCCGGAGATCCTCGACCGCCTGCGCGCCGCAGCAGTCGACGCCCCGGTCGTCGTCGGCGGCATCGTCTCGTCGGACGACGCGGAGGTCCTGCGTGGAAAGGGGGTCGCCGCCGTGTACACGCCGAAGGACTTCGAGCTCGACCGGATCGTCGCCGAGCTCGCGACGCTCGCAGCCCGGCACCAGGAGCACCGCGCCGCCGGCGGTCAGGGGACGACGGGCAGGTAGGGGTCCCGCGGCTCCTCTCCGCTGAGGACGCGCACCAGGTCCTCGGTCGCGCGCCGCCTCACCTCGGCCACCGACTCGACCGAGGAGAACGCCACGTGCGGCGTGATCAGCACGTCGTCACGGCCGGCCAAGCCCGGTGGGACGTGGGGCTCCTCGGGAAGCACGTCGAGGGCCGCGGCGCCCGGGCGCCCCATGTCCAGCGCCGCGACCAGCGCGTCCACGTCGACGAGGCGGCCCCGGCCGGTGTTGACCAGCAACGACCCCGGCCGCATCCGGGAGAGGACGCCCGCATCCACGATGCCCCGCGTCTCGTCGGTGAGCGGGAGGTGGATGCTCACCACGTCGCTGCGTCCGAGGAGCTCGTCCACGCGAACGGCCTCGAAGGGGCCCGCCTGCCCGTGGTGATCGTCCTGCCCGTGGTGATCCGCCTGCCCGTGGTGATCGTCCTGCCCGTGGTGATCGTCCACGAGCACGGTGCAGCCGAACGCCGCCAGCTTGCGGCCCGTCGCCGTCCCGTTGCGACCCGCTCCCCAGATCCCCACCACGAGGTCACGGACCCGCCGCAAAGCGTGCGCTCCCGGATCGAACCGGCCGGCACGCACCTCGCGGTCGAAGAACGTGATGCCACGCGCCCACGCGAGCACCATCGCCACCGCGTGATCGGACACCTCCTCGACGCAGTAGTCGGGGACCCGGGTCACCACCACGCCGTGCGCTGCAGCTGCGGCGACGTCGATGTTGTCGACGCCCACGCCGAGGCGGCTCACGACGCGCAGGTGCGGGCACGACTCGATGAGGGCGGCCGTCACGGGCGCCCAGTTCGTGAGGATCCCGACCGCGTCGACCTCGTTCACCAGCGCCTGGAGCGCGGCCGGATCGTCACGCGGTGCGGCGTCACGCGGTGCGGCGTCACGCGGTGCGGCGTCGACCAGTGCGGCGTCGACCAGCTCGAAGCCGGCGGCCGCGCAGATCGCCGCCTCCACGTCGATCCCGCGCCAGGGATGGTCCGTGATCACGACACGGCTCCCCCGCGGAGCAGGGCCGAGGCGCGGTGCGCTCACCTCGGCCGCGCAATCCAGCGAGGCGTCAGCGTGCCCACGGTCGCTGCTCCCAGCGCGGCGCTCCCGGTTGCATCCACCACCGGCCGCTGAACCGCCACGCGTCCCCCGCGCGCTCCGCCCGGGCAGCGCGTGCGGCCGCTTCGGCCGGATCGACCGCCGGGACCGTGGGCCAGAGCTCCAGCGCCGCTTCGGCGATCAGCGCGACCACGCCCGGTTCGGGTGCAGGGCGGGGCCGAAGGGCTGCGGGGCCCGCGGGGCCGGTCACAGCGGGACGTTGCCGTGCTTGCGATGGGGC
>JAKAQM010000155.1 GCA_021822565.1 Actinomycetes bacterium | reverse complement strand
CCGCTGGCGAGGGAGCGGAAGAAGCAGGACCACGACTTCGTGTGGCACGCGCCGTCGCCGTGCTGGTCCACGAGCAGGAGCAGCGCGTCGCCGTCGCAGTCGACCCGCACCTCGCGCACGTACTGGCGGTCGCCGGAGGTCTCGCCCTTGCACCACAGCTCCTGGCGGCTCCTGGAGAAGAACCACGAGCGCCCGGTGCTGAGCGTGCGCTCGAGCGCCTCCCGGTCCATGTAGGCGACCATGAGCACGTCCTTGGACGTCGCGTCCACGACGACGGCGGTCACCAGCCCCTTCGCGTCGAACCGGACCAGCCCGAGGAGCTGGTCGTCGAGGTCGCCGAGCGGCACGCCCGGAGCCGTCGCGGGAGTCGGAGGGGTCACAGGTAGAGCCCGGTGCTCCCGTCGAGGCGCGCGGACGCGACGGCGTGCACGTCACGCTCGCGCAAGATGACGTACTCCTCGCCCTGGACCTCCACCTCGTAGCGGTCCTCGGGATTGAAGAGGACCTTGTCACCGGGCTTGACCGCCCGCACGTTCGGCCCCACCGCGACCGCCTCGGCCCAGGTGAGGCGGCGCGAGACCTGCGCGGTGGCCGGGATGAGGATCCCCGCGCGCGAGCGCCGCTCGCCCTCGGTCGGCGTGACCTGCACCATCACCCGGTCGAAGAGCACGGTGATGGGCTCCTTCGGGCCGCTCGGCCTCGTCGGCGCGGAAGGCCTGGCCGGAGCGCCGGGCACACCCGGCCCCGCCGCGAGCGGTCCTGCGGCGGGCGTCTCGGTGGCGGGCGTCGGGCTCGAGGGCACACTCGCACGGTACCGCATGCGCAGACGGACGTGACCGGCCACCGGGCGGGCTCCGGCATCCGCCGCTCCTCGGCGCACCACGGTGCTAGCTTGCCCGTCCGACGCCCCGGAGCGCTGGATGCCCCGGGAGCGGCCAGCGGGAGCGCCGCACGAGCGGCGGTGGGAGGTGCCCGATGAGCCAGGTGCAGATCCGCTCCGGCGACGCGGAGGTGCCCGCCTACGTCGCCGAGCCTTCGGCGGAGGGGCCGTGGCCCGGCGTCGTCGTCCTCCACGACGTCTTCGGCATGACCGACGACGTGCGGCGCCAGGCCGACTGGCTCGCAGGCGCGGGGTTCCTCTCCCTCGCGCCCGATCTGTTCTCCCGGTCCAACAAGGCGGCGTGCATCTGGTCGGTGTTCAAGGACCTGCGCGCGCAGCGCGGGCACACCTTCGACGACGCCGACGCAGCCAGGCGCTGGCTCGAGGCCGACCCGAGGTGCACGGGGAAGGTCGGGGTCGTGGGCTTCTGCATGACGGGCGGCTTCGCGCTCCTGCTCGCGCACGGGCACGGGTTCGCCGTGTCGGCCGACAACTACGGGAACCTGCCGGCCAACCTCGACGAGGTGGTCGACGGCGCGTGCCCGGTCGTCGCCAGCTACGGAGCGCGCGACCGGTCGCTGCGCGGGGCCGCCACGCGGCTCGAGCACGCGCTCGAGCACGCGGGCGTCCTCCATGACGTGAAGGAGTACCCCGACGCCGGGCACGGGTTCATGAACCGCCACGGCAATGCGCTCTGGCGGATGATGGAGCGCACCGGCACCCTCGGCTACGCGCCGGCACCGGCCGAGGACGCCCGGCGGCGCATCGTGGCGTTCTTCGCCGAGCACCTGGCCGGACCCGGGTCCTGACCCGGGGCGCGAGCGCCCGGCGACAGGTCCTGACCCGGGGCACGAGCGCCCGGCGACGGGCTCAGACCGGACGCACCGTCACCCCGTTGGCCGCCATGAACCGCTTGGCCTCCGCGATGGTGTGCTCTCGGCGGTGGAAGATCGATGCGGCCAGCACCGCGTCCGCGCCCGCTGCCGCCCCGTCGACCAGGTGCCGGAGGGTGCCCACGCCCCCGGACGCCACCACCGGCACGCCCACGGCGTCGACGACCCGGCGGGTGAGCTCGAGGTCGTAGCCGTCACGCGTGCCGTCACGGTCCATCGAGGTGAGCAGGATCTCCCCCGCCCCGAGCCCGGCGGCACGTGCCGACCACTCCAGGGCGTCGATGCCGGTCGGCCGGCGGCCTCCGTGGGTGCACACCTCCCAAGCGGCACCCGGGGCGTCCGTGCGGCGACGCGCGTCGACGGCGACCACCACGCACTGCGCCCCGAGCTCGCCGGCGATCTCGGCGATCAGCTCGGGGCGCTCGAGCGCCGCCGTGTTGAGCGCCACCTTGTCCGCGCCGGCCCTGAGCAGCCGGCTCGCGTCGCCGATGGTGCGGACCCCCCCGCCGACCGTGAAGGGGATGAAGACCTGCTCCGCGGTCCGGGCCACCACCGACAGCATCGTCTCCCGGCCCTCCACGGACGCGGTGATGTCGAGGAAGGTGAGCTCGTCGGCCCCCTCGGCGTCGTAGCGCGCCGCCAGCTCCACGGGGTCGCCCGCGTCCACGAGGTCGACGAAGCGCACCCCCTTCACGACGCGGCCCGCCGTCACGTCGAGGCACGGGATCACCCGGACGCTGCGCACGCGGCGACCGCCTCCTCCACCTCGATCGAGCCGTCCACGAGCGCCCTGCCGACCACGGCGCCGGCGAGCGCGCGGCCCGATCCCGAGCGCAGGCCGGCGAGCGCCGAGAGATCGGCGGCGCTGCCCACGCCGCCCGACGCGACCACCGGCAGGCCGGTCGCGTCGAGCATCCAGGACAGGCCGTCGGTGTCCGGGCCCTGGCGCGTGCCGTCCCGGTCGATGGCCGTCACGACCACCGCGGCGAACGGCACCCCCGCCCAGCCGGCCAGCAGCTGCGCCGGATCGGCATCGGCGCGCTGCGTCCAGCCGCGCAGCGCGAGCTCGAGCCCGCCACCAGGCGTGCGCCGGTAGTCCACGCCGACCGCCACCTTGCCGGGGTGACGCGACGCGTGGCGCGCGGCGGCGTCGGGCTCCTCGATCGCCACGGTGCCCAGCACCACGCGGTCCACGCCCGCCTCGAGGAGCTCGTCGACGTCACGGCCGTGGCGCACGCCCCCCCCGACCTCCACGCGCGCACCCGCGCGATGGGCCTCCTCCACGAGCGACAGCACGACCGCCCGGTTCACCGGCGTCCCGGAGCGGGCGGCGTCGAGGTCCACCACGTGGAGCCAGGGCGCGCCCGCGGCGAGGAACCGGCGAGCGACCTCGAGGGGGTCTCCGAAGCTCCGGGGCGCGTCGAGCTCTCCCTTCACCAGGCGGACGGCACCCCCGCCCATCACGTCGACCGCAGCGAACAGCTCCATCACCGGCTGCCCCTCTGAGCGCAGCGCGCGACGAAGTTGGCGAGGATCGCGAGGCCCGGCGCGCCCGACTTCTCGGGGTGGAACTGCGTGCCCCACACGGTGCCCATCTCGGCTGCGGCCGCGAGCGTCTCCCCGTACTCGCAGGTTGCGACCGTCTCGGGTCCGACGTCGGGCGCGTAGGAGTGGACGAAGTACACCCAGGGCTCCTCGCCGAGCCCGGCGAGCAGCGTCGATGCCCGGACGGAGCGCAGCGCGTTCCACTGCATCTGGGGGATCTTGACCGACGAGGGCAGCCGGCGCACCCTGCCGGCGAGCACGCCCAGCCCGGCCTCCCCGGGCGCCTCTTCTGACCCCTCGTAGAGCAGCTGGAAGCCCACGCAGATCCCGAGGAACGGCACGCCCGCCTCGATCGCGCCGAGCGCCGCCTCGTGGAGGCCCGTTCGCCTGAGGGCGGCCGCGCACGGCCCGAACGCGCCCACCCCGGGCAGCACCACCCCTGCCGCTCCGGCGACGTCCGCGGGGTCGGTGACGAGCCGGGCCGCCGCGCCGACGTGGAGCAGGGCGCGCTCGGCCGACCGCAGGTTGCCGATCCCGTAGTCGAGGACGGCGATGGTGGACGGGGCCTGCGGCTCGGACGCCCTCAGAGCGTCCCCTTGGTCGAGGGCACGCCGCCGCCCTCCCTTCGCACCGCGTCACGCAGCGAGCGCGCCACCCCCTTGAAGACCGCTTCGACCACGTGATGCGTGTTCCGACCCTCCCGGCGGCGGACGTGGAGGGTGATCCCCGCCGCGGTCACGAACGCACGCCAGAACTCCTCGGCGAGCTGCGGGTCGAACGGGGGGGACCCGAGACCGGGGGTGTCCGGCGCGAAGGGCACGTCGTACGCGAGGTAGGGGCGGCCCGAGAGGTCGAGGGCCACCTCCACGAGCGCCTCGTCGAGCGGCAGGAGGAACGAGGCGAACCTCCGCACCCCCGCCCTGTCGCCGAGCGCCTCGGCGAGGCATCCGCCGAGCACGATGCCGACGTCCTCCACGGTGTGGTGCGCGTCGACCTCGAGGTCCCCCTGTGCGCGCACCACGAGGTCGAAGCCGCCGTGGGCCGCGAGCTGGGAGACCATGTGGTCGAAGAACGGGAGCCCCGTGGCGACCTCCGCTCGGCCCGACCCGTCCACGTCGAGCACGACCTCCACCACCGTCTCCTTCGTGGCACGCCTGCGCTCGGCGTGCCGGGCCTGCTGCGCAGCGCTCACCGGGACGCTCACCGCAGCGCACCGTCGAGCGCATCGAGGAACCGCGCGTTCTCCTCGGGCGTCCCGACCGTGACGCGCAGGCACCCCTCGAGGCCCGGGCGCGAGGAGAAGTCGCGCACGAGCACGCCCTCTTCCAGGAGGCTCGACCACACCTGGGCTGCGTCCCTGCCGAGCGGTCTGAACAAGATGAAGTTCGCGTCCGAGGGCCACGTCTCCACCGCGCGTTCGGCGAGGGCGCTCGCCAGCTCGTCGCGGGCGGCGGCCACCCTGCGCACGCGCTCGGCCATCTCCTCCTTGTAGCCCAACGCCAGCACACCGGCGAGCTGGGTCTGGGTGGACAGGTGGTACGGCAGGGCGGCCGCGGCGCAGCCGGCCACCACGTCTGGGTGTGCGACCAGGTACCCCAGCCGCGCACCCGCCATCGCCCAGGTCTTGGAGAACGTGCGCACGACCACGAGCCCCTCCCGCCCACGCGCCCCATCGCGCAGCGACAGCGCCGACCAGCTCGAGAACTGGCCGTAGGCCTCGTCGACGACCACCAGCCCCGGCGCGGCGTCGACGACGGCGGCGATCACCTCGGGGTCCTCGAGCCGGCCCGTCGGGTTGTTCGGCGAGCACAGGAACACCACGTCGGGCTGCACACGCTCGAGCGCCGAGAGGGCGACGTCGAGCCCCACCCGCAGGTCGGCCGCGCGCCCTTCGGCCACCACCTCGAGGCCCGCCAGCCCTGCGATGTGCGCATGGAGCGCGTAGGTCGGCTCGAAGACGAGCGCCCGCCGCTCTGCGCCGCCGAACGCGAGGAGCAGCGACTGGAGGACCTCGTTGGAGCCGTTGGCGCAGAACACCTCCTCGGCGCCGACCCCGTCCAGCTCGCCGATCGCCTCCCTGAGGGCCGTCGCCTCGCGATCGGGGTAGCGGCGCAGGTCCGCGGCGCCCACCGCCTCGGCGAGCGCGCGCTGCCACGCCTCGGGCGGCGGGTAGGGCGACTCGTTCGTGTTCAGCCGGACTCGAGCGGCCACCTGCGGCGAGTGGTACCTGCCGAGCGCGGCCAGCCGGTCGCGCAGCGCGACGCGTGCGCTCACCCGGCGCCCTCCTCGCGCAGCTGGGCCCGGCGGAGCGCGATCGACGCCGCGTGCGCGGGCAGCCCCTCG
>JAKAQM010000029.1 GCA_021822565.1 Actinomycetes bacterium | reverse complement strand
CTCTCGGACTGGCTCTCCATGACGACCGGGGAGATGCTCCACGTCGACGGCGGCGCGCACGCCGTCGGCGCCTGACGCTCGGGGCCTGACGCTCTGCGCGTGACGCTCGGCGCGTGACGCTCGGCGAGCGAGGCCGCGCGCCGCGCCGCGCACGACGGCGCGGCGGCCTCCAAAACGGCGCCGGTAGGCTGATGGCGCGATGACCACCTCCAAGCGGCCGCCCGGCCACGCCTCCTAACCGCACGCGATGCCCCCGATGATGGGGCGCGGGATGTCCGCGGGCTGGATGGGAATGCGGTCCTTCCGCCAGGACCGCTCCGTGCTCGAGCACCGGGTGAAGAAGGGCACCACGCGCCGGATGCTCCGCTTCGCCAGGCCCTACCGCAAGATCCTCATGATCTTCGTCCCCGTGGTCGTCCTCGGGGCCGTCGCGGGCGCGGTGAACCCGCTCATCCTGCGCGAGATCATCGACCGCGGGATCATCGGGAAGAACGCCGGGCTCGTGATCGACCTCGCGCTCCTCGCCGCGGGCCTCGCGCTCGTCACAGCGGGGCTCTCGCTCTACCAGCGCCGCGTCGCGGCGATCGTCGGCGAGGGCCTCATCTACGACATGCGCTCGCAGGTCTTCCGCCACGTCCAGCAGATGCCGCTCGCCTTCTTCACGCGCACCCAGACCGGGGCGATGGTGAGCCGGCTCAACAACGACGTGATCGGCGCCCAGCAGGCGTTCACGACACTGCTCTCCAACGTCGTGGGCAACCTGGTCACCGTGCTCATCGTGCTCGGGGCGATGCTCTACCTGTCGTGGCAGATCACCCTCATCGCGCTCGTGCTGCTCCCGGCGTTCCTCGTCGCCGCCCGCTTCGTCGGCCGCAGGATCGGAGCGCTCACGAAGGAGAGCTACGACCTGAACGCGCAGATGAACATGGTGATGCAGGAGCGCTTCAACGTCTCGGGAGCCCTGCTCGTCAAGCTCTTCGGCCGCTCGGAGGCCGAGTCGCGCCACTTCGACGAGAAGGCGGCGCGTGTGCGCGACATCGGCGTCTCCCAGGCGCTCTACGCCAGGATGTTCATGGTGTCGCTCGTGCTCACCGCGTCGCTCGCCACCGCCTTCGCCTACGGGTTCGGAGGCGTGGAGGCGGTCCATGGCGTGCTCGCGATCGGCACCATCGTCGCGCTGACCGCGTACCTGGCACGCCTGTACGGCCCGCTCACCCAGCTCTCCAACCTGAACCTCGACGTGATGACCACCCTCGTCTCCTTCGAGCGGATCTTCGAGGTGCTCGACCTAGAGCCCATGATCAAGGAGCGCCCGGACGCCGTGGCGATCCCCAGGGGGCCCGCCAGCATCGAGCTCGACCACGTGTCGTTCGCGTACCCCGCTGCCGAGGAGGTCTCCTTGGCGTCGCTCGAAGCCGTCGCCACCCTCGAGCCGACCACCCACCACGAGGTCCTCCACGACATCTCGTTCCGCGTCGAGCCGGGCCAGATGGTGGCGCTCGTCGGTCCGTCCGGGGCCGGAAAGACCACGATCAGCTCGCTCGTGCCGCGTCTTTACGACGCGACCGACGGGACGGTCCGGGTGAGCGGTGTGGACGTCCGCGACGCGACGCTCGACTCGCTGCGCGACGTCGTCGGCGTGGTCACCCAGGACCCCCACCTCTTCCACGACACGCTGCGAGCCAACCTCCTCTACGCCCGGCCCGACGCGAGCGACGAGGAGCTCATGGCGGCGCTCGAGCAGGCGCAGATCCTCCCGCTCGTCGCCTCCCTCCCCGACGGGCTCGACACGCTCGTCGGCGAGCGCGGCTACCGGCTCTCGGGCGGCGAGAAGCAGCGGGTCGCCCTGGCACGCCTCATCCTGAAAGCGCCAGACGTCGTGGTGCTCGACGAGGCCACCGCGCATCTCGACTCCGAGTCGGAGGCCGCCGTCCACGACGCCCTGCGCCGCGCGCTCGCCGGGAGGACCTCCCTCGTGATCGCCCACCGCCTCTCCACGGTGCGAGATGCCGACCAGCTCCTCGTGGTGGACGGCGGCAGGATCGTCGAACGCGGGACGCACCACGAGCTCCTGGCCGCAGGAGGGCTCTACACCCTCCTCTACCACACGCAGTTCGCCGATCAGGAGCCACACGAGATCGGCACGAGCCCGTCGCCGGCCGTCGCCGGAGCGGCAGAGCCCCAGAGGGTCAGCTAAGAACTACGCGATGGCCACGACGCCCACCAAACGCAAGCGCCTGCGCAAGCTGCGCGAGCTGCCCGCCCGTTTCATCGGCCGCACGCCCTGGTTGCGGCGCCGCTACGCGCGCCGGATCCTGAGAACGATCGACAAGTTCCAGGACAAGGGACGCCCGCTCCCCGAGAACTTGAGCCGTCTCGAGCGCCAGCTCCGGCGCGTCCCGAAGCCCAAGCGCCAGAAGATCGTCGAGCAGATGATGGAGATGGGGTCGGAGGACGACGTCATCACGAACCGTGCGCTGCGGCGCGCGGCAGGTCGGCAGGACCGCCAGAAGGGCCAGCGAGGCGGCGGAGCACGGCCCGGCACGTTGCCCGGCCAGCCTCGCCAACGCCCGCGCAGCTAGCGCGGTGCCCGAACGAGCGCCGCTGCGCTTCGACCCGATCCGAGAGGCCCGTCGTCAGTGGGCGCTCCACGGGTGGGAGGACGCAGCACCCGCGATGGCGGTGGTCACCTCGGTCATGCGCGTCCAGCAGCTCCTGCTCGTCCGCGCCGACGGCGCGCTCCGGCCCTTCGAGCTCACCTTCGCCCGCTACGAGGTCCTCATGCTCCTCTCGTTCTCCTCGCGCGGCGCGCTCCCGCTCGGCAAGATCGGCGAGCGCCTCCAGGTGAACCCTGCGAGCGTGACCAACGCGATCGACCGGCTGGAGGAGCAGGGGCTCGTCGCACGCGTGCCGAACCCTGCCGACGGCCGCGGCACCCTTGCCCGCCTGACCGACGAGGGACGCGCCAGAGCCGCCGCGGCCACCGACGCCATGAACTCGAGGGTCTTCAACGACCTCGGCCTCGGGGCAGATGGCATCGAGAGGCTCTTCGAGCTGCTCCATGACGTCCGGTATGCCGCAGGGGACTTCTTCGAGCGCGAGGCGGTCGAGCCCGGGCCGTGAGGCACCCGGCGCTCGCCGGCACGGCTGCCGGGGGCGTGCCGACGCGACATGATGTCGGGATGGACGTTCCCTCGACGGCGCTCTCGCGCGGCGCGCTCGCCGGCTGTCTCGTTGCGGACTTCAGCCGCGTCCTCGCCGGGCCGCTCGCCACCATGATCCTCGGCGACCTCGGCGCCACGGTGGTCAAGGTGGAGCACCCCCACGGCGACGACACCCGTCAGTGGGGACCGCCGTTCAAGGGATCGCAGAGCACGTACTTCCTGAGCGTCAACAGGAACAAGCGCAGCGTCGTCCTCGACCTGGCCACGCCCCAGGGCGCCTCGGACGCCCGGCGCCTCGCCGAGCGAGCGACAGTGCTCGTCGAGAACTTCCGACCTGGGAGGCTCGCCAAGTTCGGGCTCGGCTACGAGCAGCTCGCGGCCACGAACCCCGGCCTCGTCTACTGCTCGATCTCCGGGTTCGGCGGTGCCGGCACGCCGGGAGCGGACCTCGCAGGCTACGACTTCGTCGTCCAGGCGATGGCGGGGCTCATGGACATCACCGGGCCAGAGGGCGGGCCGCCGACCAAGGTCGGCGTCGCGGTCGTCGACGTCCTCACCGGGCTGCACGCGGCCATCGGCATCCTCGCCGCGCTGGGCGCCCGCACGGCGTCCGGGCTCGGCCAGCTCGTCGAGGTGAGCCTCATGTCGAGCGCCCTCGCCTCGCTCGTGAACCAGGCATCGGCCTATCTCAACACCGGCACGGTGCCCCGTGCCATGGGGAACCGTCACCCGAGCATCGCCCCCTACGAGACGCTCAGCGCGGAGGACGGCGAGCTGGCCGTCGCAGTCGGCAACGACGGGCAGTTCCGCCTCCTGTGCAGGGCGCTCGGCGACGAGGAGCTGGCCGGCGACGAGCGCTTCGCGACCAACCCGGCCCGCGTCGCCCACCGCGACCAGCTCGCCAGGCAGCTCGAGGCACGGCTCGGCACGCGGCCGGCGGCGGAGTGGGTCGAGGTGCTGCGCGCCGTGGGCGTGCCGTGCGGACCGGTCAACGACGTGGCCGCCGCCTTCGCCGACGCCCAGCGCCTCGGGCTCGGGCCGGTCGTGGACCAACCGGGCGCCGACGGTGGCGTGCGCGGCGTCGCGAGCCCCCTCAGGCTGTCGCGCGCTCCCGTCAGCTATCGCCGCCCTCCCCCGGCGCTCGGTCACGACACCGACGAGGTCGTCGGATGGCTCCGCACACCGGCCCCCGCTGCCCCGCTCGACCCCGCGTAGCATCACGACGATGACCACGAGCCGCTGGTGGGGTGCCGCCGCCGTCGACATGATCGCCGTGGCGCTCTTCGTCGTGATCGGGCGGGCGTCCCATCGCCACGCCGAGACCGCCGCTGGCATCGCGTCCACCGCCTGGCCGTTCGCCGTGGGGCTGGGCACCGGGTGGGCGATCCTCGCAGCACGCGGCCGGCGACGTGGCGAGCGGCCGGACCCGGCCACCCTCTCCTCGGGGGTCGCGGTCTGCGCCGCGACGGTGGCGTGCGGCATGGCGCTTCGGGTGGTCGCCGGCCAGGGCACGGCACCGACCTTCATCGGGGTGGCGACGGGCTTCCTCGGCGCGCTGATGCTCGGCGGGCGTGCGGCGCTCGGCGCCGCCACGCAGCGTCAGGCGGCGCGGCAGTGACCTGGCGCTGGGCACGCTGACCTCGGGCTCCCGGCCGGCTCGACGTCCGGTCAGGCAGGCTGGACGCGGAGCCTCATCCCTCCTCGATCGTGCGGATGCGCTCGGCGAGGAACCCCTCGGGATCCTCGGCCCGCTCGACGAGGAGGTCGTGGAGCTCGGGATGGGTGAGCACGAGGAACCGGTCCGCAAGGATCGCGTCCACCACCATCTCGCCCACGGCGATCGGGTCGATGGGGGTCATGCCCTTGATCGGCGGCCGCATCCGGACGGGCGCGCCCGAGAAGGTGACCTGCTGGCGAAGGTTGGTCGCGACCGGGCCAGGGCACAGGCACGTGACCCCGACGTGCCGGGGACGCAGGTACAGCGCGAGCGCTTCGCTCAGCGCGATCACGGCCGCCTTGCTCACCGAGTACGGCATCCGCTCGTACGCGTACTGGAACAGCCCGGCCGCCGACGCGGTGTTCACGATGTGGCCGCTTCCTTGCTCGAGGAGGACCGGGACGAAGGTGGCGTTGCTGCGCACGATCGACAGAAGGTTCGTGCTCATGGTCCGCTCCCACTCGCGAAGCGGGATCTCCTCGGGCGGTCCGGCTGCGACGACACCCACGTTGTTCATGACGATGTCCACGCGCCCGAGCCTGCGCAGGAGCACGTCGCGGGCCGTGTCGAACGCCGCCTGGTCGTTCACGTCCAGGACCATCCCGAAGCACTCCGTGCCCCGCCACGAGGCTTCGTCGGCGACGGCCATGGCCCGGTCCCTGTCGATGTCCGCCACGGCCACGTGCGCACCCGCACCGGCGAGCGCGAGCGCCGCGCCTCGCCCGATCCCGCTCCCTCCACCGGTGATCAGGGCGACCTTGCCCGAGAGGTCCTCCATCAGCGCGTGCCGTCGGGACGGTGCGAGGCCATCGCCGCATCCTTGCAGGTGCGAGGTACCGCTGCGACGCGACGCTTCTCGGCGAGCACCTCGACGTTCCACGTCACGAGCTCTCGCAGGATCGGGATCCTCACCACCCCTCGGGCGAGGTCGGGGAGGTAGCGCGGCCGGGCGTCGACGACACCGAGGTACGGGTGCGTCCTGAGACGCCGCAGCGTCGGCCCCACGTGCAGGGCGAACAGCGACTCGCCGAACACGTTCTTCGGATCGCGGCCCGAGTGCGCGGCGTAGCGGCGCCGCGCACGCTCGCCACCGAGATAGTGCCACGGCGACGTCTCGTGCCCGCCCCAGGGCCCGTACCAGTTGGTGAAGGACAGCCAGAGGTGCCCGCCGGGTCGCAGCACCCGCGCCATCTCGTCGACGAGGTCGAACGGCTCGGGCACGTGCTCGAGCACGTTGGAGCAGACCACGAGGTCGACGGCGTCCGAAGGCACGGGGAGCGCGCCACCGTCTGCCACGACCGACGCCGTCATCGGCGGACCGCGCCACGCCAGCTCCTCTCGGTCCGCGTCGACGAGCACGCATCGTGCCCCTGCGACGCGCAGCGCCCGGGTGAGGTAGCCGGCACCTCCGCCGACGTCGAGCGTGAGCGCGCCGGCGAGCGGCACGCTGCGCGCGAGCAAGCCCACCGCGTCCGCGGACACCACGTCGTAGAACCCGTCGGGGTCCCGTTGCTCGGTGCGAAAGGCACGCAGCAGCCGGAGCGAGCGCCCGAGCGACCTCCCGGTCCCCTCGGTGGTCAACCGCTCCCCCACCGGGCGCACGCCAGGAAGACCGGGACCGCTCGACCGTGCAAGACCTGGTCGCCCTTCACCGACGGGCGCCGGACGGGCCGGCAGGGGAGATCCGCACCGTCGCCGCGACGAGGACCCGCCCGGCTCCTGGGCCGACGACTCGGGCGGCGACTGAGCCAGCGCCTGGGCCGGCGCCTGGGCCGGCGACCGGGGCGGCCTCGCCTCGGTCGAGCAGCCACACGGACCACTGGTCACCCTCGCGATCCACGGCGAGGACCGGCTCGACACTTGGGCCGATCGGCACATGGTGCTCCAGCAACGCGACGGCGGAGTCCTCGGGGCCGATGTCGACCGCGTCCTCCACCGCCGCCCACGCGATGGCGTTGTTGACGTGGCCCCACGCGTCGACGTCGCTGCGCCGAAGCGGCCAGGGCCGAGCACGATCGATCACACGCCCGTCGGGCTCGCCGAGCACGAGCCTCGCAGAAGCGTGCTTTCCGCCGGCCGAAGGCCCGTAGACCGAGAAGAACCGCTCGTCGAGGCGAGCCGGGGCGCCGGTCTGGCTGTCGACCGCGACCCAGATCGCCACGGCCGACAGCGTGGCACCCTGCGAGCCCTGCGCGACCGTCGTCCGCTCCGCCCACCGGTTGGCGGTCGCCGAGCAGAAGGTGCGCAGCTCCAGGTCTTCGCCGAGCGCAGGGAAGGTGCGGATCTCCATGCGCGTGCTACGAAGGACCCAGCCGATCGTCGGCGGCAACGCGGCGGTCGCCGCATCGTCTTCGGCCACGTCGTGGAGGTACCGGGCCAGCGCGTCGAGCCGTGCTCGGCGGTCCGCTCCGACGTCTGCCATGCGCACCTTGCGCCGGCCCTCCACGACGCGCCCGAGGGCAGGGAGCTCGTCGTCGATGTCGGACGCTCCGCCAGGCGGCGGCGCGGGTACGTGCGCCGGACCGTGGGGAGACATCGTCATCGAGGGGAATCGTGTCGGACCGCGACCCGGGGCGCAAGGCCGGCACGCCGGCTCGACGTGCGCGCCCCACAGAACCGTCGTGCAGCGCCCAGGCAGGGCTTCCCGGGCTCGCTCAGGCCGCCGCCTCCGCCGATGCATCGTCCCGCAGCACCGCGAGCAGCTCCGTCGCGTCGATCACCAGGTGGTCGACGCCGCCGACGCGGACCTCGGTCCCGCTGTAGCGAGGGTAGAGCACCCGGTCGCCGGGCTTGACCTTCACCATCTCCTCGTCGTCACCAACCGCCACCACGACCCCGCGCTGCGGCTTCTCCTTGGCCGTGTCGGGGATGACGAGGCCGCTCGAGGTCACGCTCTCGTCCTCGAGCACCCGTACCAGCACCCTCGCGCCGAGTGGCTCAACTCGTTCCGTCATCACTGCTCCTTCTCTTCGATCGGGCTCTATCGCCTCTTCGTCTCGTAGAACTTCGCCGGGATCGCTGCCGACCATCACTTCCGACATCACTTCCGCCCGGCTCCTCCGGGCGCTTCCAACCGGCTCCTCCGGGCTCCGGACCGACGGGCGGAGATCAGGCGTGCGGGCGCAGCCCGAGCAGCCGGTCGATCTGTGGCTGGTCGAAGCCGACCACCGGCCGTCCGTCGATCTCGATCACCGGCACGCCGATCCGCCCGGTGCGGCGTACGAGGTCGCTCGCCGCCTTCTGGTCGCGCGACACGTCGACCTCCTTGAAGGCCACTCCCTGGCTGCGCAGGTAGCCCTTGGCTCTCTGGCACCACGGGCAGGTCGGCGTCGTGAACACGAGCACGCGGTGCCGGGTCTGGGTGGCGGGCATCAGGAAACCTCCTTGGTCACTGCTGGGTCATTCTTCGTCGAGGCGGGGGGCGCCCGCTCGGCGGTCGGCGACGATCCGATGGACGATGTCGCACGCGTCTGCGATGCGCGGCTCGACGAGCCGGTAGTGCACGGTCGTCCCTTCTCGCCGCGCCTCCACCAGCCCGGCGTGACGCAGCACGGAGAGGTGCTGGCTCGCGTTGGGCAGGCTCATGCCGATCTGCTGGGCCAGCTCACCCACGCAGCGTTCGGCATCGCGCAGCGCGTCGATCAGCAGGAGGCGCTTCGGGTCGGTGAGCACCTTGCACAGCTCGGCGTGCAGCCGGAACGACACGTCGTCGCGTGCCTCGCGTGCGTCTCGTGCGTCGCGTGCGTCGCGTGCGTCGGTCGGCGTCGATCGGTTCACGGGGTTCAGTGTAGCCGTACTTGCGTCATTGCGCAGCAATAGAACTCGAGAACCTCAGGGTGCGGCGCGGAGCCGGCCATCGCCGCAGCGCGCAGGGCCGGGGATGCCGCCTTCACCAATCGAGCGGTCCGGCGGACCGAAGAAGATGCGCGCGCACGCTCATGCCGTCTTCTCGAGGGAGTCGAAGCTCTCCTCGAGCAGCCGCCCCGCACCGCGCACGACCGAACGCAAGGGGTCGTCGACGACGACTGCCCCCACGCCCACCTCCTTCTCGACACGTTGGGCGAGGCCCGGAAGGAGCGCCCCGCCGCCAGCGATCTGGATGCCGGAATTCAGCACGTCCTTGGCGAGGTCGGGAGGCATCGCCGCGACCAGCTCCCGGGCCGCGTCGGCGATCGCAGCCACCGGGCGCTCCAACGCGGCCGCGACCACGTCGCCGTCCACCTCGAGCTCCTCGAGGCTCGAGGTGGTGAGGTCCATGCCGACGACGGTGGCCGACCCACGCTCGCCCCCGGTCACACCGAGCTCGATCTTCAGCCGCTCGGCATCCTTCTGGCTGATCCGCAGCCCGAGCACCTGGCGCACTGCCCGGCCAACGGCCTCGTCCATCGCATTGCCCCCGAACCGCAGCGATCGGTACGCCACCATGCGCACACCGACGACGACAGCTGCCTCCGTGGTTCCCCCGCCCACGTCGAGCGTGAACACGCCCTCCGCCGATCCCGGGTTGGCACCCGCGCTCAGCGCTGCGGCCACCGGCTCGTCGACCAGGCGTGCGTCGAGGCGCCTGTGGCCGAACGCAGCCGCTGCAAGGAGCGCGTCACGCTCGATCGGCGTCGCGCCGCTCGGCACGCACAGGACCGCGTGCGGGCGAAGCGCGCTGGCGTGGAAGCGTGCGCGGTGGAGGAACGCTCGGAGCATGTCGGCGGCGGCCCCCAGATCGGAGATCACCCCGTCGCGCAGCGGGTGGACGACCTCCACCCCTGCAGGTTCACGCCCCGCGAGCTCGTCGGCGTGGTGACCCACCGCCACCACACGCCCCGACACCCGGTCGAGCGCGATCACCGAGGGCTCCTCGACGACCAGGCCATGGCCGTGCACGTGCACGAGGGAGTTGACGGTGCCGAGGTCGACCGCGATACCTGAGCGCACACCCATTGTCCGACCCTTCGCGGTGCCGCCCTGGTCGGAGCCCACCGCATGCTGTCCGTCTCCGTCGATTGCTCCATTCCAGCGTCGGCGACGGTTGCCCTTATTCCCACCGCTGGGATTCCCATTCCCAGGGCTTCGACGCTCGAAACCTCGGTTGCCATCGAGAGCGGAGCTCCCGCCGACGTTCGATGTCTTGTCATCGAAGGTGACGGGTATGGTCGACGTACACCCATGTGGAGCATCCGTTCGGGACGTTGTGCCACCGATGTCCCTCGGGCTCACGTGCCCTGGGCACGGTGGCGAGACGCCTTACCTGGGTGCCGGGGTCGAGCCTGGAGGCGTTCGTGCGTCACCGCAGCAAGGTCACAGACGGCACAGGAGGAAAATCGGGCGCAACGCGTGAGCGCCGCGTGCGGCACCCCCTCGTCGTCGGCGGCGCGGTCCTGCTCGTCGTGATCGCCGGCCTCGGTGCGGCCTTCGGGACCTCGCTCGCCCGTCGCCCTGCCTCGCAGGATCGCGCTCGCTGCACCGGCCATGCCCGATGCGTCTCCACGGCGAGCAAGTCCGCCCCTCTCACCCCGCTGTCCGTCGTGTCCACGACGCCTGCATCGGGTGCCACGAACGTTCCGTCCGACACTGGCATCACCGTCGACTTCTCGACCCCGCTCCGACGGGGAAGCCCGTCCCCGACCATCGCTCCGACGGTTCCGGGCAGCTGGGTGACCGACGGTAGCACGATGGTGTTCTCTCCGGCGGGCCCCTTCGTCCCCTACGTCACGTACACCCTCACGGTCCCCGGCGGGACCGGCGGGGTCGTCGCCACCGACGGCGAGCGGCTCGGCGCCGGCGACACGATCACCTTCACGATCGCTCCCGGCAGCGTCACGCGGCTCCAGCAGCTCCTGGCCCAGCTCGGCTACCTCCCGCTCGCCTACAGCGACCCCGCCCCTGCCCCGGCGCCTTCGGAGCTCGCGCAGCCCCAGCCGGGCTCGCTCTCGTGGCGTTGGGGCGGTCTTCCGGCGCAGCTGGCCGGCCAGTGGACGCCTGGCGTGGAGAGCACCATCACAAAGGGCGCCATCATGTCCTTCGAGACACAGAACGGGCTCGCCGTCGACGGGGTCGCCGGCCCTCAGGTCTGGACCGCGCTCTTGGCCGACGTGACCGCCGCCAAGGCGAACGCCCGGCCGGTGTCCTACGTGCTCGTCTCCAAGACACTCCCCGAGCACCTCACAGTCTGGGTGGACGGGGTCCTCACCTTCGCCGACGTCCCCTGCAACACCGGGGTCCAAGGAGCCACAACCCCTGACGGCACCTTCACGGTCTTCGAGCACGTCCCTGTCTCGAACATGCGAGGGACCGACGTCACAGGCACCAGCTACGACGTCACAGTGCCATGGGCCAGCTACTTCACCGGCGGTGACGCGTTGCACGGCTACCCTCGCGCCGCATACGGCTTCCCGCAGTCCAACGGCTGCGTCGAGATGCCCATCCCGACAGCGGGGAAGGTCTGGCCCGACACCCCCATCGGCACCCTCGTCACCGTGCAGTGAGGCGATGACGAGAATTACGGTGAGGCGATGACGGTGAGGCGATGAGGAGGACCTGCCGGCTGGGCTCGGAGAACGACCAGGGTGTCGAGCGCCGGCTGCCGGCCGGCGGCCTCGCGCTCGCCGAGACCCGAACCCGGCGCCCTGCGGCCCACTGATCGCCATCGACGTGCGAACGACCCCGGCGGAACGCGTCGGACGCTCGGCGGTGCGCGCCGACGTGCTCGGCATGGTCGTGCTGGCGGGGTTCTTGGTCAGCCTCAACTGGAGCACGCTCTACGTGGCGCTGCCGGTCATCGTTCGCCACTTCCACGCCGGAACGCTCGCCGCGACCTTCATCGCGCTCACGCCGGACTGCATCAGCACCGCACTGGTCCTCGTGGTCGGTCGCCTGGGCGATCTCGCCGGGAGGACGCGTCTGTACGTGCTGGGCCTCGTCTCCTTCGTCGTGGCGAGCCTGCTCCTCGGTGCCGCGCCGACGGTCGGGTGGCTGATCGCGCTCGAGGTGTGCGAGGGGATCGGCATCGCGCTGGTCTGGAGCAACAGTGCCGCGTTGATCCGCGACACCCAGCCCGCCGAGCGGCTCAACTGGTCCTTCGGCCTCTACGCCGCCGCGACCTCGCTCGCCCAGCTGCTCGGGCCCACGGTTGGCGGGCTCCTCGCCGACACGGCGGGCTGGCGGTGGGTGTTCTGGATCAACGTGCCCGTCGGCGTCGCCTGCGTCCTGTGGGGACGAGGCGTCCTTCTCCGCCAGGTGGGCGGGCCCGGCTGGCACCGCCGAGCGCGGCACCGAGTAGCCCCTCACCTCGATGCGGGGCAGCGCCCGCGCAGACCGCTCGACCTCCCCGGAGGGGCCCTGCTGCTCGTCGGGATGCTCGGCCTGGTGGCCAGCCTGTCGCTCGCCGAGAGCTACGGCGTGGGCCCGGGCGCCCTCGTGGGCTCGGCCGCTTCGATCGGCGTCCTCGCCGTCTTCGTCGTCGTCGAGCTCGGCGCGAGCGACCCGCTGGTCGACCTCAGCCTGTTCCGAGATCGCGTGATGTCCGGCAGGCTGCTCGCGGGCCTTCTCGGCGCCATGGCCCTTTGGGTGCCGGTGCTCATCATGGCCCTCTTCTTCCAAGCAGTGCAGGGACGCTCACCGCTCGCCGCCGGCCTCGAGGTCATGCCCCTGTCGGTCTTCGCGGCCGTGACCGCCGCGCTGACGGCACGGGTCGGCAGCGGGATCCCGAGGCGGACGGTGACGCTCACGGGGGGGTTGCTCGGCTCCGCCGGCCTCGCCTCTCTGGCGTTCGCCGTCTCCGGCGACATCGCAGAGATCGCCGCGGCGCTCGCACTGGTCGGAGCCGGGAGCGGGATGTTCTCCTCTTCGTACACCAACATGCTCCTCGCGGGAGCGCCGGCGGAGCACACGGGCGCGGTGAACGGTGCTCGGCTCACGATCCAGAACCTCGGCTGGATGGTGAGCACGGTGATCCTGCTCACGATCGTGACGGCCCCGCTCGCCGTCGGCGTGCGACACGAGCTCTTCGCGGGAACGATCTCGCACCGTGCTTCCCCTGCCGCGGCGGCTGCGCTGATCGGCAGCTACCGCACGGGCTTCCTCGTCACCGCAGCCCTCGGGCTCGCAGGCAGCGCAGCGCTCGCACTCTGCCCTCGCACGCGCCTCCGGCGCAGCGCGCGCAGCCCGGTCCCTCCCCCCCGTCACCCCCCCCCCCTGTGACCCTCCACCCCTGTGACCCCCGCCCCTGTGACCCCCGCCCCTGTGACCCTCCACCCCTGTGACCCTGCGGGCGGTCCGGCGAGCGATAGCTTCGTGGTGCGAGGACGTTGCTCCTCGGTGCCACCGATCTCCTCGCAGCTGCCCGTGGCGGGAGGAGCACCACAAGTCAGGAGGTCCTGGTGCCAGGAGCTCGGCGATGGGCTGCCGGACGCGTGAGAGCCAGCTGGGAGGCAGCTCGGCGCTACGCGCCGAGCTCCCGGCTCGTGGCGGTGGGCATCATCGTCGGCCTGCTGGCGGCGGTCACGATCCTGCGCTGGTTCTTCGACCGGGCGAGCGAGACCGTGGCGCTCCTCTACGTGGTCCCGATCGCGCTCAGCGCCCTGCGCTTCGGGCGCAAGGGCGGGATCACGGCGGCGGGCTTCGGCGTCACCGCCTTCGTCGTTCTGGAAGCGGTCCGCGCCAGGGGGGATATCGACGTCACCGGTTGGGTGGGGCCGCTCTTGGCGATGGTGCTGATGGGAGGCCTCGTCGGACACCTGAGCGAGGTCGCGGCCCAGCGAGAGGCCGATCGGAGGCGCCAAGCGCAGCGCATCGAGGAGCTCTCCGACGCGCAGCGGCGGGCGATCGAGGCCAGCGACTCGGTGGTCCAGCAGGTGGCTGCAGCCCGATGGATGCTCGAAGCCGGACAGAGCCAGGAGGCCCTCGCAGCCCTCGGCGACGCAGTGGCCGACGGCATCGCCCGCGTGCACGGACGTCTGGATCCGCTCTTGGCGGAACAGTCCGCCGACGGCGACGAGCCGCTCTCCGACGAGCACCCACCTGCTGGCGACGAGCCGCAGTCCGAGGAGCCGGGGCTGTCCATCTGACCAACTGCGCGCCCGCCGGGCGCGCTCACCTCGTCCGGGCGAAGCGGTGGACGGCCTCGAGCAGCTCCTGGCTCTTCTCTGCGGCCACGGCCTCGTCCCCTGAGGCAAGCGCCCGCGTCACGCAGTGGTGGACGTGGTCGTCGAGGATCTTGAACGCCACCGCCTCGAGCGCGGTGTCGATCGCCGCGATCTGGGTGAGGATGTCGATGCAGTAGCGCTCTTCGGCGATCATCTTCTCGATCCCGCGCGCCTGGCCCTCGATGCGGCGCATACGCCTGATGAGCGCGTCCTTGTCCCCGTGGGCGATGTAGCCGTGGGCGGCGCTCTCCCCCACGTGCCCGTCGGGGTCACGACCCTTCGAGCCCGCGGTCATCGGCGATCCTCGAGCGGGGAGAAGCGGCGCAGGCGCAGCGAATTCGTGACGACGAAGACGCTCGAGAAGGCCATGGCGCCGGCCGCGACGATCGGGTTCACGATGCCTGCCACTGCGAGGGGGATCGCGGCGACGTTGTAGGCGAACGCCCAGAGCAGGTTCCCCTTGATCGTGCGCAGCGTCCGGCGCGACAGGCGGATGGCGTCGGCAGCGGCACGAAGGTCGCCTGCGACCAAGGTCAGGTCGGAGGCCTCGATCGCGACGTCCGTACCGGTGCCGATCGCCAGACCGAGATCGGCCTGGGCAAGCGCAGGTGCGTCGTTCACGCCGTCGCCGACCATGGCCACCACCTCGCCCATCTCCTGGAGACGCGCGATCTCGGCCGCCTTCTCGCCGGGAAGGACACCGGCGAGCACTCGGTCGATGCCCACCTTGCGGGCGACCGCCTGCGCCGCCCGCTCGTTGTCCCCGGTGAGGAGCACCGGGTCGAGCCCAAGCTCCCGCAGCTCGGCAACCGCCCTGCGGCTCGTCGTCTTGATGCGGTCGCTCACCGCCACGAGCCCGACGACGGCGCCATCGGCGGCCACGGCCACCACGGTCGACCCGCTCGACTCGAGGCTCGCGGCGGCTTCGTCGAGACGCTCGGGCAGTGCGATCGCCCAGTCCGCGAGCATCGAGGGGCGTCCGACCACGACCGCATGGCCGTCGACGACCGCCTCGACCCCTAGGCCGGTACGCGCCGAGAACCCCTCGGCGTGCGGCAGCGTCCCCAAGCGCTCCCGGCCCAAGGCGGCCACAGCCCGGGCGATGGGGTGCTCGCTCGGGTCCTCTGCAGCCGCGACGAGGCGCAGGAGCTCGTTCTCTTCGACGCCGTCGGCCGGGACCATCGCAGACACGGCCATCTTCCCCTCCGTCAAGGTGCCGGTCTTGTCGAGCACGATCGTGGTCACCTGGCGCGTCTGCTCGAGCACCTCGGGGCCCCTGATCACGATGCCGAGCTCGGCACCTCTGCCCGTGCCGACCATGAGGGCGGTCGGGGTGGCCAGCCCGAGCGCGCAAGGGCAGGCGATGACGATCACGGCCACTGCGGCGGTGAACGCCGCCGTGGCCGCCACCCCGCCGATGAGCAGCCATCCGATGAGGGTGAGAAGCGAGACGCCGATGACGATCGGCACGAACACGGCGGACACTCGGTCCGCGAGCCGCTGGACGGGCGCCTTGCCCGCCTGCGCTTCGGCGACGAGGCGGGTGATCTCGGCGAGCGCGGTCGAGGAGCCCACCCGCGTCGCCTCGACCACGAGACGCCCCGAGGTGTTGACGGTCGCCCCGACCACGGCATCGCCCGGCCCCACGTCCACGGGGACCGGCTCGCCGGTGAGCATCGCCTGGTCGACCGACGAGGTGCCGGAGACGACCACACCATCGGTGGCGATGCGCTCACCGGGTCGTACGACGAAGCGGTCCCCCACTGCGAGCGCCTCGACGGGCACCAGGATCTCCTCGCCGCCGCGAAGCAGGTGGGCCTCCTTCGCCCCGAGCTCGAGGAGCTTCCTGATCGCCTCGCCCGATCGCCGCTTCGCTTTCGCCTCCAGGTAGCGGCCGAGCAGGATCAACGCGGTGATGGCCCCGGCCGTGTCGAAGTAGACGCTCGTCGACATGCCCGCCGCCACGACGACCGTCGACCACAGCCACGCAGAGAGCGTGCCGACCGAGATGAGGGTGTCCATGGTCACCGCGCCGTGTCGCGCGTTCTGGACCGAGGCACGGTGGAACGGCCAACCCGCGTAGAAGACCACCGGGGTCGCCAGAGCGAGCGACAGCCACTCCCAGCCCGGAGGCCGAGCTCCCGGTGCCCACGCGAAGATCGCCAACGGGATGCTCAGCGCGATGGCGAGCACGAGCCTGCGACGGTACGGACGCGTGGGGTCCTCCTCGGTGACGGCCTCGGGGAGGCTGGCTTCGTACCCGGCGGACTCGACGGCGCCGATCAGCTGCTCGACGCTCGACGATGCGGGGTCGAACACCACCGTTGCGTGCTCGGACGCGAAGTTCACCGTCGCGTCGACGCCAGGGAGCTTGTTGAGCCGCTTCTCGATCCGCGCGGCGCAGGACGCGCACGTCATGCCCCCGATGGCCAGCTCGACACGGTCGCGGGACAGCGCGTGGTTCGCGGCGTTCTTGGCGCCTTCGGCATCCGCGCCCTTGGCATCCGCGCCCTTGGCATCCGCGGCGACGGCCATCACTGCGCCTCGTAGCCGGCTTCTTCGATGGCGGCCCGCAACGCCGGATCGTCGAGGTCGTCTCCTTCGACCCTCACGAGCTTCGTGTCGAGGTCGACCTCGACCGAGCGCACGCCCGGCACCGAAGAGAGGGCGTCGCTCACCGCCCTCGTGCAGTGCTCACAAGACATCCCCGGCACGGTGAACGTGGTGGTCTCCGGCATGGTGCACTCCTTGGTCTGCTGCTCCGGCTCGCCTGCTCCGGCTCGCCTGCTTTGGCTCGCCTGCTCCGGCTCGGTCAATACCCCCATGTGGTATGGTACCTCGACTTCCGGCACGTCCCGTCGCCGAGCTCGGCACTTCCGAGGTGCGGGCCTCGTCCGGGGCCGGCGACCTCGGTGCCGCGGTCATCGCGCTCGAGGGGACCCCCGGCGCGCACCCGCACCCGCACCCGGCCGCGTACGCGCAGCTGGCAGACGTCCAACTGCGGCGGGGACGGAAGCGGCGGTGCTCGACAAGAGCGCCGGAGCCGCCAACCCGCACCTCACCGCGGTGCTGGCATGGCTGCGCTCGGAGCGCGGCGCAGCCCTGCGGTCGCCGAGCTGCTCAGGCTCGTCGGCGACGGCGACATGGTCCTGGCAGCCGACGTGGTCGCCCAGCTGGGGCCGGTCGTCGGGCCCGGACCGCTCGACCCGTGGACCGCGGCGACCCAGCGGGTCGCGTGGCAGTACGCGCAGGCTTGGCTGGAGGCGCGCCAGGAGGAGCTGGCCCAGGTCGCCGAAGGGCTGCGCGCCGTCGAGGAGATCCCTGCCCTCGAAGAGGCCGACACCGCGCCCGTGCTCGCAGACGCAGCCGAGGTCGGTGCCGTCGTGGAGGCGGCAAGCGGGGGGTCGTCCGCGGCGGCCGGGCTGCGCGCACTGGCCGCTGCCGTCGACGGGCCCGAGTCCCTTCTCGCGGCATCGCGCCGGCTCACCCGACTGGCTCGCTTCTTGCAAGACGACCTACGTCGCGTCGACGAGGCTGCGGCGTACCTGACGCATCCGGACCTGCAGGTCCCCGACGACCACACGGCGCTGCTCACCCTGCACACCAGTGGCGCCCCGTGTGCTCGTACGGGTGCGCCGGGTGACCGGTGACTGGCAGCTCGTGGACCGGCTCGGCCGGCTCGACGTGGAAGCCGTCGCCGCCGCGCACGCGCTCGCCGAGGACGTGTACGCGTCGCATGCCGCGGCCGTTCCCTGGCTGGTGAGCAGGGCCGAGCTCGCCGCGTCGTCGGGGTCGCTCGCCGACCCTGCCGCCGTCGCACGGGCGCACGACGCCGCCGCACGGCTGCTCTCCCAGGCGAACGAGGCGCTCGACCGCCACGGGGCGACGGGCTTACCGGGGTGCCTCATGGTGTGGGACATCGGCCACCAGGTGGTCGAGCCGCTGCTGCGCTCGCACGGGCGCGTCGCGGTCCTCCTGGTCGATGCGCTGCGAGCCGACCTCGGAGCGGAGCTGGCCGCGCGCCTTGCAGGGGTGCTGCCGGGCCGGACCATCACGCGCCGCTTGGCGGTCGTGCCTGCGCCCACCCGGACCGCCGAGGCACTCGCGGCGCTGGCGTCGGGGATTCCGCTCCCGGCGGGGTCGGCGGGGTCGGCGCCTCGGGTACGAGCCGGCCGTGCTCTCGGGGCGGACCGCGACTACCACGCGACCGCACTGCGTGAGCTGTGGAGCGGCGGCCCCCCGCTCTCCGTCGCGGTGACGACCGCCGTCGACGAACGGCTGCATCGCACGTCGGCCGAGCTGGGGGCGCTTCTCGCCGACGCCGTGTCAGGTCTGGAGCGGCGCTTGCTCCCCTCGCTCGCAGCGCTCCCCGGCGAGGTTCCCTTCGTGGTGCTCGCCGACCACGGGTTCCGCGAGAACCCGTCGTGGGGCCGCGGGCCCGAGGGCCGCTACGTGCACGGCGGGACCTCGCTCGAAGAGTGCGTGGTGCCCGTCATCGTCGCCGGAGCCCGCCAGCAGGCGTGACGCCGGGGGCCACGGCGCTCGGGCGCCGGGCGCCGGGCGCGCGCCACGAACACCGCGCGCGACACCCCCAACTCAGGGCGCTGGGACCAGATGGAAGGTGCCGACGTCGAGCCCGGTGAATGTCGGGTGGATGTCTGTGCCGTGCGCGGCGATCTCGTGCGGCAGGGACGGGGGACCCTGTGTCGCCGGGAAGTAGGCATCGAAGATGAACAGGTAGAGCGGCCGACCGTCGAACGTCACCTGGTGCATGCCCGGAGGACGACCTGCCGTTCCGAGCATGCCGCCGATCGGCCCCGTCGCCGACGGCCTCCCCACGGTCAGCACCGCCGGCCAGCGCAGCGCGCACTGCGCTGTCGAATCGCACACGCTCATGTGGTGCACGTCCGCGCTGGACGTGTACACGGGGAACGGCAGACCGCCGAGCCCCTGGTCGAGCTCGACCGTGAGCACGTCCGCGGTCCCGTAGGACTTCGTGGCATTCGGCTTGACCAGCGGCACGGTCTCATCCGCGAACGTCGTCGGCGCGGCGACGGGCGTCCCGCGTCCTGGAGACACGAGGTACCAAACCCCTGCTGGCGTGGTACCTGGGTCGAAGAACTGCTCGCCGGCGGTATCGCCCGCCACCATGTCGAGCGAGAAGCGGTAGAGCGGATGGCCGGCGTAGGTGACCTGGTGGACGCTGTGGCCGCCGATCGTGCGAGCCACTGTACCGAGGAGCGTCGGGTTCACCCCCCTCCCGGGGACCGGGCGCCCTGTCGTGAGCAGAGCAGGCCAGATCTCGACCGCGCACGTTGTTCCTGTGCAGCCGTAGGTCTTCGGGTTCGCCGCGGTGTCCGAGGTGAGCAGGTACAGCGAGCAGCCCGCGTAGGGGCCTGCACCGACGACGAGCGCGGGGCCGAACCGCGTCCGGGTGGAGGAGACGACTGCCGGCCCTGTCGGCATGGTCGTCGAGCTCACCGCCGTCGAGCACGGCTCGGTGTTCGAGAGCATCGCGCCCCTCGCTGCTGGCGAGGCGCCGGCGGCACCTGCGGGCACGAGCACCACGAGCGCGGCGGCCACCCACACGGCGAGCACGCCAGCGGCACCGACTGCGAGGGATGCTCCGAGCGTCGATCGTCGGCTCATCTCCTACCTCCTCTCTTCGACACGATCCGATGCGAACGAGGCGGGCGGTCGTCCGTGGCGCAGGTGCACGTCCCTCCACGCACCACGTCGAGTGAACGAAGCAATTGCCTACCAGCCCCAGGGAGCCGGATCAACGCGCGCGGACCTGCCCGCTCTGTCGCCTAGCCAAGCGCGCACCCCCTCCTCGGCGCCCCTCGTCGCTGCCCCGTCACGCTTCCCGGAAAGGCACCGCGTCCTCTACCGGCTCTGCGCGGGCCTCGAGACCGGTGCTGTCGAGCGATGCATCCCTCGTCTCGGGAACCGCCCAGATCACGATCGGCACTGCCACGAGGAACAGCAGCGCGAGGGCGGTGACGGCGGTGCCGATGCTGTGCAGCGGTGCCGTGCTCGCCCCGAGGATCCCGACGAGAGCGGGTCCGAGGACGGACCCCGTGTTGCCGAACCCGTTCCTGATCCACGCAGAGGCCTGGGCCCGGACGTCGGTCGAGAACAGCTCGGTGGCGAACGCGGAGAGCACGGGCGCAATACCCACGCCGAAGAACGCGGTCCCGATGAGGAACGGCAGCATCACCCAGCGGTCGGCCACCTGGAAGGTGACCACCGCACAGCCGACCGCACCCAGCGTGTAGATGATGCTCGTGGGCCGCCGTCCGAGGCGGTCCATCATGCGACCGCAGGCGAGGTAGCCGGCCACGCTGATGAGGGCGGCAACCGCGAAGAAGGTCCCGGCGGTACCGGTGCCGAAGTGGCGTTCGTGCTCGACGTAGTAGGTCCACCATCCGATGGCAGCCGCCGACGCCAGCCCCTGGAGGAAGGCGATGGCGCCGACCGCCAGGGCCCGCGGACGCGGCGCGCCCCGCCAGAGCGCGAACGCGCCGACAACCGCCTCACGAGCCGACCGCCGGGGGCGCGCACCGCGGGCTTGCGCGACGAGCAGGTAGGCGTGGCTCTCGCGCAATCGGCGCCGCGCGAGCGCGACCACGAGCAACGGAATGGCTGCGAGAAGGAAGAACGCCCGCCAGCCGATCGGGTTGTGGAGGAAGCCCACTGCGACCAGAAGCCCGGCGAGCACTGCGCCGAGAGGGCTGACGAGGAGCAGCAACGACAGGAAGCGACCGCGGCGCTCGGGTGGGACCTCCTCGGCCAGCAGCGTCACCGCGACGCCGAACTCGGCTCCGATGAACACCTGGGCGCCGAACTGGAAGGCGGCGAACGACCACAGGTTCCACGACACCGCGGTGAGCGTCGTGAAGACCGTGTAGCCGAGGATGGACCACATGAGGATGGGCCGCCTGCCGATCCGGTCTGCGGCGAGGACCACCAGGAAGGCGACGAACTGGCCGGAGCCGATCGGGATGTTGGCGATCCCGATGGCGGCGGTCCCCACGTGGAACGACGCCTTCAGCTGGGTGAGCAGCACTGCTCGAAGCTCGGCGTCGTACGAGTTGAACAGCGCAGAGGGAAGCAGGAGCGCGAGCAGCAGCCGCAGGTAGCCCCGAGAGCGAGGCTGTGCGACCAGGTCGCTCACTGGGCTCGGGCTGCGCGAGGCATCTGCAGAAGTCTCGTCCCTCCTCCCGGTGGCCGGAGATCGGCCGGCGTTGGTGGGTGCCGCGAGCACACCCATGAGCGGACCGCGAGCCCGGCGATCACCTCGAGCTCTGCTTCGGGCGGCTGATCGCCGACCAAGAGAGGATCGGGCATCCGCTCGGTCGCACGACTTCGACGGCCCCGCGGGACTTGTCGAGATCATCGGCGTGTGGGGTGGGACCGCTTCGGCTCTCTCGCCCTCACGTGCAGTTCGAATTGCGAGCTACTTATGCGATCAGTAGCTGCGATCATGCCCGTATGGCTTCGTCGAGGGCGACGTTCACGCTGGACGAGGAGTTGGCCGAGCGCGCTCGTCGACTCGGCATCAACATCTCGGCCGCCGCTCGCCAAGGAGTCGCTGATGCCGTACGCGCCGCCCTCACGCGCGCAGACCGGGAGGCGTACCTGCGACATCCGCAACGCGTAGACACCTCGTGGGCCGATGCCGAGGCATGGGGAGAGCAATGAGGCGCGGCGAGCTCTGGATGGCCGAGGTGGGTCGAAAGAGGCTTCCCGTCCTCCTGCTCACCCGATCCGAGGTGCTCGAGGCACGCAGCCTGGTCACGGTCGCCGAGATCACCACCACCATCCGGGGACTCGCTGCAGAAGTCGACATCGACCACGTCGAGGTCGGCCTCGACCGGCCGTCAGTGATCAACTGCGACGGGCTCCACACCATCGCCCAGGGTTCCCTCTCCGGTCCCATCGGGCGCGTCGGCGAGGACGTCATGCGCAGAGTGTGCTCAGCGCTCACCTACGCGCTCGGCTGCTGACGGGCGCCGGTTCGAATACGGAGATCTGGTCTCCCTCGAGGCGGAGAAGACGATCTCGTGTCACCGTCCCGGGTGACAACCGGGATCTGCTCGACGATCGCGTGGCAGCGACGAGCGCGTCGAGGATCGGCACCCGGCGGCCACCGGCGCGCGAAGCGGCGACCATCCCGGCGGACTGGCGCGCCGCCTTGGCATCGATCGGCAACGGATCCCACGTCGACTCTCCACGGCCGAAAGCGTTGCCAGTCGCGCCGACCGCTCCTCGCCTTCGGCCATGAGCGCGCCGGCGCCCTGTTCGGCCGACGTCACCACCGACACCTCCGTCTCGGTGGCCCCCTCCATCTCGCCGAGACGTCGCGCTGGCTCGGATGAAGGCCTTCGTCGAGTCGCTTTTCTCTGGGCCGCGCCCGCACCTGCACGGGGCAGATGCCCTGCTCAACAACCCCGTGCCCTTCGACCCACGGGCTCGGGCAGGCTCGCGGAGTGGAGGTGCCCGATGGCTGCGCGGATCATGGTCGGCGTCGACGGGTCGGAAGCGCCGGTCAAAGCGCCGGGCGCTTGGAGAGGCGATGGCCGCCTGGTGGTCCGGCAGCCGATGACAGAGGCTGGTCGAGACCTCAGCGCCGGCGCATCGTGACTCGCCACATCCGTCGCGGCAGGTCCCCCTCTTCGAAGGCGGTGACGTCCTCGAGCTCGAACCCGGCCGCGAGGCGCTCGACGAGGGGCCGGTCGAAGAAGTGGACGACGAAGCCGCCGTTCTCGTAGCGGTCGTCGCCGAGGGACCGCCCTGCGCCGTAGTGGGCGTCGCCGGTGTGGCGCACCGTGTAGATGCAGAGCCCTGCGGGTCGCAGCACGCGGTGGACCTCGCCGGCGAGCGCGTCGAGCTCTTCGGTGGTGAGCGCCATCGTGAAGAGCATGTGGGAGTAGCAGGCATCGAAGGATTGCTCGGGGAAGGGGAGCGCCAGGCGCACGTCGTGCACCGTGGTGCGCAGGCGGCCTGCCAGCTCCGGCCCGGCCAGCGCGGCGATGCCGGCGAGGGCGTCGGGCGCGAAGTCGAGGGCGTGGACCTCGAGCCCGCGCCGGAGCAGCTCGAGGGTGTCGCGCCCCTGGCCCGCTCCGAGCTCGAGCACCGCGGAGAGCCCCTCGGCGACGAAGCGCGCTGCGGCGAGGCGACCCGGCTCGCTCGGCTCGGGACCGTACATCTCGGGATTGGCAGTGAAGGTCTCAACCCATTGCCGTTGCTGGTCGCCGATGACGAGGTCGTCCGCCGGTGCGGCTCCGGCGAGCTTGCCAGCGCCGCGATCTCGGGGCTCGCTCATCGCTCCCCGGACCGCGCCAGCCCTGTCGGCTCACTGCGCAAGAGGCCCTCGATGCGCCGCTCCAGCTCGGCATGGTCGATCTCGCCGCGGGCGTAGCGCTCGCGCACGATCGCGAGCGGGTCCTCCCGGGCTGGGGGTTCCGTCGTCTTCTCGGCGATGGGGTGCGGCGGCCCGAAGCCACAGCCCATCCCCATGGCCCCGTGCCCGGGAGCGAACCGGCGCGCCACGCTCACGACGAGGGCGATCACGACGGGGATCACCACGAACACCGGCCAGAAGGACGTGTGCCACATCATCAGGAGACCTCCTCGGCAGGTTCTTGGTCTTTACGACGCTGCTCGCCCACGGCGAGCTGGCGGGCGAGCACGGCCACGTCGGCGCCGCCAGGCTGGCCGGAGCGGCGGGTCGTGGTCACCGGAGGCGCTGGTCCTCGAGCAGGGCCCGAGCAGCGGCGACGGCAGCCCCGAGCGCCTCGCTCGCCGCGCAGTAGTAGACGTAGGGCCCACGCCGCTCGGCGCGCACGATACCCCGGTCCCGCAGCACCCGAAGGTGGTGGGAGACCGACGGCTGACGCAGCCCGGTCGCCGCCACGATCGTCCCGACCGGCACACAGGCCGTGCCGAGCACCGAGAGGATCCGAAGCCGCGTGGGGTCACCGAGCGCCTGGAGCAGCTCGGCCAACGCGCGCGCCTCGTCCTCTCCGAGCGCCGAGCCCAGCGCCGTCGCGTCCGGGTCCAGCGTGCCGATCGGTGCCCTCGCCATGTGTAAGTTCAACCTATCTACATGTCTAGATATTCCGGCCTGCGTAGCCCGTCTTCGCTCGGAGCCTGGGTGAGCGTGGAGCGGGCGCCAGTGATCGTGAACCCGGCACCGCTGAGCATGCGGCGGTGCTCGGCCAGGGCGAGAAACCGGGCGCCTCGGGAGAAGGGGTGGCCGGTGCGTCCGTGCGCCTCGTAGCGGCGGCCCCAGGCGCTGTAGAGGAGGACGACGCCGGCGACGAGGCGGCCCGAGGGGACGAGCAGCCGTCCCGCCTCGCGGAGGAGCGCTGCCGGATCGTCATCGTCGGCGAAGCAGAGCGTGGGGACGACCACCACCGCGCCGAAGGTGGGTCACCGAACGGCAACCGCCCGTGCGCGCTGTCATACCAGGCGTCGTAGCGGTCGGCGAGCTCCTCGAACACCGGGGGCCCTGGCCGCTGTGCTCCCATCGGGCCCACCTCCTCGGTGACGCCCGGCTTCAGCGACGCTCGGCGCCGAGGTCGGAGAGCTCGCTCGTCACCTCGGCGAGCGCTTCCTCGAGGTCGCGCCGGCGCTCTTCGAGCACCCGTCGCCGGCTCGCCGTCTCCTCTTCACGCTCGAGGTGCCGACCTCGCCCGTGGCCGCCGCAGCAGCTGGAGCCGCCGCAGCAGCCTCGACCACGACCTCGCGGGCCGCGCTCGACGTCGTCTCGTCCCATCGTCCTCATCATGGTGCTCCTCCTTGCTCGTGATTGTCAGGTAGGTCGGGTGGCTGGACCGCTTCGCCGGCCGGGGTGTCCCTCGGTCGAGCCGGTGCAGCGAGGGCCTCGTAGCGTCCGAGCAGCGTTCCGATCCGCTCGCTGCGTGCTCGAAGCGACGCCGCCCAGGCGTCGAGCAGGGCGGCACCCTCGCCGGTGAGGCCGTAGACGCGCTTCTGGGGTCCGGGGGCCTCCTCGCTCCACGTCGAAGCGACGAGGCCCTCCTCCTCAAGGGCACGCAGCAGCCGGTAGAGGTTGCCGAAGTCGACCCGGCCCTCGTCGAGCAGCGCTTCGAGATCCTCGGCGAGCTGGTAGCCGTGGCTTTCGCCCTCGGCCAACAACAGCAGCACGGCCGGCTCGGCGAAACGCTCGATGCGCGCCCGGACCTCGAAGCTGCCCGGGCCGACCCGGCAGCGGCAGCGTGGCTGGCGATCGGCTCTCATCGTCACCTGAGTATAGGTGTCTTACATAGGTAACGTGACGCGTTGGTCTCCGAGCCGACACGGCTTGCGCTGACGACGACGCTCTGTTATCCATAGATCTGTGGAAGATAGGAGCCAAGCCGGCGGCCGGTCCAACCTCTACGAGCAGCTGGCGCGCATCGGCAAGGTGGTCGTGCACCCCAAGCGCATCGAGCTGCTCGACCTGCTCTGCCAGGCCGAGCGCAGCGTCGAGGCCTTGGCCG
>JAKAQM010000028.1 GCA_021822565.1 Actinomycetes bacterium | reverse complement strand
GATGCCCTGAGGGTGCTCAGCACGCTGTGCTCGGGGCTGTCGGAGACGAGGACCGTGGGGGCGATCTGGCGCAACCCGAGCTTGACGAGCTTCTTGGCGCGCAGCACCTCGGTCGCCAGAGCGGCGTCCTCGAACCGGACGTAGCAAGTGGCCCGGCCGAGTCGTATGTGGCCGTGCCGTCGCTCGACGTCGCCGACCAGGTATTCGAGCGCCTGGGGAACGCCTTTGGCAGCGTGGGCGTGCAGGAAGTCCAGGATCTCCTCGCTGGTGCGCCCGGCGTCGAAGGCCCGCCTGACGGAGGACTCGCCGAAGCGGTACACGGTCGCCGAGCCGCGCCCTTCCACGTCGGCGAGAAGTGTGAGCTCGGTGCGCACCTGGGGCGGCACCCTGCCAGTGGCGAGCGCGGTGAGGTCGGCCTGGAGCACCAGCTCCCAGGCGTCGGCCGCGGGGTTGGCGAGCAGCCGGTGGGCGTCGGCGAAGTCGCCGTCCGCGAGCGCGCGCCCGAGCGCGCTCGGTGCCTTCTCGACCACGAGGCCGAGCAGCTCCATCTCCGAGAGGACCCAGCCCACGACCAGTGAGGCAGGGGCGAACGTGTCGCTCCACGCGAGCGGTGCGTCCCACGAGGCGATCGAGGCGAGGGGCGCTGCGGCGTCGCGAGCCCCATGGCGCAGCTCGAGCACGGTCCGCAGGACGCTGCGGCGCTGCCCGGCTGCAGTCGAGGGTGTGTCGGGCACGTAGGCAAGCGCGGGGACGACCTTGCGCCGGGTGTCGAGGGCGCCGGCGATGCTCGGGTGCACCGCCATCTCGAGCCAGCTGTGCGCGATGGCCCACCACCGTTCGGTGAGGCCGAGGTCGAGCCACGCGTCCGCGTCCGGCGTCGGGAGCACGATCCCCCGGTACGTGTCCTCGACGACCAGACCCGCTGCGGCAGCGATTTCGACCAGCCGGAAGGCGTCTTCCTCGGAGAGCTCCACGTCGGCCGCGAGGCGGCGCACCTCTCGGACTCCGACCCCACCCGACTTGAGCGCGGCAGCGGGCTGTGCGCCCCAGCACTCGACGATGCGCTCGACGGCCCGGGTCACCGCGACCACCCGGGCCTCGACGGCGTCGGCGGGCGGCTCGGCGAGCGGAGCGAGCTCGACCTCGGGCCTGGTGTAGGAGCCCGCTGGGAAGGGGTGGCCGCCGCGCAGCGCCAACGCCACCTCTCTCGGCATGATCGCCGACATCCAGGTGTCCCGGTAGGCGAGCCCGTGCTCGACCAGCCACACGCCCGCGTCCAAGGCGCGCCGCCCGTCGCTGCGCCGGTAGAGGCCGGAGGCGAGGTTCCAGGGCAGCGGGACGGGCTCCGAGCTCGCCGAGAGGCGGCGAGCCAGCGCTCGCGCCTCGGCCGGCGCGCCGGCGACGAGGTCTCGAACGGCGTCCCCGTCCCCCAGGAAAGCGAGGACCTCGCGCACCAGCTGGGACTTGCGGCCGGCGCTCGCCCTCCTGCCGATCGCCTGGAGGACCGACTGGAGGTCGGAGACGCTCAACCGCTCCACCATCTCGCCGGCTGGGGGCCCCAGGGCCGCCGCTCCTCGGACGGTGAGAAGAGACGGGTGGATGCAGAGCTCGTCGTCGGAGGCCGCCACCACGAGGTGCCGGTGCCCGAGCCATTCGAGCGCCCGGGCCACCGCAGCCTCCGTTCCCTCTCCCGCCATGCGATGCACCTCGCCCAGACGGACGTGCTTGTCGCCGAGGAGGGTCAGGATCTGGACCACCTGGAGCACCGAGCTGTCGGCATCCATGAGCGCCCGCAGGACGCTTTGCCCCGAGAAGGCCCGGCTCTCGAGCTCGTCCATGGACGCCGGAGCGGGCTCGGCGAGATCGGGGCGCAGCTCGAGCAGCACGGCCAGCTGCTCTTCGTCGAGCTCCCCCAGCCCCTCGGCGTGCGCCGGCACCGGGGACGGGCGACGGTCCGAGGAGCCGGCCGTGGCACGCGCCTTCGCCTTCGTCTTCGGGCTCAACGCCTGGTTCCTCCGATCGTTCGAGGCTCGAGCATCGCAGTGATGACCGATCGCAGCGGGAGCGAGTCCGCCCGACATTCGGAGACGCCGTCTCGCTCCGAGAGTACCAACCCCTCGCTCCGAGCTGGGGGATCCACCGCGACCAGGCCCAACGCCCGCGGAGGCGGCGCAGGCCCTCGGTCACCTCGGGCCCGTCGAGCCGTTGGCGGCCCCTTCCACGGAGGGGCCGGCGTTGGCTAGATTCGCCCGTCGTGGACGCGGTTTCGGCACGCACCCGGCGGGTGCTCACCGAAGCCACCGCCGTCACCTGGCTGCTCGTGTGCGCCGCCGGCTTCCTCGCTCCGGCCCTCAGCCACGGCAAGGCGATCGGTCCCTACGACCTGCTCCAGCTGCTCGGCCTCACCAGCGTCGCCCACCCGCTCGTCCACAACGCGGACGCCTCCGACCAGATCCAGCAGTTCATCCCTTGGCAGGTCCTCGCCTGGCGCCAGGTGCACGCCGGGGACCTGCCGCTGTGGCAGCCCGCCAACCTCCTCGGGATGCCGCTCGCCTCGAACTTCCAGTCGGCACCGTTCGGCCTCGCGAACGTCGTCGGCTACGCCTTTCCCCTCGCGCTCGCCCACAGCGCGACCGTCGCGACCGAGCTGGTCCTCGCCGGCACCGGCACCTACGTGCTGGGCCGCATGCTCCGCCTCGACGTCCTCGCGGCGGTCATGGGCGCGACGATCTTCGAGCTCTGCGGGGCGTTCACGATCTGGCTCGGGGTCTACGTCGCCGACGTCGGCATGCTCCTTCCATGGGTCCTCGCGGCGTCGGTGGCGCTCCTGCGACGCCCGCGAGGGCGTCGCACGGGACCAGCCGTGCTCCTCGCGCTCGGGCTCGCCCTGGCGTTCGCCGCGGGCGAGCCGCAGATCGACGCCTACCTCGTGGTCTTCGTCGGGGTCTTCGCCACGGTGGTCGCGCTCGGCAGGCGGCACGCGGCCCGCAGTGGCGCCGGGGAGCTGGCCGGGGAGCCCGGATCGGCCGCCGGCGTGCTCGTGGCCCACCTCGGAGCGCTCGTCGCGGCCGCTGGCCTGGTCGCCCCGATCTACCTCCCTGGCAGCCAGGTCCTCGCCCGCTCCGCAAGGGTGCACGGGCCCTACGTGTCGTCGCTCCCTCCTCACGACCTCACCCACCTGCTCTTCGCCGGCTACAGCGGGGTCCCGACCAGCCTCGCCTCGATCATCGGAGCGAACAACCTCTACGTCTCCATGGTCTACGTCGGATCGGTCGCCCTGGTGCTCGCGCTCGTCGGCCTCGTGTGGATCCGCCAGCGCCCGGAGGTGCGCGCGCTGCTGCTCCTCGTGGTCGTGCTGCTCGTGGTCCTGTTCACGCCGCAGGTCGCTGCGGTCATGCGCCACGTCCCCGAGGCCAAGGTCTTCCGCCTCGACCTCGGGACGACCTTCCTCGACTTCGCCTTCGCGATCCTCGGCGCGTTCGGTGCACAGGCACTGCTCGCCACGTGGCATCACACCGCTGCCCCGAACGCCCCGAACGGCACCTCGAGGCTCGAGCTCGATCCCCTGGTCGCCCGGTGGACCGACCGTCTCTTCGTCCTCGGCACCGCGTTCATCGCGCTCGGGCTCGCCGTCCTCGAGGTGCGCCTCGGCATCGGCCTCGGCCACTTGAAGCCCGCGCAGTCCAGTGTCCGCCAGTCGAGCTTCCTGTGGCCGGCCCTCGGGATCGCCGCCTGCGCGCTGGTCGCTGCCGTCCGGACGTCCTACCGCGCGCCGAGCGCAGCGCACGCGGCCCGCAACGCCGTGCAGCGGGCGCTCGCCCGGGCCAGCGCACTGGGCTCGGGCCGCTCTGGCCTCGCGCTCCTCGTCGGCATCCAGGCGGCCTTCGGCATCATCGGCGGCGCCTGGTTCGTCTCCTCCACGCCCGATCCTCTCCCCCTCACCCCGGCCATCTCGGCGCTGCAGCGCGACGTCGGCCACCATCTCGTCGGGATGGGGACATGCACCCAGCTCCACGCCTTTCCCGACGTCGGGGTGATGCCGGACGTGAACGCCGTCTACGGGATCGACGAGCTCGTCGACTACGACCCGATCATGACCACCCAGTACTACGGCGCGCTCGGGGGGCTGCTCGGCACCTCGCGCACGCCTCCGACGGGCACCGACTCGCTCTTCTGCCCGAAGATCTCCTCGGTCCAGATGGCCCGGTTCTTCGGCGTCGCGTACGTGCTGGAACCGACAGGCGCGAGCGGACCGTCCGGTACGAGGCTGGTCGCCAAGATCCGCGGCGAGGGCCTCTACGCCGTGCCGCGCTCCGGCCGTGCGACGCTCGTGCCGCTCCCTCGGGGCACGGGGGGCGGCGAAGGCGCCCGGTGGTCGAGCACCTGGGAGGGGACCGCCGCCGGCCAGCCGGCGGTGCAGCGCGCGCTCGAGTCCAAGGCTGGCACATGGCACATCCAGGTCGACGCCCATGCCCGGTCGCTCCTCATCGCGCGGGTGACGGCGGTGCCGGGGTGGCACGCGACGATCGACGGGCGACCGCTCCGGCTCCGCACCTACGACACAGTGCTGCTCGCCGCCGTGGTGCCCGCCGGCCACCACGTCGTCGTGCTCCACTACTGGCCGGGGCTCTTGAGCACCGGCCTCGTCGTCGCCGCGCTGTCGGCTGCCGCCCTCGCCGGTGCCCTCGTGTGGTCGACGTGGCGCCGGCGCCACCAGCGGGCCGCCGTGCCCTCGACACCCGTCGTCCCGCGTGCGGTGACCCAGATCGCCGAGCGCTCCGCCGCGTCCTGAGCGCGCGTCCTGAGCGTGGCGCGCAGAGCGCTCGGGGTCACGCCTCGGACGTCCGCCGGAGCCAGATCGCGCCGCCCGGTGTCTCGAGCATCTGGGGCAGCTCCGCCTCGACGACGTCGCGGTGCACGAGCGCGAGGTAGTGGTTCCAAAGGACGATCTCGAACGCGTCGTTGAAGAGCAAGAAGGCGTGGAGGAGGTACGCCTCGTTCCACGCTCTCCCCGCCTCCACCCAGTGGCGGAGGTACTCGAACGGCCAGAAGATGTCGTGGACGTGGACGTAGACCCCGGGCGCGAGCACCGGGAGGACGTTCGTGTAGAGGTGCTGGACGTCGCTGCCGGTCTTCAGGACGTGGGAGCAGTCGACGAAGAGCACATCGCCTGCGCCCAGTGAGCGGAACCGCTCCATCGGCACCGACTGGACGGGCTCGGCGAGAACCTCCACCCGGTCGCCCGAGCGCGTCACGCCGCCGAGCAGCTCGGGGTAGGGCTCTATCGCGGTCAGCTCCATCGCCCCGCCCAGGTACCGCTCGTTCGTGTCGAGGGCGAGCGCCGTCGTGTAGCCGCTCCCCACCTCGAGGTAGCGCGCCGGGCGGAGGTGCCGCAGCATCGCCTGGAGGATCGACGCGTCGCCGATCCCGTAGTTCGGGTTGTCGGGGTGAAAGCGGGCGCCCGCGTCCCGGGCCGCCCGAGGCGAGCCCTCGAGCGGGGCCTCGCGGGCGAGCGCTGCGAGCGTCTTGAACAGCTCGACCTGCGCCCCGGGCCGCAGGTCGATGCCGGGGAGCTCCCGGCTGCTCACGAACAGCCGATCGGCCTAGGCCTCGATGCCGGTCAGGTCCGGGACCGGCGAGTAGAAGTGCCCAGGGGGAAAGAAGGTGAGGAACGACGCGACGCCCCGCGGCACCTCCAGGCCGCCGCATACCTCGCCCTGCTCGGCGGGTTGCGCGCCGATCTCGACGCCCACGCGCCGGGCGAGCGCCGCGTCGAGGCGCACGAGGCGCTCGGCCGCACGCGGGAGCAGGCGGGAACGCACGAGCGCCGCGCCGGCTCTGCGAGAACGGGACGTGGGCACCGCCGCCATCGTCGCGCGACGTCGCGCCTCGCGCGGACAGCCGCTGCCACGCCGAGCGGCGCGGGAGCGGCGGTAGCCTCCGCGTCGGTGCTGAACGGACGAAGGGGCGCGCGCCCGAGGGCAGCCTCGTTCCCGCCTGGCGACGTCGCGCCGGGGCCCAGCGTCGTCCGAGCCTTCGGCGCCTACTTGGCGCGCACCCTCGGCGAATCGGACGCCGGCTTCTGCGAGGTGCTCGCACATCCCCTGGCCCTGCCCTCGCCTGGGGCGACCGTGTCGGTGCGGGCGGGGGCGAGCCCTGCGTGGTGGGACCAGCTCTGCGCACGCCGTGCAGGAGCCCGAGTCGCCTTCCGAGGAAACGCTGGCCGTGGCCCCGCCGCAGCTGCCCAGCGCCTGCCGCTCACGGTGTTCGACCGCTGGGACCCCTCCTCGGTCCCACCCACCCCGTCCGAGTTCGACGTGCTCGCGATCGTCACGACGTTCAACGAGGCCGACGTCGTCGACGATCTCCTCGCACGCCTCCGTGCCGACCGCATCCGGGTGCACCTCATCGACAACTGGTCGACGGACGCGACCTTCGACATGGCGGCGAGGCGTGCCTCGGGCGACCCGGGCATCACCCTGGAGCGCTTCCCTGCCGGCGCGCCTCCTGCCTACTTCGAGCTGGAGAAGCTGCTCATCCAAGTGGAGCACACCGCCCACCGCTCGGGCGCCGACTGGGTCATCCATCACGATGCCGACGAGGTCCGTCAATCCCCGTGGGCGGGGGTGTCGCTCCGCCGCGCCCTATGGTGCGTCGAGCAGTTCGGCTTCAACTGCGTGGACCACGTCGTCATGAACTTCCGCCCCGTCGACGAGCGCTGGCACGGCGCCGGCGAGCTCCAAGAGGCGTTCGAATGGTTCGAGTTCGGCGACCACCACGCGGCGTTCCGTCAGCAAAAGGCATGGAAGCCACAGCCCGCGCCGGTCCGCTGCGCCACGACCGGCGGGCACAACGCCGAGTTTCCAGGACGCCGCGTGTTCCCGTACCGCTTCCTCCTGCGCCACTACCCGATCCGCTCCACTGGCCACGGCAGGCGCAAGGTGCTCGTCGAGCGCCAGGGGCGATTCAGCCCCGAAGAGCGCGAGCGGGGATGGCACGTCCACTACGACCAGTACTCGGAGCACTCGACGTTCCTGTGGGCGCCCGGTTCACTGCACCGGTTCACCACCCTCGACGACCTGGACCAGCGCCTCCTCGTCGAGAGGCTCAGCGCCGCGGCCCTGCCCGCGAACCCGTTCCCAGGGGAGTCCGTCGATCCGTCGCCGTCTTCCCCGCTCTCGGGCCCCGGCCTCGTGGCCGCGGACGTGGCCCGACTGGGGCGACGAGCGGTGCGGCGCTCCGTGGCGAGGCTCCGCAGCGCGGCCGTTCGCTGACCCGGGCACGCTGTGGATGCCACTGCAGGGAGGCACCGTCCAAGCGGGCCCTCCTCGCCTCCCCTCCCCGTCGTTGCGAAGCCGCGGGCTAGCCTCGCAGGCAATGAGCGAGGCCGACGCTCGATGGAAGCGCCCGTCGGTACGGGTCCAGACGGTCCTCTACGAGAACGCCGCCCACGACGTCGTGCGATTCGTCGCCGGGATGTCCGCGGCGTGCGCGCACGCGCTCGGATCGGGGAGCATCACCTCCGCCGAGCTCGCGATCGGCGACGCATCCGGAGCGCCGGTGGTGGGCAGCGTTGAGGAGCTCATGGCGGAAGGGCCGGGCCCGTTCGACGAGGTCACCTACGTCCACTTCGGTGCGAACCTCGGCTCCGCAGGGGGCCAGAACCGCCTCTTCGCCGCCTCCGCCGCTGGCGCGGTCCTCGTCGTGAACCCCGACACCTACGCTTCGCCGCACCTCGTCTCGGAGCTGGTCGCGGCGCTGGAGGACCCGACCGTCGGGATCGTCGAGGCCCGCCAGCTCCCCCTCGAGCACCCCAAGGCCCACGACCCCGTGACGGGCGACGTGAGCTGGGCATCGGGGTCCTGCTTGCTGGTGCGGGCAGCCGTCATCGAGGCGACGGGGGGATTCGACGCCGACCTCTTCTTCCTCCACGGCGACGACGTCGACTTCTCCTGGCGTACGCGGCTCGCCGGATGGCGGGTCGTCCACCGGCCGACGGCACGGATCTTCCACGACAAGCGGCTCGACGAGCGGGCGGTCATCCGCGTGAGCGAGCGCGAGCGCGAGCAGTCCGCGTTGGCGAGCGTCCTCCTGCCCTGGCGCTACAGCCGACAGGACCTCGCGCTCGAACGCCTGGAGCAGCTCGAGGCCGCCGGCGACGAGATCTCGCGCACGGTCGCCGAGGAGCTACGCGCGCGAGTGGAGGCGGGAAGCATGCCCCTGCCGATCGACCCCGACCACGTGGTCGGCGAGTTCGTGGGTGGTGAGTACGCGCACCACCGCTTCTCCTACGCCAGCACATGAACCCGCCAGCACATGAACGCGCCAGCACACGAGCACGCCCGTGCACGCCCGTGCGGGCGCATGACGAGCCTCGAGATCAGGCGTCTCCCAGCCAGTCCTCGACGAGGCTCCCATCGGGACCGGTGCGAAAGAGCGGGATCGCGCCGAGTGCGCGGACCATCTCCGCGTCTTCCCCGAGCACACGTCGCCACTGCTGCCCCTCGGTGAGGAATGCGCCGACGACGACCGGCTCGGCACCGACCCGGCGCAGCAGCTGCAGCGACGCGCGCAACGACGCTCCCGTCGACACGACGTCGTCGACCACCGCCACGCGGCGGCCCTTCAACATCTCGACCCGCGCAGGATCGAGACGCAGGCTCTGGTCGGCTCCCGTCGTGATCGAGCGCACCGGCTCCACCCATGTGTCGCCGAGATGGATCTTCGGAGTCTTGTAGAGGATGACGTAGTCGTCGAGGCCGAGCGCCCTGGTCACTTCGATGGCGAGGGGGATCCCCATCGTCGCGACCGAGACCACGTGCTCTGGGCGGGTATCGGCCAGGAGCCCCGCGAGCTCTCTGCCGGCGCGCTCCGAGAACGCCACCCCGTAGTCCACGCAGACGAGCAAGGCGATGGTGACGTCGGGGGCGACCTGCACGAGCGGCAGGTCGACCGCTTGCGAGCCGATGGTCGTCCGGTAGGTGCGCGCAGCGGTCCCTCTTCCCGGCCCCGTCTGTGTGCGCATCTCGTGGATCATGCACGTTCCTCCCAATCCTGGTGCGAGCTGACTGCCTGGGCGCGCAGCACGGTCACGGTCACCCGCGGTGCGCCGCAATGATGCCCTCTACGGCGTCGGGGTCGTCTGGCGTGATCACCGGGATGACCCGTCTCCCGAGGTCGACCACGAGTGCCGCCTGCTTTCTGGGCCGCTTCGTGTCGAGGTTCCACCAGTGCACGAGATCGCCCGATCCCCAGATCCGCCACTTGCCGGTCATCGCCGTGAGGGGTCGCCGCTCCACGCTCCGGATGGCCGAGTACGCGACGTTCTTGGCACCGCCCCACGGGTAGTACCGCCGGATGATGAGGGAACGGTCGTCGCACGCGATCCCGCCGTCGTCGTAGAGCATGCGCTCCATTGTCGCCTGCCAGCGCCGGCCGCGCCTGAGCGACACCTCGGCGCCGGCCGCGTGCGCACGGTGACCGCGCTGCCAGGTCGGAGAGCCGCAGTTGTCTAGATTGACTACAACATACGAGTCGTTCTAATCTACGGGCGTGGATCGTCCGAACCCCCCGCGCTCTTCGCACCTGCTGGACGAGCCGGACGCTGCCCTTGCCGCGCTGGTGAAGGGCGCAGGGCTCCGCGTGACCGCGACCCGCCTGGGTGTGCTTCGCGCGCTGGCGAAGCGCCCGCACGCGGACGCGGAGACGGTGATCGTCGACGTGGGCGCGCAGCTCGGCTCCGTCTCCCCGCAGACCGTCTACAGCGTGCTCTCCGCGTTCGTCGCAGCCGGCATCGTCCGGAGGATCGAGCCGGCAGGGAGCCCTGCGCTCCACGAGCTACGCGTGGGAGACAACCACCATCACGTGGTCTGCCGTCGCTGCGGGGCCACCGCCGACATCGACTGCGTCGTGGGTGAGCGGCCCTGCCTCACCCCGTCGGAGACCCGCGGCTACCTGCTCGACGAGGCGGAGGTGACCTTCTGGGGCATCTGCCCTGCCTGTCAAGAAGCGAACGAGCCCCCTCGAGCAGCACCCCGCGCCAAGACGACACCCGCAGCACCCAGCGACCCACGAGCACAGGAGGAGCACCATGCCTGAGAACGACACTGCAGGAACCTGTCCCGTGCTGCACACGGCGCTCGGGGCCAGATCGAACCGCGACTGGTGGCCGAACCAGCTCGATCTGCACCTGCTCGACCGGGACTCCTCCCGGGCGAACCCGATGGACGAGGACTTCGACTACGCGAAGGAATTCGCGTCGCTCGACCTCGGCGCCGTGAAGCGCGACATCGTCGAGGTGATGACGACCTCGCAGGAGTGGTGGCCCGCAGACTTCGGCCACTACGGACCACTGTTCGTCCGCATGGCGTGGCACAGTGCCGGCACCTACCGCGTCGCCGACGGCCGCGGCGGGGCCGGGCGGGGCAACCAGCGATTCGCACCGGTCGACAGCTGGCCCGACAACGCCAACCTCGACAAGGCGCGCCGCCTCCTGTGGCCGGTCAAGCAGAAGTACGGCCGGAAGCTCTCGTGGGCCGACCTGATCATCTTCGCCGGGAACTGCGCATTGGAGTCGATGGGGATCGAGACCTTCGGGTTCGGGGGCGGCCGGGTCGACATCTGGGGGCCAGAGGACGTCGACTGGGGCCCGGAGGCCACCTGGCTCGGCGACGAGCGCTACAGCGGCGACCGCGAGCTCGCCAACCCCTTCGGCGCGGTGCAGATGGGGCTCATCTACGTGAACCCCGAAGGCCCGAACGGCGACCCCGACCCTCGCGCCGCGGCGCGCGACATCCGGGAGACCTTCGCCCGCATGGCCATGGACGACGAGGAGACGGTCGCGCTCGTCGCCGGAGGCCACACGTTCGGGAAGTTCCACGGCGCAGCGCCGGCGAGCTTCGTCGGCCCCGAGCCCGAAGGGGCGAGCCTCGAGGACCAGGGCCTCGGCTGGAAGAGCTCCTATCGCACCGGCAAGGGGGACGACACGTACACGAGTGGTCTCGAAGGCGTCTGGACCGCCGAGCCGACCCGATGGGACAACGGGTTCTTCGACAACCTCTTCGGCAACGACTGGGAGCTCACCACGAGCCCGGCGGGCGCCAAGCAGTGGACCCCTTCGGACCCCGCTGCACGCGGCACGGTCCCCGACGCGCACGACCCGTCGAAGCGCCACGCGCCGGCGATGCTCACCACGGACCTGGCGCTCAGGGAGGACCCGATCTACCGGCCGATCGCCGAGCGGTTCCACGAGCATCCCGACCAGTTCGCCGATGCGTTCGCCAGGGCATGGTTCAAGCTCACCCACCGTGACATGGGGCCGATCTCCCGCTACCTGGGGCCGCTCGTGCCCGCTGAGCCGCAGCTCTGGCAGGACCCGGTGCCGCCCGTGGACCACGACCTCGTCGACGACGACGACATCGCAGCCCTCGAGGGGGCACTTCTCGGTTCCGGGCTCACCATCTCGGAGATGGTCGGGGTCGCCTGGGCGTCCGCGTCCACGTTCCGGGGCACCGACATGCGCGGAGGCGCCAACGGGGCACGCATCCGCCTCGCCCCGCAGAAGGACTGGGAGGCGAACGACCCGCCCGCACTGCAGCGCGTGCTCGCCACGTTGGATCGTGTCCGCCACGAGTTCAACGACCTCCGGCGCGGCGGCACGCAGGTCTCTCTGGCCGACCTGATCGTCCTCGCCGGGTGCGCCGCCGTCGAAGAGGCGGCCCGGCGAGCTGGCGTGTCGGTGGCTGTCCCGTTCACGCCCGGGCGCACGGATGCGTCGGAGGAGCAGACCGACGCGGCCTCCTTCGCCGTGCTCGAACCGGTGGCGGACGGGTTCCGCAACTACGTCCGAGCCGAAGAGACGCGGCCGCCCGAGCACCTGCTCGTGGAGCGAGCAAGCCTGCTCACCCTCTCCGTGCCCGAGATGACGGTGCTCGTCGGTGGCTTGCGCGCACTCGGAGCCAACACCGGGCAGACGGCGCACGGCGTGCTCACCGATCGCCCGGGAACGCTCACGAACGACTTCTTCGTCAACCTGCTCGACATGAGGACCGAATGGACGCCATCCGCGAGCGAGACGGGAACCTACGAGGGGCGCGACCGCACGACGGGCGAGCCCAGGTGGACCGCCACGGCCGTCGATCTCGTGTTCGGCTCGAGCTCGCAGCTGCGCGCCGTGGCCGAGGTGTATGCGTGCGAGGACGCCGGCGAGAAGCTCGTGCGCGACTTCGTCGCTGCCTGGGACAAGGTCATGATGCTCGACCGCTTCGACCTGGCGGCGACTACTCGTTCTGGCATCGGGCGCACCACGCCGACAATGTGAGGCCGACGCGTCGCAGGAAATCGTGGACGGTGGACTCGGCAACCCGGTGGAGCAGCACGCGGTCGATGAGCGAACCGAGCCGCTCGAGCGGTGGCCGGTAGGAGGCTTCGATGGCGAGCCGGCAGCGAGTCTCGTCGAGGGAAGTGACGACGAGCGTGCCGTCGAGCACCGGGAAGAGGGACTCGAAGAGCGCTGCCTCCCAGCGGATGGGGATCGCGATGCTGCCGTCCCGTGTCCAGCAGGCGCCCAACCGCACCTTGACGGGAACACCCAGCACGCGCTCGCCGACGCTGGGCCCGACGGTCATGAGGAGCTCCTCGCCCCAGGCCGTGGCTTCTCCGGCGAGCGGAACGAGGAGATCGCCCCCGGAACGGCGCAGCCAGCGCTCCACCTCGAGGTGGGTACCCTCGACCTCCACGGCGTCGCTCAGGAAGACGACCGCGTGCTCGGCCCCCGTCATCACGACTGGGAGCATGAAGCTCGACCATCCAGCCGTCTAGGGCCGAAAGTCCCTACGCTCGACCGGTCACCGGATCGGGACTCGCCATTCGAGCCGCGTGCCCGACGCACCGTTGGGACCGACGAAGAGCGTGCCGCCGAGCTCTCGTGCCCGAGCCACGAGCGCACGCAGTCGCCAGCCGAGCGACCCCCCGGCGTTCGTCGGCCACCCGGCACCGTCGCCTTCCACCACCAGAACGATGTCGTCGCCCGCGGAGACGGTGACCGCCGCGCTCGACCCCCACGCGTGCTGGGCGACGCTCGACAACGCCTCTCGGAGCACCACGAGCAGTGTTTCGGCGACTCGCGGGTCGACGCTCTCGACCGGACCGACGAAGCGCGTGCTCGGTGCGAAGCCGAGCACGGGCTGCATCTCGACGCAGGCCTCGATGACCCGGACGCGCAGCGACCCGGCCGCCCCGGCGGGATGCCGTTCGAACGACCCGGCCGCCCCGGCGGGATGCCGTTCGAACATGGGAGAGCGGAGGTCGAAGATGGCCCGGTCGATCTCTTCGAGCGCCCGGCCCAGCCGATCACGAAAGAGCGGATCGGTGGCGATCCCGTGGGCGGACTGGACCGCCATACCGGCGGCGAAGAGACGCTCGGAGATCCTGTCGTGCAGATCTCTGACCGCGCGCTGGCGCGCGTCGCGCACGGCGGCGTCCCAGTTCGTCTGGACGGCACGAAGCTCGACGGCACGAAGCTCGACGGCACGAAGCTCGGCGTCCAGGTGGTCGAACAGGTCCCGCACGACCGCGATGGTGCAAGCGCCGTCGTCCGTCTGCAACGGGCTCAACCTGATCTCGAGTGCGAGCTCGGCGCCGTCGCGACGCAGTCCGAACACCGGAAGGCCGAAGCCCATCGGCCTGGTGGCCCGATGGCTCGCGAACGCTGCGCGATGACGGCGATGGGCTGTGCGCACGGGCTCGGGAACGAGCAGCTCCACGGGTCGACCGAGAAGCTCTTCTCTCGGGTAGCCGAAGAGCAGCTCCATCTGTCGATTGGCCAGCAGGATCGTGCCCTCGTCGTCGACGAGGAGCATGCCATCGGGTGCGGCGTCGATCACCCCCGCCAAGACCGCGCATGTCCCCCCTCGGGCATGCTCGCTCATGGCCGACCGGGGGCGCGGACCACCCGCGGCAGGCACCGGTGCAGTTCGCTGGGCAACGCCACGAGGACCTCCAACCACGCATCCACGGAGCCGCCGAGGTCCAGGGCGACATCGTTCCAGAGCGAAACCGTACCGAGGGCGATCGAAGACTTCAAGCGTCGCCCGCCTCCGAACCGTCCGAACAGGGGGTTCGCCCACTGCCGCATCCGAGGGTCGTCGTCGGATCGACGCCGGAGGTCGCCGTCCGCTTGCCTGGCTTGGGCAATATGGGTTGCAATTCGCTAGTCTGTCCGCGCCGGGGAAGACGAGGGGAAGGGCCGCGATGACGGAGGTCGGCAGGGAAGGGTCACCCGCGAGAAGGGTGCCGCCGAACGCACGGGGGGAACGCACGCGGCGCCGCATCGCCGAGTCCACGCTCGCGCTCCTCGAAGAGCGCGGGGCCCCGCCGACCTCTCGGGAGATCGCCGAGCGCTCGGGGGTGTCGCTCCGCCTGGTCTTCCATCACTTCGAGGACCTCGACGCCCTCTACCAGGCGGTGCACGAGCTGTCCGTCGAACGGTACGGGCAGCTCGCGCCGCACGTCCCGGCCGACCTGCCGCTCCACACACGCATCGAGCGCACCGTCGACCGCCGCGCCACGCTCTACGAAGCGGTCGGGAACCTTGGACGGAACTCCACGGCGCTCGCGCTCAGCCACCCCGGCGTCGCCACCGCGCTCCAATCTGGCCGCTCCATGCTGACCCGGCTCCTCGAGGACACCTTTGCTCCCGAGATCCAGGCTGCAGGCAGGCAGCGCAAGGAGGTCGCCGCCGCGCTCGGCGTCGCGGTCTCGCTGCGGACCTGGGACCGGTTGCGCAGGGTCGAAGGGCTCTCGGTGGCATCGTCGCGCCGGGTCGTGTCCCGAATGCTGAGCGCCGCTCTGGCTGACGTGGGGCCAGATGCATCGTTGGTCGCGTGAGCTGACCGACGCGCCGACGACTGCCGCCCCCACCGCCACCCGGATGCGTCGTGCCCCGACGTCAGGCCGTCGGGGCCACGAGCTCGGCGAAGCGCCGAGAGTCCACGTTGCCGCCTGACACGACGACGCCGACCCGCTCGGCCCCCGGAGCCACCTCGTCGACGCGCCCGGCGAGGACGACGGCGAGGCTGCTCGCGCCACTCGGCTCGATGACGAGCTTCAGCCGGTCGAAGGCGAACCGCATCGCGTCGACGATCTCGGCATCGCTCACCAGGGCGATGCCGGCGAGCAGGCGGCGGTTGATCGAGAAGGTGAGCTCCCCGGGCACCTCCGCTGCCAGCCCGTCGGCGATGGTGCGCGGCACGGGGATCCTGACACGGCGACCGGCGTCGAGCGAGCGCTTCGTGTCGTCGCCGGACTCGGGCTCGACCCCCACCACGCGCAGGTCCGGGCACATGGCCGTCGCGATCGTCGCGCAGCCTGCGACCAGCCCGCCGCCGCCGACCGGGACGACGAGCGCGTCGAGGCGGCCGACCTCTTCCAAGAGCTCGAGGGCAACGGTGCCCTGGCCCGCGATCACCTGCGGGTGCTCGTAGGGCGGGAGGACCGCCATGCCCCGTGCCTCTGCGAGCTGCGCGCTGATCGCCACCCTGTCCTCCTCGTAGCGGTCGTAGGTCACGATCTCGGCCCCGTAGCCGGTGACGGCCTCGACCTTGGAGCGCGGGGCGTCCTCGGGCATGACCACCACTGCTCGGGTTCCGAGCTCGTGCGCGGCGAGCGCGACGGCTTGCGCGTGGTTCCCCGACGAGTAGGTGACGATCCCGGCCGCGAGCACGTCCGCGGGCAGGCGCGACGCCGCGTGGTAGGCGCCTCGGAACTTGAAGGCGCCGACCCGCTGGAAGTTCTCGCACTTGAGGAACACGCTCCGCCGAGCCATGCGGTCGAGGGTGTGGGAGCGCACGACCGGCGTACGGTGGACCACGCCCGCAAGGCGGTCGGCCGCGGCGCGGACGTCGTCGGCGGTGACCGCGGGCAGGTCGGGGACCGGTTTCGCAGGAGAGGCCGGGACGACGGGGGGGTCGACAGGGGTCGTCATCACCGACATCTCATCGCTTCTCGCCTCGCCGCCGCCCCGTCTCGGTGCACGGGCCTGCGACTCACGCGGCCGTACCGATGCTCTCGGAAGTTTGCCACACTTGCTGCATGGTCACGACCACATCGACAGGACGGGATCGGGCATCGACAGGACGGGATCGGGCATCGACAGGACGGGATCGGCAACACGGGCACCTCGCGCTCGACGAGGGCGCGGCGCGCCGGCTCCTCGAGGTCGCGCTCGAAGAAGCGCGTGAGGGTCTCGCAGAAGGCGGCATCCCCATCGGCGCCGCCCTGTTCCGCCGGGACGGGACGCTTCTCGGACGAGGCCGCAATCGGCGTGTCCAAGACGGCGACCCCTCGGTCCATGCCGAGACGGCGGCGTTTCGCGACGCCGGCCGGCGCCGCGACTACTCGGACTGCGTGATGGTGACGACGCTCTCCCCGTGCTGGTACTGCAGCGGCCTGGTCCGCCAGTTCGGGATCGGCGGCCTCGTGGTCGGCGAGGCCCGGACGTTCACCGGCGGGCACGAGTGGCTGGCCGAGCACGGAGTGGAGGTGGTGGTCCTCGACGATCCCGCGTGCACCGAGCTCCTCGGCGGCTTCGTGACCGCACACCCGGCGCTGTGGCACGAGGACATCGGCGCCGGGGACTGAGAAGCGGCTCGCTGCCGAGGGTGCGCCGCATCATGGAAGGGGGCCGCGGGGTGACTCGAGGCGCGTCGGGGTACATGGTGTACTGGGTGCACAAGTGCGCTGCCGGCCCCCTGGCTCGCCAGGGGGCCGCCGAATTCCCGAGCGGCTCTCGCGGCGGGGTCGGGCACGTGCAGCGGCGACGAGCCTTCACTCGAGGCCGGGGCCGCAGCGCACCGACGCGCGCGTCTGGCAGGATGAGCATCGATGGTCGATCCGCTGCTCGCGCCCCGTCCCGAGGTCAGCCCGGAGATGGCGGGTGCGCTGCTGACGGACGTGTACGGGATCTCGGGCAGCCTGACCGAGCTGCACGGGGAGCGTGACCTGAACTTCCGCGTCGACGCCACCGACGGCCGCCGCTACGTGCTGAAGGTCCACCACCCCGAGGACTCCGGAGACGTCGTGGAGATGCGCACGCTGGCGATGGCCCACGTCCGCAGGGTCGACCCCGGCCTGCCCGTTCCCGAGGTGGTGCCCACTCCCGCCGGGGCGGTGCGCGCGGCGGTCGCCGGGGCAGACGGCCGGGTCTCCGACGTGCAGCTGGTCACCTTCCTCGGTGGGGCCCATCCAGACCCCCCGGGGCTCGATGCGTCCGCCCTCTACGAGTGGGGGCGGTGCACCGCTCGGCTGGGACGGGCGCTACGCGGCTTCTTCCACCCGGCGGCGGGCTACCGGATCCAATGGGACGTGCGGCACACCGTCGCGCTACGCGATCGGCTCGACCTCCTCGAGCCCGACGACAGGAAGCTCGTCGAGGCGACGATCGACCGGTTCGAGGCCCGCGTCGTCCCGCGCTTCGAGGCGCTACGGGCACAGATCGTCCACAACGACATGAACCCGTACAACGTGCTCGTCGACGAGGGCGACCGGATCGTCGGCATCACCGATTTCGGCGACATGACGCACACCGCGCTCGTCTGTGATCTGGCAGTGGCGATCGCGGAGGTGGCTGCCGCGCGCGGCGACGGGATGCAGGCCGCGCCGCCCATGGTCGCCGGCTACTGCGACGAGACCCCCCTCGAAGAGGACGAAGCCGCGGTCTTGGCCGACCTGGTCATGGCCCGCGCCGCCACCGACGTCGTCGTCACGACCTGGAGGCGCCTCCACCACCCTCACGCAGAAGAGCTGCCCGACGCGTCGATGGCGCTGCTGCGCCGCATCGAGGAGGAGGGCGTGGACGCGCTCGTGGTGCAACTCGAGGAAGCGGCCCACCGCTTTCCCGGCGCGTCGCGGTCGTCGCTCCCCTACCGCGCCCGGCCGACCGTCGACCTCCTCGCCGCGCGCCGCGGCGTGCTCGGCGCGGTGGAGCTCAGCTACGACGAGCCGCTCCACCTCGTACGAGGGGAGGGCGTGCACCTCTTCGACGCCGCAGGCCGCCGGTACATCGACGCATACAACAACGTGCCCGTCGCCGGGCACTGCCATCCGAAGGTCGCTGCGGCGATCGCTGCGCAGAGCCGGCGCCTGGTGACGAACACCCGCTACCTGCACGAGTCGAACGTCGAGCTCGCCGAGGCGCTCCTCGAACGCGCGCCGGGGCACCTCGGGCGGGTCCTCTTCGTCAACTCGGGCAGCGAGGCGAACGACGTGGCGTTGCGGATCGCCCGGTTGGCGACCGGCCACGACGGGCTCCTGGTCACGCGCTTCGCCTACCACGGCGTCACGGAGGCGACGACCGACCTGTCGCCCGAGGAGTGGCCGGAGGGGTACGCGCCTGCGCACGTGGGCCTGCTCTCCCCTCCCGGCGCTGCGCATCGCGGCGCAGGCGACGCAGGCGTCGTCGTCGACGGGCTCCGCGAGGCGGGCCATCTTCCGGCGGCGCTGTTCGTCGACTCGGCCTTCACGAGCGACGGCGTCCTCGGTCCCGCGCACGGGTGGCTGGCCGACGCCGTGGCGGCCGTGCGCGCGTCAGGAGGGCTCTTCGTCGACGACGAGGTCCAGATCGGCTTCGGCCGCTCTGGCGAAGGGCTCTGGGGCATCACGAGCTCGGGGATCGAGCCGGACATGGTGACGCTCGGCAAGCCCATGGGCAACGGCTTTCCCGTCGCCGCGGTGCTCGCGCGCGCGGACCTCGTGGACCGCTTCGTCGAGAGGACCGGGTTCTTCAGCACCTTCGGCGGGAACACGCTCGCGTGCGCCGCAGCGCTCGCGCTGCTCCGAGTCGTCGAGGAAGAGCGGCTCGCCGAGCGCGCAGCCGCGTCCGGGGCTCACCTGCGGGGGCTCCTCGACGAGGTCGTGGCGCGCCACGACGCCGCGGGCGCGGTGCGCAGCTGGGGCCTCGTCCTCGGGGTGGACATCGTGCGAAGCGACGGCTCGCCGGACCCGCAGCGGGCGCACCGGCTGGTGAACCGGATGCGCCAGCTCGGCGTCCTCATCGGGACGACCGGCCCTTCGTCGAGCGTGCTCAAGATCCGGCCCCCGCTCGTGTTCACCGACACCGACGGCGAGGAGGTCGCCACGCGCCTGGACGAGGCGTTCTCCGTGGTCGGCGAGCGGTAGCGGCTCGACCGGAGATCCCAGAGGCGTCCCTCGGCGGGCATCCATCGAGGTGGGCGAGGTGACCCGGCTCGATGGGCCTGGCTCGATGGCCCGGCGGGCCGCTCCTGTTGGCGGAGGGTTGGAGGAGCGGCCCCCCTCGTCCACCGAGCCTCATGGCAGCATACTACGGTTTCGTTACGTCCGCATAACGGCGTGGTCACATTCAGCCCGGAGGGCCGAACAAGCGATCACCGGCATCGCCGAGGCCTGGGACGATGAACCCGCGCTCGTCCAGCCCGGGGTCGACCACCGCGCACGCAACGGGCACGTCGGGGTGGGACGCTCGGAACCGCTCGATCCCGGGCACGGACGCGATCAGGCAGACCGCCTGGACGTGAGCGGCGCCGCGCGACGCCACGAGGCCGCACGCCTGGACGAGGGAGCCCCCCGTCGCGAGCATGGGGTCGCACACCACGACACGCCGACCCGTGAGGTCCCGCGGAAGCCGGTCGAGGTACACCTCGGAGCGCAGGGTTTCCTCGTCTCTGCGGAGCCCGACGTGCGCGACCTCGGTGTGGGGAAGCAGCCCTTGGATGGCCGGCACCATCCCGAGCCCTGCGCGCAGGATCGGCACGAGCAGCACGGTCTCTGCGATCTTCGTGCACGTGGCCACGCCTACCGGCGTGCGCACGGCGACCTGCTCGGTCTCGAGGTCCCGGATCGCCTCATAGGCGACGAGCACGGAGAGGTCGTGGACGACCTGCCGGAAGGTGGCGGGCTCGGTCGCCTCGTCGCGCAGCACGGCGAGGCGATGCTGCACCACGGGATGCTCGACGACGAGGACGCCGGCGGTCACGGTGCGACCCGCGTGGGCTGCCGCGCTCGGGTCTCGTGCGCCGACGCAGCCTCCACCAGGTCGGCGAGCATGCGACGCAGCTCGAGAGTCGTCCGGTCCGCCCGGGTATGGACCTCGGCCGTCGGGTCGAGCGGCAGGAACCCGACGTCGTAGGCCTCCTGGACGGCGAGGTCCTCCTCGATGACCTTCACCTCGAAGCGGACCGCGTCGGCCATGCGCGCGGGGTCGTGGCAGAGGTCGTCGCGCCAGATCGTCGAGAAGATCCGGCATCGCTCGTCGGTCTCGGGCTGGAGGAAGAAGCCGATCACGTTCGTCCCGCCGGCATCAAGGAAGTCGAGGCGAAGCACGAGGTGGAAGGGCGCGTGCACGCGGTAGGTCACGCGGCGGCGCTGCTCGAGCGGGCGGTGGCCGGCAGCGACCCCGGGGTCCTCCCGGTTCATGAACGCATGCTCGCTCACCGCCGTGAACGACCACCGACCGCGGGCGTCCTGCACGTCGCGCTCGACCCGGATCGGCGCCACCACCTTCTCCCCGGCGCCGAACGTCTCTCGATGCACGAACGGGAAGTGCGCCATGTCCAAGAAGTTGTCGGCGAGCATGCCCGCCGACGCGCGGACCCCCAGCACCGGAAGGTCGCCCGCCATGAACCCGGGGTCGTGCGCCTCGGCGACGTCGGGAACCTCGCCGAGCGCTTCGAGCGCTGGGTCTGCCGCCTCCGCCCCGAACGTGTCGGGGCGGAGGAACACCATGCCGTGGCGCTCGGCGACGCCAGCCGCAGCCCGCAGGCGTGCCCTCGGGGGGATGCGGCCCCCGGGCCCGAGCGCAGGGATGTCCACGCACTCGCCGCCGGCGCCGAAGCACCAGCCGTGGTACGCGCACACGAGCACCCGCGCGCCGTCGCCGCCGTGCGCGGCCACGGACCCGATCGACAAGGGGGCAGAGCGGTGCGGACAGCGATCGGCGAAGGCGGCCAGGGCCCCTCCGTCCCCGAGACGGGCGAGCACCCAGGGCTCGCCGAGCAGGAGCACGCGCACCGGCCGCTCGCCCACCTCGGCGGAGCGGGCGACGGGATGCCAGCAATGGCGCAGCGCTGGATGGGTGTTGGTGAGCTCGAGCGGGCCTGACATGGCTGAGGCGAGCGTAGGTGACGTCGCCCCGATCGCGCGGGCTTTCTCTGGATCCTCCCGGCGCGCATAGGTTGGGGAAGGTGAACAGACTGGCGCAATTCGGGACACTGCGCATCGACGACGCGATCGAGCGGGCCAAGCCGGTCAGCTTCTGGCTCGACGACCCCGCCGCGCCGGAGCCCCGGCCCCCGCTCACTGGCACGGTGCACGCGGACCTCGCCGTCGTGGGCGCGGGCTTCACGGGGCTGTGGACCGCCCTCTTGGCCAAGCAGGCGGACCCTGCGCTCGGCGTCGTGGTGCTCGAGGGCGAGCGGGCAGGTTGGGCCGCGACCGGGCGCAACGGCGGCTTCTGCGAAGCCAGCCTCACCCACGGCGAGGCGAACGGCCGTGCGCGCTTCCCCGACAGCTTCGAGCGGCTCCAAAGGCTCGGCATGGAGAACCTCGACGCGATCGAGCAGTTCGTGAAGGAGCACGAGGTCGACTGCGGGTGGGAGCGCACCGGGCAGCTCAGCATCGCGACGGCGCCCTGGCAGCTCGACGAGCTCCGCGGCGAAGGTCCGCCGCCGCCCGGGTTCCTCGACCGCGAGGCGCTCTTGGAGGAGGTCTCCTCGCCGACCTACCTCGGCGGGGTCTGGGACCGCGACGGCTGCGCGATGGTCAACCCTGCGCGCCTCGCGTGGGGCATCCGGTCCGCCTGCCTCGAAGCGGGCGTGCGCATCTTCGAGCACACGCCTGTCGTCGGCATGTCGCGCCACACGACGGGGAACGGCGTCCGCGGGCTGCTCTCCCCCGGCGTCGAGCTGGAGACGACCACAGGGCGTGTCCTCGCGGACCGGGTCGCCCTCGCCACGAACGCGTTCGACCCGCTGCTCCGGCGCGTGCGGCTGCGCATCGTTCCCGTCTACGACCACGTGCTCGTCACCGAACCGCTCAGCGACGAGCAGCTCGACGCGGTCGGCTGGCGCCACCGCCAGGGGCTCTCGGACGCGGGCAACCAGTTCCACTACTACCGCCTCACCGAGGACAACCGGATCCTGTGGGGTGGGTGGGACGCGACCTACCACTACGGGCGCAAGGTGCGGCCCGAGTACGACCAGCGGCCCGCGACGTTCCACACCTTGGCCCGCCACTTCTACGAGACGTTCCCCCAGCTCGCCGGCCTGCGCTTCACCCACCGCTGGGGCGGCGCCATCGACACGTCGGGGAGGTTCTGCGCGTTCTTCGGCACGGCCGCGGGCGGGCGCGTGGCCTACGCCGCGGGGTACACGGGGCTGGGGGTCGGCGCCAGCCGGTTCGGCGCCCGCGTGATGCTGGACCTCCTCTCGGGACGGCGCACCGAGCTGACCGATCTGGAGCTCGTCCGCACCAGGCCGACCCCCTTCCCGCCCGAGCCCTTCGCCTGGCTCGTCATCCAGGCCACGCGCCTGTCGATCGCGCACGCCGATACGCACGGCGGGCGGCGCAACGCCTGGCTTCGCCTGCTGGACCGGCTCGGTCTCGGCTTCGACTCCTGAGCCGGACGGCGGCGCGGGGGTCAGGGCGCCGCCGGGGCGGCGGTCGCCTCCGAGATGGCCGCGAGCTCCTCGGGGCCGAGCGCGACCTCGGCAGCCGCAGCGTTCGCGCGCACCTGCTCGGGGCTCGTGGCGCCGACGAGGACGCTCGGCACGACGGGCTGTGCCGCGAGCCAGCCGATGGCAAGCTCGAGGAGCGTCCGCCCGCTCTTCTCGGCGACGGCGGAGAGCCGGTCGAGCATGTCGAACGCCTCACCGGTCGCGAGCTTGGCGAAGTCCGCCGACCTCGCCAACCGGGTGCCCTCGGGCGGAGGCTTCCCGCGCGAGTACTTGCCGGTGAGGAGCCCCGACGCGAGGGGGAAGTACGGCACCAGCGCGACGCCGTAGGCGGCGCAGGCGGGGACGACCTCGGCCTCGACGCCGCGGCGCAGCAGGCTCCACTCCGACTGGCTCGCGACGAACCGGGTCGTGCCGCGCGCCCGGGCGACGTGCTCCGCCTCGACGATCTGCCACGCGGCGAAGTTCGAGCTCGCCGCGTAGCGGACCTTCCCGGCGCGCACGAGCGCGTCGAGCGTCTCGAGCGTCTCTTCGACGGGCGTCCTCGGGTCGGGCCAGTGCTGGTAGTAGAGGTCGATGTAGTCGGTGCCCAGCCTGCGCAGGCTGGCTTCGCACGCAGCCACCAGGTGCTTGCGCGAGGCGCCCGCGTCGTAGGGGCCGTCGCCCACACGCGAGCTGAACTTGGTCGCGATCACCACCTCGTCGCGATGGCCCTCGAGCGCGCGGCCCAGGTGCTCCTCCGACCGCCCGCCGCCGTAGGAATTGGCGGTGTCGAAGAAGGTGACGCCGGCGTCCAGGCATTCCCGGACCACCGCCGCCGACGCGTCCTCGTCGATTCGCGCGCCGAAGTTGTTGGCGCCGAGGCCGAGCACGGACACCTGCAATCCCGAACGTCCCATCGTGCGGAGCTCCATGCCGATGGTCTAGCCGCTCGGGGAGGTCTCCGGGCGCCCGGGGCCCCGGGCTGATCGCCGGGTTGGCGGCAGGCACGGGGTCAGGGAAGGAGCAGCCTGGTGAGCCGGGAGCGCGTGGCCACCAGGCCGGCGAGCCCGAGCACCGCGAGGTACGCGGCGTGGCCGGCCATCGCCCAGTCGAAGCTGCCGAGGTCGGTTCCACGCAGGAGCGCCACCCCCTGGTAGAGCGGCGTGAGGCGCACGATCGCCTGCAGCCATCCGGGGTAGACGGAGAGCGGGTAGAAGGTCGCCGAGAACAAGAACATGGGGACGATGGCGAGCATCACCATCTCGAAGTCCCGCCAACCCCGCAGGTACGTCGTCGTGGCCATGCCGACCGCCGAGAAGGCGAAGGCGATGAGCAGCGCCTCGGGGTAGCACAGCGCCGCCCAGCCCGTCCTGACGTCGCCGAGCGCCGACATGGCGCACATGAACGAGAGCGCATACAGGCCGGACCGGAGGAGCGACCAGCCCATCTCCCCCGCGGCGACGTCGGCCACGGTGAGCGGCGTCGAGAGGACGGCGTCATAGGTGTGCGCGAACTTCAGCTTGTGGAACAGGTTGAACGTCGAGTCGAAGAGGGCGCCGTTCATCGCCGAGGAGGCCAGCAGCCCCGGAGCGACGAAGACGGGGTACGCCACGATCTCGCCGCCGGCGCGCAGGGGGCCGACCAGTGAGCTCATGCCGATCCCGATGGAGAGCAGGTAGAAGAACGGCTCGAAGAACCCCGACACGAGGAAGATCCAGCTGCGCCGGTAGACGTAGACGTTGCGCTCGACCATGTGCACGGCGCGACGGCTCCCGAGCAACGCAGCGGGCGTGATGCGCAACGCGGTGCCGCCGGGCGCGCCTGGCGTCATGGGTCCTGCGGACGCGGTGCTCACTGCACGAGACGCCGCCGGTAGGTGACCCTCGCGGCCGCGTAGCCTCCGGCACCCAGTGCCACGAGGTACGCGACGTGCACGACCGAGATGCCCAGCGTGGCGTCCCCGAGCACGAGGGAGCGGCACAGCGCCACGCCGTGGAAGAGGGGCGTCGCCCAGGCGACGGGCTGTAGCCACCCCGGGAGCATCGTGATCGGGAAGAAGACCCCCGAGAAGAGGAAGAGCGGAACCACCCCGAAGCGGTAGATGACCGAGAACGCCACGTCGTTCTCGCGGGTCGCCGCGAACGCGGCGACGGGCGCGCAGAAGGCGAGCCCGGTCAGGACCCCCGCGGGAAGGGCCAGCGCGGCCTCCCAGGAGCGGGCGAGGCCGAACGCCGCGAGGATCCCGAGGAAGATGCCGGTCGCAAGCGTGAGGCGCAGCGCGATCCACGCCACGTGACCCCGCAGGACGTCGATGACGCGGAGCGGCGTGGCGAGCATCGCGAGGTACGTCTTCACCCACTTGATCGCTCCCATCACCGGATAGCTCGCCTCGCTCACCGCGACCTGCATCGCCGCCGACGCGAGCAGCCCCGGCCCGACGAACGCGAGGTAGCTCACCCCTCCCACCTGGTGGACGTGGCGGTCGACCAGCGTGCCGAGACCGATGCCCATCGCGGCGAGGTACAGCAACGGCTCGAGCACGCTGGTCGAGAGCGAGCTGCGCCAGGTGCGCTTGTACTGGAAGACCCAGTAGCCGAGCGAACGCACCCAGAGCGGGCGCGTGCGCCTCGCCGACGGCGCCCTCGTGGCGAGCGCCATCAGTCGACGAGGCGTCGCCCGGTCAGCCGGAGGAAGACGTCCTCGAGCGTCGAGCGCCGTACCAGCTCGCTCACCGGGGCATACCCGCGGCGGTGCACCTCGGCGAGGACCGCGTCGCCGTCGGCGGTGTAGAGGAGGATGCGGTCGGGCAGCACCTCCATGCGCTGCGCCGTCTCGCCGAGCGCGAGCGCGTCGGCCTGCTCGCGGGGCGTGGCGAACCGGAGCTCGACGACCTCCCGGGTCGAGTAGCGCCCGATGAGCTCGAGCGGCGTGCCGTGGGCTGCGAACC